>JBIOYR010000073.1:0-25173 GCA_044870245.1 Aestuariivirgaceae bacterium | reverse complement strand
GCACCGCGCGATGTGCCGCAATTCACCAATTCGGCGGTCGATGGCTATGCGGTGGCGCATGGCTCTGTTGCCGCAACGGGCGGCACCCTCAGGGTGACGATGCGGGCGGCGGCCGGCCATCCGGCGGGCAAACCGGTCGGTCCGGGGGAGGCGGCTCGCATCTTCACCGGTGCGGCGATCCCCGAGGGCGCCGATACGGTGATCATGCAGGAGGACGTGACGGTCGACGGCAATCGGATCGTGATCGCCGGCGCCATCCGCCGCGGGGCGAATGTGCGCAGGGCCGGGGAGGACCTCAGGGCTGGCCAGGTGGCGGTCAGGGCGGGAACCCGGCTCCGGCCGCAGGAGGTGGCGGCGATCGCCTCCACCGGCGCCGATCAGGTCCGCTGCCATCGGCGCCTGAGAGTCGGGGTGCTGTCGACCGGGGATGAGCTGGTCGAGCCGGGCGAGTCGCTGGCGATAGGTCAGGTCTATGATTCCAACCGGCATCTGCTGGCTGGTCTCATCGCCTCGCAAGGTGCCGAGATGGCATTGCTGGGGCGTGTTTCGGATGAGGCGGAAACGGTCGAGGCGCGGCTCCGCCAGGCGGCGGTCGACTGCGACGTCATCCTGACCACCGGCGGGGTCAGCCGTGGCGAAACCGATTTCGTGGTCGAGACGATCCGCAGGCTCGGCTCGCTCCATGCCTGGCAGATCGCGGTCAAGCCCGGCCGGCCGCTGGCGATGGGCCAGATCGGCGATGCGGTGGTGTTCGGTCTGCCTGGCAACCCGGTGGCGGCATTCGTGACGTTTCTGCTCTATGTCGTGCCGATGCTGGCACAGCTCCAGGGGGCCAACCCGCGCGAGCCGCGCCGCTATCTCGTCCCGGCAGGCTTCGACTTCACCGGGCGCAAGCGGGGACGGCGGGAATTCTGGCGCGGCCGTATTGTCGAGGGCCATGACGGTCCCCGGCTCATGAAGTTCGAGCGCGACGGGTCAGGGCTGATCTCCGGCCTGGTCCAGGCCGAAGGATTGATCGACATTCCCGAATCGATGGGCGACGTCCATGCCGGCGATCCCCTGGCCTTCATTCCGTTCGGCGAATTCGGCCTCTAGCGACAGCGCCGGAAGACCGCTAAATAACCCCGAATTGCTCGTCATGGAGACCTGAGCCTGATGGCCAAACCGCGGACGCTGTACGACAAGATCTGGGACGATCACCTGGTACATCAGGCGGAGGACGGTACCGCCCTCCTCTATATCGATCGCCATCTCGTCCATGAGGTCACGAGCCCGCAGGCTTTCGAGGGCTTGCGGCAGGCCGGTCGCAAGGTGCGGCATCCGGAGAAGACGCTGGCGGTGGTGGATCACAATGTGCCGACCACCGACCGGTCGCATGGCATCGAGGAGCCGGAAAGCCGCCACCAGGTCGAGACCCTGGCGCGCAATGCGGCGGAGTTCGGGATCACCTACTTCTCCGAGCTCGATCAGCGGCAGGGGATCGTCCATGCCATCGGGCCCGAGCAGGGTTTCACGCTGCCGGGGACGACGATCGTGTGCGGCGACAGCCACACCTCGACGCATGGCGCCTTCGGGGCGCTCGCCCATGGCATCGGCACGTCGGAGGTGGAGCATGTGCTCGCCACCCAGACGCTGATCCAGCAGAGCAAGGCCCGCAACATGAAGGTCGAGGTCAGCGGCGCGCTCG
This sequence comes from Aestuariivirgaceae bacterium, assembly GCA_044870245.1. GTDB lineage: Bacteria > Pseudomonadota > Alphaproteobacteria > Rhizobiales > Aestuariivirgaceae > DATAFF01. The sequence continues at coordinate 23,486 of JBIOYR010000073.1, read as the reverse complement.
CGCCGGGGGCGACGGCGAAGGACATCATCCTCGCCATCATCGGCCAGATCGGCACCGCCGGCGGGACCGGCCATGTCATCGAATATTGCGGCGAGGCGATCGAAGCCCTGTCGATGGAAGGGCGCATGACGGTGTGCAACATGTCGATCGAGGGCGGGGCACGGGCCGGGCTCATCCGTCCCGACGACAAGGCCTATGCATTTCTGAAAGGGCGGCCAATGGCCCCCAAGGGTCGGCATTGGGACCATGCCGTCGCGCATTGGCAGGCCGAGCTCTTCTCCGATGACGGCGCGCAATTCGATCGGGTCATCCGGCTCGATGCGGCGCGGCTGCCGCCGATCGTCTCCTGGGGCACGAGCCCGGAAGACGTCATCTCGGTCGAGGGTGTCGTTCCTGATCCCGACCAGATCGCCGACGAGGCACGCCGCCAATCGAAGAAGCGGGCGCTCGACTATATGGGACTGAAGGCGGGAACCCGGATCGTCGACATCGCGATCGACAAGGTGTTCATCGGCTCGTGCACCAATGGGCGGATCGAGGATCTCAGGGCAGCCGCCGCCATCGTGCGCGGCCACAAGGTGCATGAGAGCGTGTCGGCAATGGTGGTGCCGGCCTCCGGCCTGGTGAAGGCGCAAGCCGAGTTGGAAGGGCTGGACAAGATCTTCCAGGAAGCCGGCTTCGAATGGCGGGAGGCGGGCTGCTCGATGTGCCTGGGAATGAACCCCGATCAGCTCAAGCCGGAGGAGCGCTGCGCCTCGACGTCGAATCGCAATTTCGAAGGGCGGCAGGGCTATCGCGGCCGCACGCATCTGGTGTCGCCGGCCATGGCCGCAGCCGCAGCAGTTGCAGGGAAGTTTGTAGATGTTAGGAAGTGGATTTGAAGTTGAATCATCGGGGCGAATGTGGTGAAAGGCAGTTAAGGGGATTGAAATGTTAAGTTGATAGGGGTGGTCGCCTGGATTGGCGACCAATAATGAGGGGGTCGGGGATGCCGACTGTTTCCGCAGATGCTCGTTTTCTGCGCCGCATCTTGATTGGGCTTATTCTTGCGACAGCGCTGGCAGGTGCTGCAACCGGGCTTGTCACGGTCGAGGCGTCATCGCCAGGGTTATTGTCTCACGTCGTCGGACGTTGAACGAAAAAGGCAAAGATCTCAGCAGGCTGGCCGGGTTGCTGTCGCCGACGGCAACCGAGTTCGAGAGGCTTGCCGAAGCGAGCTGGCAGGCGCTGCCGGAGCTGTTCCGACGTTCGGTCGGCCGGCTGGTCATCCGAATCGAGGAATGGCCGAGCAAGGACGCATTGACCGGGCTCGGCCTCGAGTCGCCCTATGACCTTCTCGGCCTGTTCCGCGGCGTCGGCATGGCGCATGCAAGCGTCACCTATCCGACCGTCGAGCCGAACATGGTGTTCCTGTACCGGCGGCCGATCCTCGATTACTGGGCCGAGCATGAGGAGTCCCTCGGCGGGTTGATCACCCATGTGCTGGTGCATGAGATCGGCCATCATTTCGGCTTGTCCGACGAGGACATGGCGCGAATCGAAGCGGGAGCGCCCTGACGAAGCTTGCCAGGAGCGAGCCCAAGGCTTACCGATCGGCGATCATGCTCTAGAGGGCTTCCACAGCAATGGCATCCTACAAGCTTCTCCTCCTCGCCGGCGACGGCATCGGTCCCGAGGTGATGGGCGAGCTCAAAACGATCATCGCCTGGTTCAACGCGCAGCGCATCGCCCGTTTCGAGGTCGAGGAAGGGCTGGTCGGCGGGATCGCCTATGACACCCATGGCGAGGCGATCTCGGAAAGCGACATGGCGACGGCCATGGCGAGCGATGCAGTCATATTCGGTGCGGTCGGCGGACCGAAATGGGACGGCGTCCCTTACGACAAGCGGCCGGAGGCCGGGTTGCTGCGGCTGCGCAAGGACCTCGCGCTCTATGCCAATCTCAGGCCGGCGATCTGCTACCCGGCGCTGGCCGATGCGTCCTCGCTCAAGCGCGAGGTGGTGGAGGGCCTCGATCTGCTGATCGTGCGCGAGCTCACCGGCGGCGTTTACTTCGGCGAGCCCAAGACCATCACCGATCTCGGCAACGGCCAGAAGCGCGCCATCGACACCCAGGTGTACGACACGTTCGAGATCGAGCGGGTGTCGCGGGTGGCGTTCGACCTGGCGCGGCAGCGGCGCAACAAGGTCCATTCGGCGGAAAAGCGCAATGTGATGAAGTCGGGGGTGCTGTGGAACGAGGTGGTGAGCCGGGTGCATCGCGAGAATTATCGCGATGTCGAGCTCGAGCACATCCTTGCCGACAATTGCGGCATGCAGCTGGTGCGCTCGCCGAAGCAGTTCGACGTGATCGTCACCGACAATCTGTTCGGCGACATCCTGTCGGATGTGGCGGCGATGCTGACCGGGTCGCTCGGCATGCTGCCGTCGGCATCGCTCGGCGCCGCCGATCCCAGGAGCGGGCGGCGGAAGGCGCTCTACGAGCCGGTCCATGGCTCGGCGCCGGACATCGCCGGGAAGGGCGTCGCCAACCCGATTGCGATGATCGCGTCCTTCGCCATGGCGCTGCGCTACTCCTTCGACCTCAAGCGCTGGGCGGACCTCCTGGACGAGGCGATCGCGGCGGCGCTCAAGCGCAACATCCGGACCGGCGACATCATGCAGCCGGGGATGACCAGGGTCGGCACGAGGGAGATGGGCGAGGCGATCCGGGAGGAGCTGGTCCGCCGCGCCGGCTGAGGAGAAAAACCGAACTGCTTCCTCGGCTTCCGGTCCTTTATTGACTGTGCGGCAAATGATGTTATCGAAAGCTGCCGCAAGAAGGATCAGGTCAGATGGGCTACAAGGTTGCAGTCGTCGGTGCCACCGGCAATGTCGGTCGCGAAATGCTCAGCATCCTCGCCGAGCGCGAGTTTCCGGTGGACCAGGCTTTTGCCATCGCGTCCCGCCGGTCGCTCGGGACCGAGGTGTCGTTCGGCGACAAGGTGCTCAAATGCCTCGATCTCGACCAGTTCGACTTCTCGAAGGTCGATTTCTGCCTGATGTCGGCCGGATCGGCGGTGTCCAAGGAATGGTCGCCGCGCATCGGTGCCGCCGGGGCGATCGTGATCGACAATTCCTCATGCTGGCGCTACGACGCCGAGGTGCCGCTCATCGTGCCGGAGGTCAATGCGGCGGCGCTCGTCGACTATATGAACCGGCCCAACCGGCGCAACATCATCGCCAACCCCAATTGCTCGACAGCCCAGCTCGTGGTCGTGCTGAAGCCGCTTCATGATCTTGCCCGCATCAAGCGGGTGGTGGTCGCGACCTACCAGTCGGTGTCGGGGGCCGGCAAGGAGGCGATGGACGAACTGTGGAACCAGACCAAGGGCATCTTCGTCACCGACCCGCCGGAACCGAAGAAGTTCACCAAGCAGATCGCCTTCAACGTCATTCCGCATGTCGACGTGTTCATGGATTCGGGGGACACGCGCGAGGAATGGAAGATGACGGCGGAGACCAAGAAGATACTCGATCCCAAGATCAAGCTCACCGCCACCTGCGTGCGGGTGCCGGTGTTCGTCGGTCATTCGGAGGCGGTGAACATCGAGTTCGAGCGGCTGATCTCGGCCGAGGAGGCGCGCGAGACCCTGCGCGAGGCCCCCGGCTGCCTGGTCGTCGACAAGCGCGAGAATGGCGGCTATGTGACGCCGGTCGAATGCGTTGGCGACTATGCGACCTATGTTTCGCGCATTCGCGAGGATATCACGATCGAGAACGGTCTCAATCTGTGGATCGTGTCGGACAATCTGCGCAAGGGTGCGGCACTCAACACGGTGCAGATCGCCGAGACGATCATCAATCGCGGGCTCATGAAGAAGGCGGCCTAGGCTCGAATGGCTGATCAGCAGTCGATCAGAATTCGGCGGGCGCTGATTTCGCTGTCCGACAAGACCGGGCTCGTCGAGTTCGCCCGGGGTCTCATCGATTGCGGCGTCACCTTGCTGTCGACCGGCGGCACGGCGCGCTCCATAACCGAAGCCGGGCTCGCGGTCAGCGATGTCACAATGGTGACCGGCTTTCCGGAGATTCTCGGGGGACGGGTCAAGACGCTCCATCCCAGGATTCATGGCGGCCTGCTCGGCATTCGGGGGCATGCCAAGCATGAGGCCGAGATGGCGCAGCACGGCATCGCGCCGATCGATCTCGTGGCGGTGACGCTCTACCCGTTCGAGGAGGCGCGCTCGCGCGGCGCCACCGCCGAGGAGCTCATCGAGACGATCGATATTGGCGGCCCGGCCATGATCCGGGCAGCGGCCAAGAACAGCGCGGCGGTGACGGTGGTCGTCGATCCCGCCGATTATCCGGTGGTGCTCGAGGCGATGCGCAACGAGGGCGGTGCCGTGCCGGCCGATCTGCGACGGGCGCTTGCCGCCAAGGCCTTTGCGCGGACGGCCGCCTATGACGCGATGATCGGCAATTGGCTGACCGAGGAGAGCGGCAGCGATGGCGGACGCTGGGCGTCGTTCGGCGGTCGGCTGATCGAGCGGCTGCGCTATGGCGAGAACCCGCAACAGACGGCTGCCTTCTATGCCACCGGCGAGCCGCGCCCAGGGGTCGCGACGGCGCGCCAGCTGCAGGGCAAGGAGCTTTCCTACAACAATATCGCCGATGCCGATGCGGCGTTCGAATGCGTCGCCGAGCTCGATCCGGCCGATGGGCCGGCGGCGGTGATCGTCAAGCACGCCAATCCATGCGGCGCGGCGGTCGGGACCACGCTCGAGGACGCGTACCGGCTGGCCTTGCGGGCCGATCCGGTCAGCGCCTTTGGCGGCATCGTCGCCTTCAACCGGCCGCTCGACCAGGCGGCGGCGCGGGCGGTGTCGGGGATCTTCACCGAGGTGGTGATGGCGCCCGGAGCCGACGAGGAGGCGCTGGCCATCCTTGCCAAGGCGAAGAATCTGCGGGTGCTGCTGACCGACGCCATGCCGGACCCGGCAGCGGCGGGGACGAGCTTCCGTTCGGTGGCCGGCGGGTTCCTGGTGCAGTCGCGCGACAATGCCAGGTTCGACCAATCGCAGCTCAAGGTGGTGACCCGGGCCACGCCCAGCGGCGAGGAGCTTGCCGACATGCTGTTCGCGATGAAGATCGCCAAGCATGTCAAATCCAATGCCATCGTGCTGGCGAAGGGCAGGGCGACGGTCGGGATCGGGGCGGGGCAGATGTCACGGGTCGATTCCTGCCGGGTGGCGATCGAGAAGGCCAAGGAGGCGGCGCGTGCCGCCGGGCTCGAGCGGTCGTTGAGCGAAGGGGCAGTGGTGGCGTCCGACGCCTTCTTCCCGTTCCCGGACGGGCTCCTTGCGGCGGTGGCCGGCGGCGCCCGGGCGGTCATCCAGCCCGGCGGATCGGTGCGCGACGGCGATGTGATCGCGGCGGCCGACGCGGCGGGGATCAGCATGGTGTTCACTGGTTTGCGGCATTTCCGTCATTGACAGCAAGGGGATCGAGGACATGGTCAGACCACGCCGCAGCGTCCTCTACATGCCGGGGTCGAACGAGCGGGCGCTGCAGAAGGCAACAGCGATTCCGGCCGATGCGCTGATCCTCGATCTCGAGGATGCAGTGGCACCCGACGAGAAGGCGGCAGCGCGCGAGCGGGTTGCGGCGATGGTGCGCGCCAAGCCCTATGGCGGGCGCGAGGTGGTGATCCGGGTGAATGCGCTCGAGACGCCATGGGGGATCGAGGATCTCCGCGCGGCCGTCGAGGCGGAGCCCGATGCGATCCTGGTGCCGAAAGTGTCGCGGCCCGGCGACATGACCTCGGCGGCGAAGATCCTGGCGTCGCTCCATGCGGCATCGGCGACACGGCTATGGGCGATGATGGAGACACCGGCGTCGATCCTCAATGCGCGCGACATCGCGGCGGTGGCGGCCGATCCCGGCTCGCGCTTCTCCTGCATGGTGCTCGGGACCAACGACCTTCTCAAGGAATCGCGGGCACGAGCGCTCGGCAACCGGTTCGCCATCGTGCCATGGCTTGCCATGTCGGTGCTGGCGGCGCGGGCCTTCGGGCTCGACATCCTCGATGGCGTCTACAATGATTTCCGCGACGAGGCAGGCTTTCGCGAGGAATGCGAGCAGGGGCGCACCCTCGGCATGGACGGCAAGACGCTGATCCACCCCGCGCAGGTCGAGCCGTGCAATGCGGTGTTCTCGCCATCGGAGGAGGAGGTCGCCTGGTCGCGCAAGATCATCGCCGCCTTCAAGGAGCCGGAGAATGTCCGAAAAGGGGTGATCACCGTCGAGGGCCGCATGGTCGAGCGGCTGCATCTGGTGATGGCGGAACGCATGGTGGGGATCGCCGAAGCCATTGGGGCGCGCAGCGCCTCATGACACGGACAAGCCGGACAGGTCGCTATTTCGAGGATTTCCGGCTCGGCGAGACGATCCGCCATGCGACGCCGCGCACGCTGGGATCGGGCGATGCGGCGCTCCATGTCGCGCTGACCGGATCACGCTTCGCGGTCACCTCGTCCGCCGACTTCGCGCGCGCGGTCGGCTATGGCACGCCGCCGCTCGACGATCTCCTGGTGTTCAACATGGTGTTCGGGAAGACGGTGCCCGACATCTCGCTCAACGCGATTGCCAATCTCGGCTATGCCGATTGCCGGTTCCTGCGGCCGGTGACGGTCGGCGACACACTGACGAGCGTCAGCGAGGTGATCGGGCTCAAGGAGAACTCCAACCGGCAGACCGGTGTCGTCCATGTGCGCTCGACCGGCATGACCGGCGATGGCGCGCCGGTGCTGACCTTCATCCGCTGGGTAATGGTGCGCAAGCGGGACCCCGCCGCTGTCGTCGATGCGGGGCATGTTCCGGCGCTGCCGGCGCAGGTGGAGCCGGCGGCGCTCGGTCAAGCCTGTCCGGAAATCGATCTCACCCGATGGGACGATGCATTGGCCGGCAGTGCGATGCGCTTCGAGGACTATCAGGACGGCGACCAGATCGACCATGTCGACGGGATGACAGTCGAGGAAGCCGAGCACATGCTGGCGACGCGGCTCTACCAGAACACCGCCCGGGTCCATTTCAACGCGCTGAGCGAGGCCAAGGGCCGGTTCGGGCGGCGGCTCGTCTATGGCGGGCATGTGATGAGCCTGGCGCGAGCGCTGAGCTTCAACGGTCTCGCCAATGCGTTTCACATCGCCGCGATCAATGGTGGGCGTCATGCGGCGCCGCTGTTTGCCGGAGGCACGGTGTTTGCCTGGTCGGAGATCCTGGAAACGGCGGCGCTGCCGGGTCGGCGCGATGTCGGGGCGCTCAGGATCATGACCCGGGCCACGCGGGATCTCCCCTGCGGCGATTTTCCGCGCGATCCGGCGGATGGCGACGGGCCGGGGGTCATTCTCGAGCTCGACTACTGGGCGCTGGTGCCGACGCGAAGGGCCGCATAGCCGCCATCGCCGCGGCCGGCATTGCTTTGCTGCACTGCAGCGGCTAAGAGAACCCGCAACGGGTCATGGTGCATTCGTGGCGCGCATGACCCACCAGCATTCCGTGGTGACCTCATGACCGAGCCTACGGTGCGCGAGCGTCCGCTTTCGCCGCACCTCCAGATCTACCGCCCGATGCTGACCATGGTCATGTCGATCGCCAACCGCATCACCGGCGGAGCGCTCTATTTCGGTATGGCGCTGCTGGTGCTGTGGCTCGCTGCCGCGGCGCGCGGGCCGGACGCCTTTGCGACGGTCCAGGCGGTGTACGGCTCCTGGGTCGGTCTCCTCATTCTCATCGGCTTCACCTGGGCGCTGATGCTGCATACGCTCGCCGGCATACGCCATCTGATCTGGGACATGGGGCTCGGGCTCGATCTCAAGTCGATCGAATGGGGTGCGGTGGCGGTGCTGGCCGGCTCGATCGTGCTGACGCTCGCCTTGTGGCTCTACGTCCTCTTTCGCGGGACTGCGACATGACCAGCTTTCGCACGCCGCTTGGCCGGGTGGTCGGGCTCGGCTCGGCCAAGTCCGGGGTGCATCATTGGTGGATGGAGCGGGTGACGGCGATTGCCGCCGTTCCGCTCGTTCTCTTCCTCATCGGCTTCATCCTGGCGACGGCGGGCGGCGGTCATCAGGCGGTGGTCGCGGCGATCGGCCATCCGGTCGTGGCGGTGCTGCTGATATTGGCGATCATCACCATCGTGCGTCACATGCAGCTCGGCATGCAGGTGATCCTCGAGGACTATGTGCATGGCAAGCTGACGCTGCTTGTCTGCCTCCTCGCCAACAACCTGTTCTGCATCGCCGTGGCGGTGGCGGGCGTGGCGGCAGTGATTGCCATCTGGTTCGGAGCTTGAGACATGGCGGACACAACCATGGACGGATCGCATTCCGGTGACGGCAGCCTCGGCCCGGCCCGCAGCTTCGCCATCAATGGCCGGGTCTATCCGATCGAGGACCATGCTTATGACGTGGTGGTGGTCGGGGCCGGCGGGGCAGGCTTGCGGGCGGTGGTCGGCTGCGCCGTCGCCGGTCTCAAGACGGCCTGCATCACCAAGGTGTTCCCGACGCGCAGCCACACGGTGGCGGCGCAGGGCGGCATCGCGGCCGCGCTCGGCAATATGGGCGAGGACAATTGGCGCTGGCACATGTACGACACGGTCAAGGGGACCGACTGGCTGGGCGACCAGGACTCGATCGAATATCTCTGCCGCGAGGCGCCGGGCGCGGTCTATGAGCTCGAGCATTGGGGGGTGCCGTTCTCGCGCACCGAGGAAGGCAAGATCTATCAGCGGGCGTTCGGCGGGATGACGACCCATTACGGCAAGGGCCAGGCGCAGCGCACCTGCGCCGCCGCCGACCGCACCGGCCATGCCATGCTGCACACGCTCTATGGCCAGTCGGTCAAGCACAAGGCGGAGTTCCATGTCGAGTATTTTGCCCTCGACCTGATCATGGATGCCGACGGGGCGTGCCGCGGCGTCATTGCCCTCAATATCGAGGACGGGACGCTGCACCGTTTCCGCGCCCACAAGACGATCCTGGCGACCGGAGGTTATGGCCGGACCTATTTCTCCTGCACTTCGGCCCATACCTGCACGGGCGACGGCAATGCGATGGTGCTGCGGGCCGGGCTGCCGCTGTCCGACATGGAATTCGTGCAGTTCCATCCGACCGGGATCTATGGCGTCGGCTGCCTGATCACCGAGGGCGCGAGGGGTGAAGGGGGTTATCTGGTCAATGCGGAAGGCGAGCGCTTCATGGAGCGCTATGCGCCGACGGCGAAGGACCTGGCTTCGCGCGATATCGTATCGCGGGCGATGACGATCGAGCTGCGCGAAGGCCGTGGCGTCGGGCCGCGCAAGGACCATCTCTACCTTCATCTCGATCATATCGGTGCCGAGCTCCTGGCGGAGCGGCTGCCGGGCATCTCGGAATCGGCAAGGATCTTCGCCGGCGTCGATGTCACCCGCCAGCCGATCCCGGTGCTGCCGACGGTGCATTACAATATGGGCGGCATCCCCACCAACCATATGGGCGAGGCGGTCAATCCGCGGCGCGGCGATGCCGATGCCATCGTGCAGGGCCTGCTGGCCTGCGGCGAGACCGCCTGCGCCTCGGTTCATGGCGCCAACCGGCTCGGCTCCAACTCGCTGACCGATCTCATCGTGTTCGGGCGGGCGTGCGCCATCAAATGTGCCGAGACGATCGAGCGCGGTGCGCTTCACCCCGATCTGCCGCGCAATGCCGGCGAGGCGGCGGTGGCGCGTCTCGACCGCTTCCGCCATGCCCGCGGCTCGACGCCGACGGCGGAGCTCAGGCTCGCGATGCAGTTGACGATGCAGGATTACTGCGCGGTGTTCCGCACCGGCGAGGTGCTGAAGGAAGGCGACCGCAAGATCGGCGAGATCTGGGCCGGCATGGAGGACATCCGGGTCAGCGACCGGTCGATGATCTGGAACTCCGATCTGATCGAGACGCTCGAATGGGACAATCTGATCGCCCAGGCGGCGGTGACGATTCGCGGCGCTCTGGCGCGGACCGAGAGCCGTGGCGCCCATGCGCGCGAGGACTATCCGCTGCGCGACGATGTCGACTGGATGAAGCACACGCTGTCCTTCGCCGACACCTCGCGGCGCGAGGTCCGGCTGGGCTACCGGCCGGTGCATGCCTACACGCTCACCAACGATATCGAATATATCGCGCCCAAGGCGCGGGTCTATTGAACGGCAGGACGCAATCCGATGGTTCAGCTGACACTGCCGAAGACTTCCCGGGTGGTTGCCGGCAAGAGCTGGCCGAAGCCGACCAGCGGGCGCTTGCGAGAATTCCGGATCTATCGCTACGATCCGGAAGACAGCGCCAATCCGCGGCTCGACAGCTATTTCATCGATCTCGACGATTGCGGGCCGATGGTGCTCGACGCGCTGATCAAGATCAAGAACGAGGTCGACTCGACGCTGACCTTCCGGCGTTCGTGCCGCGAGGGGATTTGCGGTTCCTGCGCGATGAATATCGACGGCACCAACACGCTGGCCTGCACGCGGGCGATCGAGGACATCAAGGGTACTGTCAGGATCTACCCGCTGCCGCATATGCATGTCATCAAGGACCTGGTGCCCGATCTCAGCATCTTCTTCGCGCAGCTGCAGGCGATCGAGCCGTGGCTCAAGCCGCTGACCCCGCCGCCGCCGACGGAACGGCTGCAGTCGCGCGAGGATCGCGCCAAGCTCGACGGCTATTATGAATGCATCCTGTGCGCCTGCTGCTCGACCTCATGCCCGTCCTATTGGTGGAACGGCGAGCGCTATCTCGGGCCGGCGGCACTGATTCAGGCCTATCGCTGGCTGATCGATTCGCGCGATGAATCGGCCGGAGAGCGACTCGACGGGCTCGAGGACCCGTTCCGGCTCTATCGCTGCCATACCATCCTCAATTGCACCAAAGCATGTCCCAAGGGGCTCAATCCGGCAAAGGCCATTGCCGAGATCAAGAAGCTGATGCTGACGCGGCAGATGTGACGTCACGAGCGCATTCCGCATGCAGTTCTCCGGCGGATATCTCGCCCAGCAGGTTCTCAACGGACTGATCGTCGGCTCGTTCTACAGCCTGCTGGCGGTCGCCTATGCGCTGGTTCATGCGATCACCAACCGGGTCATCCTGTCGTTTGGCGATTTCATGACGTTCGGCGCGTTCTACGCCATCGTCGCAGTGCTGTTCGGAGCCGGATTCGGCGTGTTCGACGCGAGCGCGCTGGTGCTCGCCTTCCTGGTGGCGGTGTTCGGGACGGCGCTGCTCGGCATTGCCGCCCACCGGATCGCCTTTGCCTCGCTGATCGGGGCGCGCAGCCAGGCGCTGATGATCGCCTCGGTCGGCGTCGGGATCGTCGTGTCGGAGACCTTGCGGATCCAGTCCGGCGGGCGCGAGCAGTGGCTGCCGCCGGTATTCCAGGATCGGGCGGCGACGGCGGATATCGGCGGGTTCGCGGTCCAGATCACGGTGATGCAGATCGTGGTGCTCGCCCTGACGCTGGTGCTGTCGGCGGGTCTGCTGATCGGTCTCGAGCGCACCGCGGTCGGGCGAACCTGGCGGGCGGTGTCGGAGGACCGGCGGCTGGCCGAGCTGTGCGGCGTCGACACGGCGCGGACCATCGCGTTGACGGTCGCGACCTCCTCGGCCTTTGCCGGGGTCGCGGGGTTCATCGTCGCCGTCTATTATGGCGGGGTCAGCTTCTATATGGGGCTGGTGCTCGGCCTCAAGGCGCTGTTCGCCACGGTGATCGGCGGATCGGGGACGATCGGCGGCGCCATTCTCGGCGGTTTCGTACTGGCCGGGTTCGAGACCGCCTGGTCGACCTTTTTCTCGATCGGCTATCGCGACGTTGCAGTTTTTGCGGCGGTGGTGTTGATCTTTCTCCTGAAGCCGGAAGGGCTGCTCGGCGTCCCGCTCCGGTCGGACCACGACAGGTAAATGTCATGCTGCGCGTGTTTCCAGTCCTTCTTGCCCTGATCCTGCTCGTCGGCTGCGGTGAGGAAAAGGGCCCGTATCTCAGCTTTGCCGGGGGTGGCTTCGTGGTCAACTACCGGATCGGCGAGATGTATTACGGCTTCGTCGCCAAGCCTGAGCGGAAGCTGCCGGAGGGCTCGGTCATCGAGGCGCGCTTCGAGGATCCGGCCGGCGGGCCAGAGATCGTCGTCGATACGCCGGCGCGCAGCGGCCAGCTGCAGTACATGTTCCGCACCCCGCCGCTCAAGGGCGTCCAGAAGGAGAAGGATTACCGGGTGGAGATGCGGCTCCTGGACAAGCCGCAGGGGACGGTGCTCGCCAGCCTGAGCCGAAACTTCCGCAGCACGGCCGACCAGTCGGCAATTCCCGACAAGCCGCTGGTGGTCGGGCCGGGCTATATGCCCAATCCCGAGAACGACATCACCAAGAAACCTTAGAGCAGGATCATAATCCGGAAAGGCTTTGACAATGGCTCGATCGCTCGTCGCCGCAGCGCGGCTCCTTGTGCCGCAACTGGCTCTCGCACTGCTGCTGCTGCTTACCGGATGCGGCATCAACAACATCCCGACCTATGAGGAGAAGGTGAAGGCGGGCTGGAGCGACGTCCTCAACCAGTATCAGCGGCGGGCTGATCTCATTCCCAATCTGGTCGAGACGGTGAAGGGCTATGCCGCCCAGGAGAAGGATGTGCTGACCTCGGTGGTCGAGGCGCGCGCCAAGGCGACGCAGATGCAGATCCCGGCCGATGTGACGACCAATCCGGAAGCTTTCCAGAAATTCCAGGAAAACCAGGCGCAATTGTCGTCGTCGCTGGCGCGGCTCCTGGCGGTGGTCGAGAACTATCCGGATCTCAAGTCCAATCAGAACTTCCTGGCGCTGCAGTCGCAGCTCGAAGGCACGGAGAACCGGATCTCGGTGGCGCGCCGCGACTATATCGATGCGGTGCGGGTCTACAATACGGAGCTCAGGACCATACCCGGCCGGTGGTGGGCATCGTTCCTCTATCCCGACGCCAAGCCGGCACAGACCTTCACCATCAAGGAGGAGGCGATCGAGGTTCCCAAGGTCGACTTCAACAAACCGGCGGCTCCGGCTCCGGCGCCTGCACCGGCACCCGCTCCGACTCCGACCGCACCGGCGCCGGCGCCAGCTCCGACAACACCGGCACCCGCACCGGCACCCACGGCACCTCAACCGGCACAGTGATGCGCAACAGCCTGGCGGTCGTTCTCGCGGCCCTCCTGGGGCTCATTCTGCTTGCAGCCTCCGGTGCGGCGCAGGAACCAAAGTTTCCTCCCCTGACAGGACCGCTCGTCGATGCGGCGGAGCTGCTGTCGCCGGCGGCGCGGGAGGAATTCGACCGGTCGCTCAGGGCCTATCAGCAGAGCTCAGGCTATCAGCTGGTGGTGGCGATCGTGCCGTCGCTCGAGGGTAACGACATCCGCGACTATGGGAACCGCCTGTTCCGTCACTGGAAGCTCGGCGATGCCAAGCGCGATGACGGCGTCTTGCTGCTGGTGGCGCCCAAGGAGCGGAAGGTGTCGATCGAGACCGGCTATGGCGTCGAGGGCGTGATGACCGATGCGCTGTCGCGGATCATCATCGAGAACGCCATCACGCCGCGGTTCAAGAACGGCGACTTTGCGGGCGGCATCCGGGCCGGCATTGCCGACATCCAGAAAGTGCTGGCTGGCGAGGGACGCAAGCTCGAGACCCAGCTTGCGCCCGAGAGCGATCCCTTCGAGTTCTGGTTCACCATCTTCTTCTGGTTCATCATCCTCCTGATCTTCATCCAGATCATGCGGGGCCGCGCCGCACTCGTCCCCGGTCGCCGGCTGCGGCGCGGCTATGGCGGCGGCTGGGTTGGCGGCTGGCCGAGTGGCGGCGGCTGGTCGGGCGGAGGCGGCTTTGGCGGTGGTGGCGGCTATGGCGGAGGCGGCGGCAGCTCGGGCGGCGGCGGCGCCTCGGGAAGCTGGTAGAGCGATGACGGCGAACGATCTCGCAACGGAAGAGGCGCGGAGCCGGATCGCCCAGGCGATTGCCGAGGCCGAGCGCGATACGGCGGGCGAGATCGTCGTCGTCATAGCACCGCGCTGCGACGACTATGCTTTCGTGCCGCTCGCCTGGGCCGCGATGATCGCGATGGCGGTGCCACCGGTGCTCTATGCATTCTTCTGGCTGAGTCCGGTCACCATCTACGCCATCGCGGTTGCCACATTCGCAGTGCTGGCGTTGATTTTGGGGTTGTGGCCGGTCAGGCTGGCGGTGACGCCGAGATCCCTGCGCCACAAGCATGCGCGCCGTTGCGCCCGCGAGCAGTTCCTGGCCCAGGAGCTCCACACCACGGCGGGACGCACCGGCGTCCTGATCTTCGTCGCGGTGGCCGAGCGCTATTGCGAGATCATCGCCGACACCGCGGTTGCCGCCAAGATTCCCGCCGAGAGGTGGGGGGACATCATCGAGCGGCTGCTCGGGGAAATCCGGGCAGGCCGGGGAATCGCAGGTCTTGCCGGCGCCATCGGTGCCGCCGGAGCGATCCTCGCGCAGCATTTCCCGCCTGGCAACGACAATCCGGACGAGCTGCCGGACCATTTGATCGTGCTGCCGGTCTGGCCGCCTTAAGAAGGCAGTAGGCAGTGGGCTAATGCCTACTGCCTGATGACCAGGGAATGGGGCTATAATCGATCAGCGAGCCTGTCATGCGGCGCTCATTTTTGCGGCGCTTAGTTGAGAAGGCCGAAGTGCCGGGGGAACAGAATGGACAGCGAGATGAGCACAGCGGTGACCATGAACGAACGCGCGGAGACGCCCGATCCGGGGCTCGCGGCGTTCACGCGACAGCTCTTTGCGGGCGCGGCGGAGGACGATCTCGCGGCCCATAGTCCCGAGGCGCTTCAGGCGATCGCACAGCGCGCCTTCGACTTTTTCACTGCCCGGGTGCCGGGCCGGACCCAGATCCGTCTCTCGGCAGCGACCGGCAATGGCAACCAGGATGCAGCGACCGCCATCGAGATCGCCAATGACGACATGCCGTTCCTCGTCGATTCGACGCTGAACGTCCTCAACGAGCTCGGCTATCCGATCCTGTTCGTGCTCCATCCGATCATCGCGGCTCGTCGCGACGCCCGCGGCAAGCTGATCGAGGTGCTGGCGCCGGGCAGCACGGCGGAAGGCGGGGTGCGCGAGAGCTTCATGTATATCGAAGTCTCTGGCGTCGTCAGCGAGGCACAGCGCGAGCGGCTCAAGCATGAGCTCGAGGAAACGCTGGCCGATGTGCGAACCGCGGTTCTCGACTGGCGGCCGATGCAGCGGCGGGTGCTCGATGCGATCGAGGCTTACCACCGGAATCCACCGCCGATTCCGGTCGAGGAGCTGACCGAGGGCATGGCGTTCCTGCAGTGGCTGGTCGACAATCATTTCACCTTCCTCGGAGCCCGCGACTACAGATTTGCCGGGAGCGCCGAGAGCGGCGAGCTCGAACCCGTGCCGGGCAGCGGTTTGGGGATTCTGCGCAAGCCCGAGATGCAGGTGCTGAAGCGCGGCGGCACGATGGTGACGATCACGCCGGAGATCCGCGCCTTTCTGATGCAGCCGGCGCCGCTCATCATCACCAAGTCCGATGTCATGGCGACGGTCCACCGGCGGACGCCGATGGATTATATCGGCATCAAGCAATTCGACACGCAAGGAGAGCTGACAGGCGAGCTGCGCATCGTCGGGCTGTTCACCTCGACGGCCTATACCCGAAGCCCGCGCGACATCCCGCTGATCCGCCGCAAGATCGAGCGGGTCATTGCGGCGAGCGGGCTCAATCCGCACAGCCATTCCGGCAAGGGGCTGATCAATGTTCTCGAGACGTTTCCGCGCGACGAGCTGTTCCAGATCGATGTGCCGACGCTTTCCGACATGGCCCATGGCATCATGCGGCTGGCCGAGCGGCCGCGGGCCCGCCTGTTCGTCCGCCGCGACAAGTTCGACCGCTTCATCTCGGCGTTCGTGTTCCTGCCGCGCGACCGCTTCAACACCGACAACCGGATCAAGGTCGGCGATCTGATCGCCGAGGCGTATGGCGGCAGGGTGACGAGCTTCGAGCCGGCATTCGGCGAGGGAACGCTGGTCAGGGTGCATTTCATGATCGCCCGCGATCCCGAGACCTCTCCGTCGCCCGATCCGGAGAAGCTCGAAGACGCGATCCGCAATGTCATTCGAACCTGGGACGACAAGCTTGCCGCTGCTGCGGCGGCCAAGTCCGGCACGCTCAAAGCACAGCAGATGGAGGAGCATTTTCGCGGAGCCTTTCCGGCCGGCTACAGCGAGCTCTACAGCCCGGCGGAATCGCTCGAGGATGTTGCCGAGATCGAGAAGCTCGGCCAAGGCGACATCGCCATTGCGGTGTGGCGCAGTCCGGAGGACGGGCCGGCGACCTGCCGGGTCAAGCTCTACCGGTTCGGCCAGCCGATCCCGCTGTCGGCGCGGCTGCCGGTGCTCGAGGCGATGGGGCTCAAGGCCATCGAGGAGCACAGCTTCACGCTGAACCCGGTGATTGGCGGGGAGCGCCGGCAGGTGTTCGTCCACGACGTCGCGATGCAGGCCGCGGCGCCTGAGCTGCTGGCCGATCCGACCGTGCCGACGCGGCTCGAGAATGCGTTTCTGGCGGTGTGGCGCGGGATTGCCGAGAATGACGCCTATAACGGCCTGATCCTGTCGGCGGGTCTCGATTGGCGGCAGGTGGTGGTGCTGAGGGCGTGCGGCAAATATCTGCGGCAGGCCGGCATCCAGTTCTCCAACGCCTATATCATGCAGACGATCCTGAAGCATTCGGCGATCGCGCGCGACCTCGTGGCGCTGTTCGAGCTGCGCTTCGATCCGAAGAACGGCCTTGACCTCGAGGCGCGCCAGGCGCGAAGCGTGCAGAGGACGGCAGAGATCGAGGAGCAGCTGGAAGCGGTTCCGAGTCTCGACGAGGACCGGATCCTGCGCCGTTTCCTCAATCTCATCCGGGCGCTGCTGCGCACCACCTACTACCAGGCGGCGCCGGGCGACGAGCGCTATCCGACGGTGTCGTTCAAGATCGACAGCCGGTCGGTCGTCGACCTGCCGGAGCCGCGGCCATTCGCCGAGATCTTCGTCTACTCGCCGCGGGTCGAGGGGGTGCATTTGCGGGCAGGGCCGATCGCCCGGGGCGGCCTGCGCTGGTCGGATCGGCCAGAGGATTTCCGCACCGAGGTGCTCGGCCTGGAAAAGGCACAGAACGTCAAGAACGCGGTGATCGTCCCGGTCGGCGCCAAGGGCGGCTTCGTGCCGAAGCGCCTGCCGGTCGGCGGCAGCCGCGACGAGGTGTTGGCGGAAGGGACCAGCGCCTACAAGCTCTTCGTGTCGAGCATGCTCGATCTCACCGACAACATCGTCGACGGCAAGACGCAGGCACCGCCGGATGTGGTGCGGTTCGACCATGACGATCCCTATCTGGTGGTGGCGGCGGACAAGGGCACGGCGACCTTCTCGGACATCGCCAATGCCATCGCGGCGGCGCATCATTTCTGGCTCGACGATGCGTTCGCGTCCGGTGGATCGGCGGGCTACGACCACAAGGGCATGGGGATCACCGCGCGCGGCGCCTGGGAGGCGGTGAAGCGGCACTTCCGCGAGATGGATGTCGATATCGAGACGACGCCGTTCACGGTGGCGGGAGTCGGCGACATGTCGGGCGATGTGTTCGGCAACGGCATGCTGCTGTCGCGGCAGATCCGTCTTCAGGCGGCGTTCGACCACCGCGACATCTTCATCGATCCCGAGCCCGATTCGGAAACGAGCTTTGCGGAGCGCCAGCGGCTGTTCAATCTGCCGCGCTCAAGCTGGCGCGACTATGATGCCAGCAGGATCAGCCGGGGCGGCGGAGTGTTTTCGCGCAGCCTCAAGGCGGTGCCGCTGACGCCGGAGATCCGCGCCTTGACCGGACTTGCCCAGGAGAGCGTGACGCCGAACGAGCTGATCAGCGCCGTGCTCAAGCTCAAGGTCGACCTGATGTGGTTCGGCGGCATCGGCACCTATGTCCGCGGCACGCATGAGAACAATGCCGATGTCGGCGACCGGGCCAATGATGCAATCCGCATCGCGGCCGATCAATTGGCCGCCAAGGTGGTGGGCGAGGGCGCCAATCTGGCGCTGACCCAGCGCGGGCGCATCGATTTCGCGCTGCGCGGCGGGCGGATCAACACCGACGCGGTCGACAATTCGGCGGGCGTCAACTCTTCCGACGTCGAGGTCAACATCAAGATCGCGACCGGTGCGGCGGAGGCAGCGGGCAAGCTCGAGCGCCCTCAGCGCAACAAGCTCCTGGTCGACATGACCGACGAGGTGGGGCGCGCGGTGCTGCGCAACAACTATCTGCAGACGCTGTGCCTGAGCATGGCGGAGGTGCGAGGCGTCGAGGAATTCGCCACCAATGCGCGATTGATCCGGACGCTGGAGCAGGCGCAGCGGCTGGTGCGCCATCTCGAGCAGCTGCCGGACGAGACCGAGCTTGTCGAACGCGAGGCGGCGAAGCGCCCGCTGACCCGACCGGAGCTTGCCGTGCTCATGGCGCATGCCAAGCTTGCGCTGTTCGACGAGCTCAACGGGTCGCCGGTACCGGACGAACCCTATTTCGAACGGGAGCTGTTCCGTTATTTCCCGCGCAAGCTGTCGGAAGCCTTTCCGGAGGAGGTCAAGACCCACCGGCTGCGGCGCGAGATCATCTCGACGCAGCTCGCCAACAGCATGATCAACCGCGGCGGGCCGAATTTCGTGTGGCGGCTCAAGGAGGAGACGCGCTTCGGGGTGACCGAGATCGCTCCAGCCTATGCGCTGGCCCGCGACAGCTTCGATTTTGTCGGGCTCAACGGGCTGGTCGATGCGCTCGACGGCAAGATTGGCGGGCGGCCGCAGCTCGACCTTTATATCGAGCTGCAGAATCTGCTGAGACGCGGCACCATCTGGTTCCTGCGCAATGTCACGCTCGGCGCCGGGCTCGCCGAGCTCGTCAAGCAATATTCGGCGGGGATCTCCGAGCTGTCGCAGAGCCTCGGGGCGGTGCTGCCGCCGAGCGCCCTGCAAAGGATGGCGGATCGCCGACAGGTCCTGCTCGATCAAGGGGTTCCGGCCGATGTGGCCGAGCGCTTTGCGGGACTGCGCTATCTGCAGCGCGGACCCGATATCGTGCAGGTCGCGGCCCGGGAGAAGCAGCGCATCGAGACGGTGGCGCGGCTGTTCTTCGAGGTCGGCAGTGCGCTCGCCATCGATCGGCTGGTCGGCCAGGCGATGCAGATCCCGCCATCGCGCTTCCATGAGCGCATGGCGATCAACCGCACGGTCGACGGCATTCTGCAGACCCATCGGGCGATCGTGGCGGGGGCGCTGCGCAGCGACAGCGGCAAGGCGGAAGGCTGGTCGGCCTGGAGTGAGAAACGCTCCGAGCTGCTGCAGCGGACGCGTCGGGAGATCGACGAGCTCTTGAAGAAGCGCCCGTTCGATCTGTCGCGCCTGACGCTTTGCGCCAACCAGCTCGGCGAGCTCGCCAAGGATTAGGCAGGAGGGAAGAGCACTGCCCACTGCCTGTTGCCTAATGCCTACTGCCCCCGGTGCTCTGCACCAGCACCGCTTGAGATCGCGAAGGTTTTAGGCCAGTCTTCGCGGCATGCGAGAACAAGGTGATGTCGTCGTGGTGGGCGGAGCCGTGGTTGGCTCGGCCGTCGCCTATGCATTGAAAAGGGCCGGATTTCCCGGGCGGGTTCTGGTGATCGAGCGTGATCCGACCTATGCACGCGCCAGCACGACGCTGTCATGCGGCGGCATCCGCCAGCAGTTCTCGACGGAGGAGAACATCCTCCTGTCGCAATATGGCCTGCGGCTCATCCGTGACCTGCAGAAGGAGCATGGGTCCGATGCCGGCATCGGCTTTCGCGAGCAGGGCTATCTCATTCTGGCGACCGAGGAGGGTGCCGCGACCTTGGGCGCCAATGTTGCCGTCCAGCAGCGGCTCGGCGCCGATATCGCGCTCCTCGACCGCCGTGCGCTGCTTGCGCTGTTCCCGTGGATTTCGGTGGAAGGATTGGCGTGCGGCGGATTCGGGCGGAGCGGCGAGGGCTGGTTCGATCCGTGGGCGTGGATGAATCTGCTGCGCGCCGGATCGCGCGCGCTCGGCGCCGAGTGGCTGACCGGGGAGGTCACCGCGGTGGTGCATGACGGCAGCCAGGTCAGCGGCGTCGTGCTCGGCGATGGCCGCGCTATCAAATGCGGCGTGCTGGTGAATGCGGCCGGACCCGCCGCCGGCAAGGTCGCGGGCATGGCGGGCATCGCGCTGCCGGTCGGGCCGCGCAAGCGCTATGTCTTCGTGTTCGATTGCCGCGAGGCCTCGGAGGCGCTGCACCGGGCGCCGCTGACCATCGATGCGAGCGGGCTCTATTTCCGACCCGAGGGTCGGCAATTCATCACCGGCCTGTCGCCGGAGGAAACGGACGAGCCGGCGCAACCCGATTTCGAGGTCGATCACGCGTGGTTCGAACAGGAGATCTGGCCGCGCCTTGCCGCACGCGTCCCCACCTTCGAGGCGATCAAGGTGACCAATGCCTGGGTCGGCCATTACGACTATAACGACCTCGATCAGAATGCGATCGTCGGACCGCATCCCCGCTTGAGCAATTTCTATTTCGCCAATGGCTTCTCCGGGCACGGGCTGCAGCAGGCGCCGGCAGTCGGGCAGGTGGTCGCCGAGCACATCATGCATGGCGAATATCGGACCGTCGATGTCACGCGCTTCGGCTATCAGCGAATCGCTGCCGGGGCGCCGCTTGCCGAGCTCAATGTCATCTGACCCGCGCACCGCCGCTGGTGCCCGGAGCCCGGCCAATGGCACGGTCATCATCATCTCGTCCGCCGTGGCTTATGGCAATGTCGGGATCCGGGCGACCGCTGCCGGACTGCGGACGTTCGGTCATCGGACGATCGAGCTGCCGACCGTCGTGCTGTCGAACCATCCGGGCATGGGGCCGCCTGCCGGGATCCGGCTCAAGGCCGAGGAGCTCGGTGCGATGATCGATGCGCTGGAGCGGCTCGGTCAGTTCGATTGCGCCCGCGCGGTGATGACAGGCTATTTCGCGGCCGCCGATCAGGTCGAGGCGGTGGCTGATCGAGTCGCGAGACTGAAGAGAAGGCGAGATGATCTGGTGGTGCTGGTCGATCCGGTGATCGGCGACGAGGAGGACGGGCTCTATGTCGACGAGCGGGCGGCGGTGGCGATCCGTGAGCGGCTGGTGCCGATCGCTTCCATCGTGACGCCAAACGCCTTCGAGCTCGGCTGGCTGACCCACCGTCCGGTCGGCAGCGAGATCGAGGTGGTGGCAGCGGCGCTCGCCTTGTCGGTCCCGGAGGTGGTCGCGACCTCGGTCGCGGCGACAGGCGATCAACTCCAGACGCTGGCGATCGCGCGCGACGGCGTTGCCCGGTCGGCGAGCCCCTATCTGGCAGGGGTGCCGCATGGCACGGGCGACCTGCTGGCGGGTCTCTATCTCGGCTGCCGGTTGTCGGGCGCCGATGCCGGCACCAGCCTCGGCAAGACCACGACCATGCTCCAAAGGGCGATCGCGAAGAGCATCGGCGGTCAGGTTCTCGAGCTCGAGGCGGCATGCTGAACCGCCAGGCGATCGCATCGATGCACCGGCTCATCGCGCCCTATATTCGGCGCACCCCGGTGATCGACATCCGGCTCGATGGTCTGGACCGGCCGGTCACGCTCAAGCTCGAATGCCTGCAGATCACCGGTTCGTTCAAGGCGCGGGGCGCCTTCGCCAATATGGTCGGGCTGACGGATCCGCCGGCGGCCGGGGTGACGGCGGCATCCGGCGGCAATCACGGGATCGCGGTGGCGCGGGCGGCAGCAACGCTCGGGGTGAAGGCTCGGATCTTCGTTCCTGAAATCTCCGCGGCCGCCAAGGTGGCGCGGATCCGGCAGGAGGGTGCCGAGGTGACGGTCGGGGGCGCGCGCTATGCCGATGCGCTTGCAGCCTGCGAAGCCTATGCGGCGGAGAGCGGGGCTTTGGCGGTCCATGCCTATAATGCCGAGGCGACGCTGCTCGGCCAGGGAACGATCGCCGCCGAGCTCGAGGCGCAGGCGAACGATCTCGACACGATCATGGTGGCGGTCGGCGGCGGCGGTTTGATCGGCGGCATCGCCGCCTGGTATTCGGGGGCGCATCAGATCCTCGGCATCGAGCCTTCCGGGTGCAATGCGCTTGCCGCGGCGCTCGCGGCGGGCGGGCCGGTGGTGGTCGAGACCGAAGGGATTGCCGCCGACTCGCTCGGCGCCTCACGGCTTGGCGATCTTTCCTACGGCATCCTGGCGCACACCGGCGCGCGCTCCGTGCTGATCGAGGATCGCGACATCGTCGCCGCTCAGGCCTGGCTGTGGGACAATCTCAGGCTGATCACCGAGCCCGGCGGGGCGACGGCGCTCGCGCCGTTATTGTCAGGACGCTACCAGCCCCATGCCCATGAGCGGATCGGGGTGGTGATCTGCGGAGCGAATGTGGATCCGGCATCTTTCGCAACGCGTAATTGATAGAACGGAGATAGAAGGCAGTCGGCATTAGGCATTAGGCAGTGCATGGAGCATTTTGCCTACTGCCTATTTGCCTATTGCCTCAGAAGAGCCCAACGATCTGCCCCTGCTTGTCGAGACCGATGACCTCGGCCGAGGGCACCTTGGGCAGGCCCGGCATGGTCATGACGTCGCCGCAGATCGCGACGACGAATTCGGCGCCGGCGGAGAGCCGCACCTCGCGGATCGGCACGACATGGTGGCTCGGTGCGCCTTTGAGATTGGGATCGGTCGAGAAGGAATATTGGGTCTTGGCCATGCAGATCGGGAATTTGCCATAGCCTTGGGCCTCGAACTCGCGGAGCTGGTTCCTGACCGAGGTGTCGGCGACGACGTCGTCGGCACGGTAGATCTCCTTGGCGATCGTCTTGATCTTCTCCCATAGCGGCAGGTCGTCGCCATAGAGCGGCTCGAGCACCGGCTTTGCGCCCTCGGCCAGGGTGACGACGTGGCGGGCCAGCGCCTCGGTGCCCTTGGAGCCCTCGGCCCAATGGGTGCAGCGAAATGCCTCGACGCCCTTGTCGGCGCAGAACTCCTTGATCGCCGCCGCCTCGGCCTCGGTGTCGGTGATGAAGTTGTTGATGGCGACGGCTACCGGCAGGCCGAACTTGTTCAGGTTCTCGAGATGGCGGCCGAGATTGGACAAGCCCTTCTTCAGCGCCGCGACGTTCTCGGTCTTGAGCTCCTCCTTGGTGAGGCCGCCATGCATCTTCAGTGCACGGATGGTCGCGACCACCACGGCGGCGGACGGGGCAAGGCCGGCCTTGCGGCATTTGATGTCGATGAACTTCTCGGCACCGAGATCGGCACCGAAGCCTGCCTCGGTCACGACGTAGTCGGCGAGCTTCAGGCCGGCGGTGGTCGCCATCA
>JBIOYR010000072.1:0-31567 GCA_044870245.1 Aestuariivirgaceae bacterium | reverse complement strand
AGCGGATCACGACCACCCAGAAAGGCTCGATCACCTCGGTGCAGGCGATCTATGTGCCGGCCGACGATCTGACCGATCCGGCGCCCGCCACGTCCTTCGCCCATCTCGACGCCACCACGGTGCTGTCACGCGGCATCGCCGAGAAGGGCATCTATCCGGCGGTCGATCCGCTCGACTCGACCTCGCGCATGCTCGATGCCCGCATCATCGGCGAGGAGCATTATGCGGTGGCGCGGCGGGTGCAGGCGATCCTGCAGCGCTACAAGGCGCTCCAGGATATCATCGCCATTCTCGGCATGGACGAGCTGTCGGAGGACGACAAGCTGACGGTGGCGCGGGCGCGCAAGATCGAGCGGTTCCTGTCGCAACCGTTCTTCGTTGCCGAGGTGTTCACCGGCTCGCCCGGCAAGCTCGTGGCGCTTTCCGACACGATCAAGGGTTTCCAGGGTCTGTGCGACGGGAAGTACGACCATCTGCCCGAGGCCGCCTTCTATATGGTCGGGACCATCGAGGAAGCGGTGGAGAAGGCACAGAAGCTTGCGGCCGAGGCGTAAGGGTCGACGATGGCGGAGCTCAGGTTCGAATTGGTGGCGCCGGAGCGCCTGCTTTACTCCGGCGATGTGGCGCAGGTGGTCGTGCCGGGCTCGGAGGGCGAGTTCACCGTGCTGCCGCAGCACGCGCCGGTGCTGTCGACGCTGAAGCCCGGGGTCCTCACGGTGACGGGGCTCGATGGCGAGGCGTCGAAGATCTTCGTGCGCGGCGGTTTTGCCGAGATCAATCCTGCCGGCCTTACGGTGCTGGCCGAGGAGGCGATTCCGCTTGCCGAGCTGTCGTCGGACATGCTCGACCAGCAGCTCAGAGATGCCGAAGAGGATCTGGCCGACGCCAAGGACGAGCATGCGCGCCTCAAGGCGCAGGAGACGGTCGATCATCTGCGCCAGCTCAAGGGGTCGATAGGGTAAGGCAGTAGGTGGTACTGCCTACTGCCTATTGCCTATTGCCTTCAGATAGGCGCGGTTCTGGCGGTCGCGAATGCGGGCGGCGGCGATCGCCTGGTCGGGGCTGACGGCGCGGAACGTCAGATGCTCGCGCGGGCGGAGCTGGGCCAGGCCGTCCTGATCGGCGGCGATGACGGTGGCGATCTTGGGATAGCCGCCAGTGGTCTGGTGATCGGCGAGCAGCACGATCGGGTCGCCGTGGCCTGGAACCTGGACCGAGCCCCTGACGATCGCTTCCGACAGCATGTCGAGACTGCCCGAAATGGCGAGCTTGGGGCCGCCAAGCCGCATTCCCATGCGGTCATAAGCATCGGTGACCGTGTAGAAGCCTGATAGAAAGCTCTGCTGAACCTCGCTGCTGAAGAAGCGGTCCTGCGGGCCGAGGACGACGCGGACATCCTGGCGCGGCCGGGCGCCGACCGGCAGCGGCAGATTGCGCGGGGTGGCCGGCCCGGAGCGGGCATCGTCGATCACCAGCGTGTCGCCGGTGACGATGCTGCGGCCGCCAAAGCCGCTCTGGGCATGGGTGGCCGAACTGCCGAGCCAGCGCTTGGCGGGGATGGTGCCGGCGACTGCAAGATAGGTCCAACTGCCCCACCGGCCGGGCCGGATGACGAGGCGGTCGTTGCGGGAAAGGGTGTGGACGCTCCAGGCCTCGGCCCGTGTGCCGTCGATGGTGACGACGGGCGCACCGCCGGCGACGGCAATGGCAATGCTGCCTTCGCTCACGGCGACGGTGATACCGCCGAGCGCGGTCTCGATGGCGGACGCACCCTCGGGATTGCCGATCGCGACATTGGCGGCAGCATGGGCCAGCCGATCCATCGGGCCGGCGGCAGTGACGCCGAAACGGGCATAGCCGGGACGTCCGGCATCCTGGACCGTGGTCAAGGGACCGGCATGCTCGATCATCAGCACGGCGCGGCTCATGCAACGGGACCCTCAATCGGCGCGGCGGAAGCGGACATAGTCGCCAAGGTCGAAGAGAAAGGGGCGCGGGGCGTCCGGGTCGATGATCCGGCAGAAGCTGCGGCCGATGACCCACCAGCCGGTCGGCATGTCGATGGTGGTGATGATGCATTGACCGCCGGCGATCATGATGCTGCCTGGCGGGCGGCTGCGGACGGGTGTGTCGCGCCGCGGCAACCTGATCCGCTCGAGCGTGCCGCCGAGATAGGCGTAGCCGGGGGCGAAACCATAGATATAGACGCGGTAGGTCGCCTCGAGATGGGCGGCGATCACCTCTTCGGGAGCGAGGCCGGTCTTCTCCGCCACCAATTCGAGGTCGGGTGAATTGGCTCCGCCATAGTGGACGGTAATGGTGTGAAGCTTCGGGTCGGGCGGCGGCGGTGGCGGCCGGTCGATGAGCTTGAGCAGAGCCTCGCGGACCTCGACGCCGTCGGTGACGAGCGGATCGTAGCCGACGAACAGCGAAGCGAAGGACGGGATTGCCTCGGTGAAGCCGCGACAAGGCTCCTCGGCAAGCGCCCGGTCAAGGGCGCGAACCCGCGAATAGGTCGGCTCGTCCAGCCGCTCGCCGAACTCGACCAGGAGGCCGGCATCTCCAAGATCGCGAATGACCGGTGGGCGATCGCTCATGCAAGAAATGGTCGCAGGGGGATGCCGTTCGCCTCGAGAGCGGAGCGCAGGGCGCGAGCGATGCGGACGGCTCCCGGATTATCGCCATGGATGCAGATCGAATGGACGGCGAGCGCCACCGGCGATCCGCCGATGGTCGGCATCCGGCCGCTGTCGAGGAAGCCGAGGAGGCGCGACGCCGCGGCTTCTTCGTCATGGATCAGGTCGCCGGGGGTGCCGCGGGGCACGAGGCGCCCGGCCGGCGTGTAGCCGCGATCGGCAAACACCTCGCTATAGACCGGGAGGCCGCGCTTGCGCGCCGCGGTCTCGAGCTCGGTTCCCGAGATGGCGAGGACGGCGAGGTTGCGATCGATCGCTTCGACCGCGGCAATGATCGCATCGGAGATCTCGGCGTCGTCGCAGGCGCGGTTGTTGAGCGCACCATGCGGCTTGACATAGCGGACCTCGGTGCCGGCCAGCCTTGCCATGGCGATCAGCGCACCGATCTGGGCGGCGGTGAAGCGGGTGATCTCGGCAGGCGCATAGGGCAGATCGCGGCGACCGAAATTCTCTCGGTCGGGATAGCCCGGATGGGCTCCCACCACGACGCCGCGCTCGCGGGCGAGGCACAGCGTGCGGTACATGGTCTCGGGATCGCTGGCGTGGCCACCACAGGCGATGTTGGCGCTGGTCACCAGCGACAGCATGGCGGCATCATCGCCGATCGCATAGGGGCCATAGCCCTCGCCGAGGTCGGAGTTCAGATCGACGCTTCGCATCGCCGCGGCCATTGTCGAAAGCCCATCGTTTGTTGCCCGGCGGCAAGCTATCCACAATCGCGGGGAGAGGACAAGGCTCGCCGACGTGCTAATATCGGGCTTCCGCGACCAACCAACCGGGCGAGAGAGGGCGCGTCATGAAATCAATCATCGTGCCAGTCGAGCGCACCCCGCAATTGCAGGCACAGCTCGAAACAGCCATTCTCCTGGCTCGCAGATCCGGCGGGCATATTGCCGGGGTGGCGCCACGGTCGGATTTCCGCAGCGTTATCATCGGTGCCGGGGGCATCGGCGCGGTCGCGCCGATCCCGTTCGAGGATTTCGACGAGCAGGACCGGGCGCGGGCCGAAGACATCCATGCGAGCTTCGTCAGGATCATGGGGGCGGCCGGCATGCCGCTGCAGGACCGGCCGGCGCCGGCACCGGCGGCCGCGGCAAGCTGGATCGAGCGGGTCGAGCCCGGCGACCTGGCGATCGGCCGGATGGCCCGGCTGTTCGAGATATCGGTGCTGGCGCGGCCAGGAAACGGCGACCAGGCGCCGCGGCGGGAGCTGCTCGAGACCGTGCTGTTCGAATCCGGGCGGCCGCTGGTCATGGCGCCGCCATCGCCGCCGTCTCGCATCGGCAACAATATCATCATCGCCTGGAACGGCAGCACCGAGACCGCGAGGGCGATCAGCTTCGCCATGCCGCTGCTCAAGGCAGCCGAGCGGGTGATGGTGGTGACCGTCGAGGGTGGGATGGTGGAAGGACCGAGCGGTGCCGAGCTCCGGAGCGCGCTGCTGCTCGCCGGGATCACGGCGGAGTCGCGCCATTCGGAAGCCGGCAGCCAGGCGACGGGCAAGGTGATCCTCGACATCTGCCAACGCGAGGGCGCCGATTTGCTGATCAAGGGCGCCTATACCAACAGCCGGCTCAGGCAGCTGATCTTCGGCGGCGCCACCGACCACATATTGGTCAGCGCCACATTGACGGTGCTCTTTGCCCATTGACCGCGACCAGCGGCCGTTGCGGGGTCGCAGGGCAGGATCGGCGCGGGCAGGCGACATACCCAAGCGCGATCACAGCCGGCTCAGAAGGTCGGTGCCGCCGATCGATGTGCTTCCCGCCGGCCATATCGAGGCCATTCACGACGCATCGCTGCGGCTGATCGAGACCATCGGCATCGAGTTCATGGGGAAGGCGGCGCGCGACCTGCTGAGGCGGGCAGGGGCAGTGGTCGATGACGAGCGCGGCCTCGTTCGCATCGACCGGGAGATCGTGCGGCAAAGCCTGGCACAGGCGCCGCAGCGCTTCACGCTCACACCGCGCAACAGCGCGCGGCAGATCGCGCTCGGGGACAATCATGTGAATTTCAGCCTGGTGGCTGGACCACCCTTCGTCCATGACAGCGTGCAGGGACGGCGGGGAGGAAACCTTCCAGACTACGAGCGGCTGATCCGTCTCGCGCAAAGCTTCGACGTCATCCATTATATCGGCAACCAGCCGACGGTGCCGCTCGAGCTGCCGGCCGAGACGCGCCATCTCGATTGCTATCGCGCCAATATCGTCAACAGCGACAAGGTCTTTCACTGCACTGCGATCGGTGCGGAGCGGGCGCTCGACGGCATTGCCATGATGGCGATCGCGCGCGGGATCAGCCGCGAGGCGCTGGCGGCGAGCCCGGGGGTCCTGACCATCATCTCGGTGAACTCGCCGCGCCGGTTCGACGAGGCGATGACTGACGGGCTCGCGGCGATGGCGGAGTGGGGGCAGGCGGTCTGCGTCACGCCCTTCACGCTGATGGGTGCGATGACCCCGGTGACGATCACGGCGGCGCTGATCCAGCAGAACGCCGAGGCACTGGCCGGCCTGACACTGGCGCAGCTCGTGCGGCCCGGCGTGCCGGTGATCTATGGCGCCTTCACCTCCAATGTCGACCTCAGATCGGGGGCGCCGGCCTTCGGCACGCCGGAAAATGTCATCGCGACGCTGGCGGCCGGGCAATTGGCACGGCGCTATGGCCTACCCTACAGAGCGAGCAATTCCAATGCCGCCAATGCGGTCGATGCCCAGGCCGCCTATGAGTCGATGAATTCGCTCTGGGCATCGGTGATGGGCGGGGCGCATCTCGTCTATCACGGGGCGGGATGGATGGAGGGCGGCCTTCAGGCGTCGTTCGAGAAGGTGGTGGTCGATGTCGAGATGATGCAGATGATGGCGGAGATCGTGACGACACCGGTGCTCGACGATGTCGAGGAGGTGCTGCAGACGATCGCCGAGGTGCCGCCGGGCGGTCATTTCTTCGGGGCGCCGCATACGCTCAAGCGTTACCGCAGCGCGTTCTACGAGCCGCTGGTATCGGACTGGCGCAATCACGGCGCGTGGAGCGAGGCGGGATCGCCGACGGCGATCGACCGTGCCCGTTCGATCTGGCAGGAAAGGCTTGAAAGGTTCACCCCGCCGCCGCTCGACAAGGACGTGGTGGAACGGCTCGATGCCTATGTGGCGGAGCGCAAGGCACGAGCGACAAACATTGGGTAGGTGGCAAATTCTACGTTGAACCGCAGTGCAAGCGGCAAGCTCGATAAACCATTGAAACGAATCACTAAAAACCAATAAAAATCAAAAACTTGTACGAATTGGGAGGATAACCTATATTTAAACTGTTGGTCTTATCAGGTGTAAACAGAGATGCAGTTTGATCGGGAAAAATTGAAAGCCGTGATCCTGTACGCCTGCAATCGGTGTCAGGCGTCGGAGCTTGGCGCGGTCAAATTGCACAAGGTGCTCTATTTCTCTGACATGCTGTATTACGCCTATCTTGGCACACCGTTGACCGGTGCGACTTACCGTAAGCGTCCCCACGGACCTACCTGTGACGATCTCCTTCCGATCTTGAGAGAGCTGGAGAGGGCAGGGGCTGTTGAGATTCGTGAAGTCGAGTATTTCGGCTTCCGAAAGAAAGAATACTTGGCGCGCGCTCCAGCCCAGATCGAGAGGCTAGGTCCAGCGGCGCTCAAGCTGCTGGACGATGTGATTGATTTTGTTTGCCGAGACCACACGGCAAAGACCATAAGCGAGTACAGCCATAATCGTGCTTGGGAGATTGCCGAATTTGGTGACGTGCTGTCATACAACAGCGTGTTCCAGATATTTCCTACCGAGATTTCTCCCGAGGTGATGGACGTCGTTCGGGCCGAGGTTAAAACCCTTGAAGATCAGAGAGAACAGGGGGCCCCGCTGGGCGGTCGTATACTCGGAAGAGTTCGAGAAGGGATTTTACAAACGCGCCGCTCACATTGATGCCTGTTGGGATCTGTTGGACAGCCTTGATGAGGCTCTCTGTGCGAACCCCTATGCCGCAGGTGAATCGTTCCTCGATGAGTCAGGTGAGGAACTCTGGGTTTGGGTATCTCCTGCGATCACGCGCCTGCCGACGGTCCCTGTCATCTACAGGATCGATGCTGCGAAAATGCAGGTGATCCTTCTCAGCATCATTGTCTTGTAGGCTTTGCTCAATCCCGGCTGTGGCGCTCGGCAAAGGCGGCGATGCGGCGCATGGCCTCGGTCAACGTGTCCTCGGCGACGGTGAGGCCGAGCCGGATGTGGCCGGCTCCCGACGGCCCGAACACTTCGCCCGGCATCACCGCGACATCCGATTCCTCGAGCAGGCCGAGGGCGAAGGCTTCGCCGGACAGACCGGTCGGGCGGATGTCGGCGAAGACGAACATGCCCCCCTCGGGCATGCGGGCGCGAATGCCGGGGCGACCGTCGAGTGCCGAGACAATCAGGCGGGCGCGGCTCTCATAGGCGCGTCGCATGGCCTCGACCTCGGGGAACTCGCGCCCGAGCGCGAATGCGGCAGCGTCCTGGATGAAGGGCTGGGTGCCGAACAGCATGACCTCGGATATCGCCTGCATGCGGGCGGAGAATTCCTCAGGGCCGACAGCCCAGCCGGCGCGATAACCGGTCATGGCGTGGGATTTCGAGAGCGACGAGACGACGACGGTGCGCGCCGCCAAGGCAGGCTCGTCGAAGGGCGAGGCGAAGCGGCGGTTGCCGAAAACCAGAGCGGCATAGACCTCATCGGAGACGATCCACAGATCGTGCCGGTGGCAGACCTCGCCGATCGCCAGGACCTCGTCGCGCGACAGCACGGCGCCGGTCGGGTTGGACGGGCTGTTGAGCAGCAGCACGCGGCTTTGCGGCGTGATGGCGCGCTCGAGATCGGCGGCAGAGAGATGAAAGCCGGTCTCGGGGGTGAGGCGCACCGGCACGAGGGTGGCGCCGGTGGCGGCGATCACCCCGTCATAGGTCACGTAATAGGGCTCGGGCACGATGACCTCATCGCCTATCGAGGCGAGGGTCAGCATGGCGGCGCAGAGGGCATTCTGGGTGCCTGAGGTGAAGATCACCTGCTCCGGCACGATCGCGCGACTGGTGCGCCGAGAATAATGATCGCAAATGGCAGCAATGACCGGTGGCTCGCCACGGCCATTGGAATAGCGGGTCCGGCCGGCGCGCAGCTGGCGGACCGCTTCATCGACAATGGCATCCGGCGCCGCGCGCTCGGGCTCGCCGATCGACAGGAAGAGGACATCGTCGCCGCGCAGGGCTTTTTCACGGGCACGGAAGTGTACGTGCCATTTCTCCGCGCCGAGACCGGCGAGGCGATCGGTCATTGGTGCATATCGCATGGCCGAAGCTTCTAGAGCATGGCAGACCGACCTGTCGAGAGCGCGCGAAGGGCTTTGGGTTTTGCCAAAGTGATGTCAAAGTCGTGGCAATGGTTGAGGGCACGCAGATGACCCCGGCACTTCCCCGCGTCACCTATTCCAATGTCGCCGCCGATTTCGCCCCGCTGCACGACTGGCTCGACCAGGCGATGCGGGTCTTCCGCATCGATGTGCTTGGCCGAGCCTGGCCGAACATCGTCAATGGACGACAGGATGTGAGCGGGCGGGCCTATGAGGTCTATAGCCCGTTCGACCGCGAGCTCCTGGTGGCGCGGCTGGTCGAGGCCGACAAGAAGGCAGTGAAGGCGGCGGTCGAGGCGGCGCGGGCGGCATTTCCCGGCTGGAGCGGGCTCGCCTATGCGGCGCGAGTCGAGGCGATGCGGCGGTTCGCACGGGCGCTCGAAGCAAGGAAGTACCAGCTCGGCATGGCAGCGATGTTCGAGGTGGGCAAATCGCGGCTCGAAGCGATCGGCGAGGCGGAGGAAGCGATCGATCTCGTCGACTGGTATTGCGACGAGATGGAGCGCAATCACGGGTTCGAGCGGGCGATGAGCCGGGCGGTTCCGCAGGAGGAGACGCAGTGCCGGCTGCGCCCGATCGGGGCATTCGCGGTGATCGCACCGTTCAATTTTCCGGTGGCGCTCGCCTGCAACATGCTGGGGGCCTGCCTGGTCGCCGGGAACACGGCGGTGTTCAAGCCCTCGCCAGGAGCGGGCCTGACCGGCAGCCTGATCGCCGAGGCGGCCAAGGCGGCAGAGCTCCCGGAGGGTGTCCTCAACCTCGTCTGCGGCGAAGCGACCGGCGAGATCCTCGTCGACTCGCCGGGAATCGACGGAGTGGCGTTCACCGGCAGCCACGAGGTCGGGATGAAGATCTTCCGAAAATTCGCCTCGGGCACTCATATGCGGCCGGTGATCGCCGAGATGGGCGGCAAGAACCCCGCCTATGTGACGGCGCTGGCGGATCTCGATGCGGCAGCGGAAGGGGTGGCGCGGTCGGCCTTCGGGCTCACCGGCGAGAAATGCTCGGCCTGCTCGGTCGTCTATGTCGATCGGCGGATCGAATCGGCATTTCTCGAGCAATTGAGGAACAAGACGCAGGCCATGAAGATTGGGACGCCGGAAGAACGGGCGACATTCATCGGCCCGGTGATCGATGAAGCAGCGGTGGAGCGATACGAGGCGATCGTGCGTTCGGCTCGCCAGGTCGGGCGAATCGTCCATGGCGGGAACCGGATGCGTGGCGGCGCGCTTGCTCGCGGGTTGTTCGTCGAGCCGACCATCGTTGCGGATCTGCCATGCGACCACTGGCTCAATCGCGAGGAGGTATTCCTGCCATTCCTTTCAGTGCAGGTCTTCGAGCGATTGGAGGACGCGCTGGCCCTCGGAAACGGCGTCAATTACGGACTTACCGCCGGGCTCTACAGCCAGGATCCCGACGATATCGAGCTCTTCAAGACGAATGCCCAGGCAGGCGTGCTCTACGTCAACCGACGCTCCGGTGCGACGACCGGCGCATGGCCGGGGTACCAAACTTTCTGCGGCTGGAAAGGCTCGGGCGTGGACGGCAAAGGAGGGCTCGGCCCGTGGACCATTCCGCGCTACATGCGCGAGCAGAGTCTGACATTGATGCACGTGCAGTGATATCTGCTGCGCCGCACCACGACTCTGCCTGCGGCATTGTCACAGATCGAGATCGCAGTCCCTTTACAATCGGTTGGGCGCATCTCATTTTGTGTCGCGCTGCAACAGTGCTGTTGCAAGGTTGGTGCATAGGGTTGCACCGGGCAGAGATGATTTCGGTCGAGGCGGAAGGCTCCTCCTTCACAGTTTGGTCCAATTGGTCGTTTAGTCGGTCATCGCATCAGCGGGGACATCATCGACGGGGAACGTGGCGCATGGCTGCTTCGCGGCGCAGCTTGCTTTTTGCGATCGTGGGCGTGCTGGCCGCGGCCCGATTCGGCTTCACCGGCATGCTGAGCGCGGCCGCGGCCGAGGTGTTCGGCCCCGAGCTCCCGGTCGGCGACGACCATGTGATCGGGCTGGCGCGGGAGCTCTCCAAGCAGCCCTTCGTGCCGCCGCCGGTCGACCTGCCGCCGCCGCTCGCCGACATCGGCTATGACCTCTACCGCTCGATCCGGTTCGATCCCAACCGGATGTTCTGGCGCGAGGAGGCAGGCTTCGCCTTCGATCTTCTCCACACCGGCTTCGTGTTCCGCATCCCGGTCGAGATCTATGTGGTGAGCGACGGCAAGCAGCGGCGAATCAGCTACGACCCGACGCTGTTCGATTTCTCCGGGCTGCCGGCCGCCCCCGATCCCAAGGGAGCGGGGGTCGGCTATTCGGGCCTGAGGCTGCGCTATCCGCTGAACCAGCCAGGCGTGCTCGACGAGTTCTGCGTTTTCCAGGGGGCGAGCTATTTCCGCGCCATCGGCAAGGGGCAGATCTACGGCCTGTCGGCGCGCGGGCTTGCCATCGACACGGCGCAGCCCAAGGGCGAGGAGTTTCCAGCGTTTCGCGGCTTCTGGATTCGGATGCCGCAACCCGGCGCGATGGCGGTCGTCGTCGACGCGCTGCTCGACAGCCAAAGCGTCACCGGCGCCTACCGCTTCACGGTGCGTCCCGGCGAGACCACCCAGGTCGATGTCGAGCTGACACTGTTTCCCCGCACCGACGTCGCCCATGTCGGGGTGGCGCCGCTCACCAGCATGTTTCTGTTCGATGCGATCGACCGGACGCGGTTCGACGACTACCGGGCGTCGGTCCATGATTCGGATGGGCTTGCCATGCTCACCGGCCGCGGCGAATGGCTGTGGCGGCCATTGTCCAATCCCCAGACGCTGCAGATCTCGGCCTTCGTCGATCATGGCCCGCGCGGCTTCGGCCTGATGCAGCGCAAGCGTGAGTTCTCCGACTACCGCGATCTCGAGGCGCGCTATGAGCGGCGCCCGGCGGTGTGGGTAGAACCGGTCGGCGACTGGGGGGCCGGCCATGTCGAGCTTGTCGAGATCCCCTCGGGAAGCGAGGTCAACGACAATATCGTGGCCTATTGGCGGCCACGCGATCCTCTGGGAGCGGGCCGCGAGGTCAGGCTCACCTATCGGCTTTACTGGGGTGATGGCTGGCCGCTGCAGGGGCCGCCACCGCTCGCTCGGGCACAGTCCTCGATGTCGGGCGGCGCACATCACCGGGATGGCGAGCGGCGGCTCTTCGTGATCGAGTTCACCGGCGGCAACCTCGATGGAGACATCAAGGCGGAGGTGAGCACGGGGCAAGGGCAGGTCAGCAACATTGTGTCGCAGCCCAACCCTGAAACCGGAGGCATTCGCGTGCATTTCGAACTGGATCCGGCGGGCTCGCCACTCGCCGAACTGCGGGCACGGCTGGTCAAGGGGAGTGAGCCGGTGTCCGAGACATGGCTTTACAGGTGGACCGCGTGATGTTGAGGGTCTCTCCCGACGAGGCACAGGCTGTGTCGCAGGATGCGGTCTTCATGCCCCTTGAAACGCCGCTGGACATGCCGGCCCAGGACCTCGACTTCTGGCCGCCCGGTCAGGCGATCACCCGCTGGCGCACCAGCCGCCAGGTCATTGCGGCGCGGCTGTTCGTGTTCATTTTCGCGCTGCTGCTCACCGGTTTCGGCACCTATGAGATCTATCATGTTGTGGCTCCGAGCGGCGCATCATGGCTGCAGGGCCTGTTCGCGGTGGTGTTCGCGCTGACCTTCGCCTGGATCGCCTTCTCCTGCGCCAGCGCGCTGATCGGCTTCTGGCGGATCATCACGGGACGACGGGTGCGGGCGCCGACCGGCGGGGAGCTCGGGCGCAATGCCATACTGATGCCGATCTACAACGAGGATCCCGAGCCCGTCCTCGACATGCTGGAGAACACCGGCTTCGATCTCGCCGTCGGGGGCGTGGCGAAGGACTTCGACATCTTCATCCTGTCGGACACGCGCGACCTCGCGGTTGCCGACCGCGAGCTCCATTGCTTCCAGCGGTTGCGGCAACGGCTCGAGGGGCGGATCAATGTCTATTACCGCCGGCGGCTCGAGAACCGCCACCGCAAGGCCGGCAACATCGCCGATTGGGTGACGCGGTGGGGTGCATCCTACGACCATATGATCGTGCTCGATGCCGACAGCACGGTGAAGGCATCGACATTGATCGCGTTGGCGCGGGCGATCGCCGCCGATCCGACGGCCGGCATCGTGCAGAGCGTGCCGCATCTCATCAACCGGGTGACGCTGTTTGCCCGCATCCAGCAGTTCGCCGGCCGGATCTATGGCCCGGTGGTGGCCGAGGGGCTTGCCGCCTGGCATGGCCGCGACGGCAATTACTGGGGCCACAATGCCGCGATCAGGGTCACGGCATTCGCCGAGGCGGCCGGGCTGCCGGAGCTCTCCGGCCGCAAGCCGTTCGGCGGGCATATTCTCAGCCATGATTTCGTCGAGGCGGCGCTGCTCAGGCGGGCCGGCCATGCGGTGATCATGATCCCGGCGCTCGAAGGCTCCTATGAGGAATGCCCACCGACGCTGATCGATCTGGCGGTCCGCGACCGGCGCTGGGCGCAGGGCAATCTGCAGCATATGAAGGTGGTGGGCGCCAAGGGACTTCACTGGGTCAGCCGGGTTCACCTGATCCAGGGGATCATGTCCTATCTCGCCTCGCCGCTCTGGCTTCTGCTCATGGTGTTCGGCCTGCTCCTGTCGCTGCAGGCGCAGTTCACCACGCCGGACTATTTCCCGGACGGGTTCTCGCTCTTTCCGTCCTGGCCGGTGTTCGATCCGGAGCGGGCGCTGAGGCTGTTCGGTCTTACCATGGTGGTGCTGTTCACGCCGAAGGTGCTGGGGCTCGTGGCGGCGCTGGCCGACCGCGAGTTCAGGCGGCTGTCGGGCGGGAGTCTCGGGCTGATGGCCAGCTTCCTGGCCGAGTCGGTGCTGTCGGCCCTGATCGCGCCGGTGACGATGCTGACCCAGAGCCATGTGGTGCTGGATATCCTGCTCGGGCGAGATTCCGGATGGAACCGGCAGAACCGGGCGGATGGCGCCATCGCCTTTCCGGTCGCGGTCACGCGCTCGACCCGCCATCTGTTGACCGGGGCGGTCATCAGCGTCCTGGCGCTTCTGGTGTCGCTCGACACCTTCCTGTGGATGCTGCCGATCGCGCTCGGCCTCTTGCTGTCGGCGCCGCTGATCTGGTGGACGAGCCTCACCAGCGCCGGCCTCGCGGCGCGGCGCTCGCGGCTGTTCCTGATCCCGGAGGAATCGGCGGGTCTGGGCTCCGTCGCACCAGCTCCGCCGCCGGCCGAGCCGGCCCGGGTGGCGTGAAGCGGTCGGCCCGTAGGCAACAAGGGCGGCGACTCCAAGACGAAGAAGACGCATGGAGCGCTGCCCCTAGCCTGTCAGGCGGATGGACATTAGGCATTTGGCATTAAGTGGTGCATTCTGCCTACTGCCTATTGCCTACGCCAGGCCTGCCCCATGAGCGATCTTCAACTCGATCGGCGCGATCAGCAGCGGCTCGACGGCGCCGAAGGCCCGGCGCTGCAGCTCGCGATGGAGCTCATCGTCAAGGCGGCGGCGGTGCTCGGGGCA
This sequence comes from Aestuariivirgaceae bacterium, assembly GCA_044870245.1. GTDB lineage: Bacteria > Pseudomonadota > Alphaproteobacteria > Rhizobiales > Aestuariivirgaceae > DATAFF01. The sequence goes on along the minus strand of JBIOYR010000072.1, from coordinate 17,899 downwards.
CGGCAGCTCATACCGGTGTCGTTCGCCCATCTCGATTCCTGCTTCTACGCCGGGGAGGCGCATGTCGACTTCGCGCAATTTCTCGTCGATCACGGTGCCCGGCTCGCCATTCCGAGCTGGACCAATAGCGGCCTCGTCAGCCTTGCCGATCCCGATCCTGGGCGCGAGGCGCACGACCCCGAAGCGGCGGCAGGGGCAAAGCGCCTGATGACGCTTTACGAGACGCTGGGCGCCAAGCCGGTATGGACCTGTGCTCCCTATCAGCTGCCGGGCGGACCCGAATTCGGGGCGCAGATCGTTGCGTCCGAATCCAATGCGGTCGCCTATTACAACGCGGTGGTCGGGGCGCGGACCAACAAATATGGCGATTACCTCGACGTCGCCTGCGCCCTTGTCGGCAAGGCGCCCGACGCCGGACTGCATCGCGACGAGGCGCGCCGCGGCGAGATGCTGTTCCGGATCGCCGACGATGTGCCGCTGCGATTTCGGCGCGAGAACATCTTCCACCATCTGCTGGGCCATCATGTGGGACTCAAGGCCGGGCGCCGCATTCCGGTGATCGACGGGCTCGACCGCCAAGCGAAGCCCGAAGACCTCAAGGCGGTGAGCGCCGCAATGGCGGCGGCCGGCGGCGTCGAGCACTGGCATGGCATCGGGGTGACGCCGGAAGCGCCGACGCTCGAGGCAGCCTTCGGGGGACCGCCGCCGATCGCGGTTCACATGGTCGATGCGGCAGCGCTGGTCGAAGCGCGCGATGCGCTGTCGCCGGCGGGCGACGGGCCGCTCGACATGGTGGCGCTCGGCACGCCGCATTTCGGCATTGGCGAGTTCGCCGCGCTGGCACGGCTGCTCGCGGGGCGACGAGTTCATTCCGGTTTGAGCCTGGTGGTGTCGACCAGCCGCATCATCGAGGCGCTGGCGGCGGAGCAGGGTCACCTCGCGGTGATCGAGCGTGCCGGCGGGCGGGTGATGACCGACAGCTGCAGCTATTTCGGTCCACCGGTCACCGGCGTCCAAGGGCGGGTGATGACCAATGCCGCCAAATGGGCCTATTACGCGCCGGGGACGATCGGCGTCGGCGTCTGTTTCGGAAGCTTGCGCGAATGCGTCGAGTCGGCGGTGCGCGGCACGGTGTGGCGCGACCCCGAGCTGTGGCAGGGAATGGGCGGGGTTCCCGGAGCGCCGGCGGTGGCGGCTTCAAATGCACCGGTCAAGGCGACCCGGCGATCAGGCGCGGTGCATGGAAGCCTGGGCAGGATCAGCGGTCGGCCACTCGAATCGGGAGCGGCCGAAGGGGCGGCGGTGGTGCTCGATCAGCCCTTGAGCTTGTGGGGCGGGTTCGATCCCAAGACGGGCAGGATCATCGATCGGCGCCATCCGCAATCGGGCGCGAGTCTCGCCGGCCGGATCGTGCTAATGCGCGAATCGCGCGGCTCGGGAACAGCGCCGGGGTCGCTCGCCGAAGCGATCCGGCTCGGCACCGCACCGGCGGCGATCGTGCTGGTCACGCCCGATCTCAATCTGGCGATCGGGGCGGCGGTCGGACGGCGGCTTTATGGCCGCGGCCTGCCGGTGGTGACGGTGACGGACGATCAGCTCGATGCGCTCGCCGAATGGCGGGAACTCGCGATCGGAGCCGACGGCGCGATCGCGGCAAAAGCGGCATCGGATTAGGTTTCTCGTTACGCTTCAACAACATTGGAAGAACTCCTGTAACAAACAGCACAGCAGCAACGCCGGTCCGTGGCTAAGGATCTTCTCTCCGATCGTGCAAAGGAGATGAGGGATGAGCTATTGGGGTGGGCGATCAGTCGGGGCGGGCCGTTATTATTGGAACTTCTGCGAGGCGTTCGAGCCTACGGAATCTCATCCGGAGAGATTCCGTTTCGAGGTGTTCAGGCAGCGCGTCGGCAAACTGGTGAAACACGACACGTTGCTGAAACCCTTTCATGCGAATTGGGAGACGGCGGAAATATCCGACGCGGCGCAGCTGCAATGGGACATGGCATTTCCCAACGACATCGGAAACAGGCGACTAGCCCACTATCTGAATTCCTTCGCGATCGATGTCGACGATGCCCCGAAAGTGAGCACCTTCATTCGATCCTTTCTTGCCCTCGTTTCACTGGACAACAACAACAGGACTGGATCGGAGAGAGAGGCACGGATCTGTGCGTTCTATGATCATCCGATTGACGATCGTGGGTCGGCTCTTGTCAGAACTATGGACAGCGGCGACGCCATGCTGCTTCGAGACCTGATCGAACTCTGCAGGAACGTGGCTCTTTCCTCTGAGGACGGCAACATGCTGTGCCGTTTCGTTCGGGTTTACCGAATCGATACGCGCGAGTCCGAAGAGATTTTGGCGTTCTACGACAAATGGGCCAAGTATCCCGAATCCTACCGCAGTGAGAATGAAACGATAATCGCTTGGGCTGAGCGATATACTTACGTCAACTGCAATCTCGGAGATGGTCTGACGCCGCTTGGATCGGCTTTCCAGTTGCAAGAGCACGATGTTGCAAACTGGCTCCGCAAACTCGGCGCAAGGACCGCTCCAATTTCCAGAGCGGGGGTCCTGGCAGCCGTTGCGGCAGTGGACCCCGTGGCGGCATCGATGATCGAAGAGCCGCGATAGGCAATCGTAAGGAAAGGGACGCGATGATGCAACCTGTGCCAAACGGCACAGCCACATGGCTCGTGGCATATTACGATCTCATCGCGAGATATTCAGGTGTGGGGGAGCAATTTTCCGATGACGATTAGATTTACAATCTGGCAGCCCAATGTTCCTTCGAATCCGCCGGCGCATCAATTGGCGCTTCCGCAATTCGAGGCCAGCACATACGAGAAGAAGGTCTATCTTCAGAAGGTCTTTCCCGCTGAACATTTCTCATGGTGCGATATCGATGATCTGTTCGCTTATTACTGCGCCAACAAGGTTCAGTGGATGGCACGGCCGGAGGAGCGGATCGACTTCCTCCATCGTTATGCGCGGGTGATAGCGGGCGAGTTGAATACGCTCTATTACGACAGCCTGACTCTCCACGGCAACACGATCATCTCCAACGCCATCGGACAGATGAATGTCGTCGTCGTGAAGGATTTCCTTCAGTCGATGGGGTATGGGCCCCTTACCGATAAGGAAGTTGGCGATTTCTGTTGGGAGACCCGGGAACGTCCGCACGATTTTCTCAGTGGCGGGCCGGTGTTGAATGAATTCGAGGCGTATTTCGCCGCTTTGCGAGAAAAGCGCGCGATCGCAGCCGATGATCTGTTCATGGTGATCGGTAGCGAGCTCGATCTCGAGCAAATTCTCGAAAAGGCGCAAAAACTCAGCGAACTGGAGGGCGATTTCTCGGAATCGCTGGGCGCCTCGCTCTCGGATGACCGGAAGTTCTCGCCAGGCAACAAAACCGTGTTCGACTATCTGTTCGAATTGAGGACAGCCCGCACGACTTTGACCGTGCCGATTCTGAAGGCGATCGGCAACACGCGCTTCGATGAATTCCATCGGATGCTCTGTTGTGGAACCAAGATGGTCGATCTGACAGTCGATGCTCTCCAAAACGCATTCGCGACATGCGAAATGCGGAGCAGCTTCGCGACGGTTCTCCTGATGGAGGACTTGTCCAAACTCCTCGATCCTCATCCCGTGAATGGAGACCGCCTCACCCATCTCGCTGCCAAGTGGGGCGATTTCGAGCTGCTCAAGCTTCTTATCGAATGGGGCGGCAATCCGGCGTCGGCGAACAATGACCGCATGACGGTGCTCGCGCTCCTACCGCCCGAGAAACGGAAGGAGGCAACGGACATCGAGGCGGCACGCGACGAGAGGAAGCAGCTCACGAAAAACCGATGGACATGAAGCCCTTTACTTGTGGAGGAGGCGCGGGGTCAGCTCGATGATGGTCGGACGATCGGCGGCGAGGGCGGCGGCAATGGCCGGCTCGATCTCGGCGAGCTTCTGCGGCTTGGCATAGGCGCAGGCATAGGCGCGGGCGATGGCGGCGAAATCGGGGTTCTTGAGCGTCACCGCATTGGGCTGGATGCCCTTGTTGACCATGTCGTCGCGGATCTGGCCGAGGGCGTCGTTGTTCCACAGCAGGATCACCAGCGGCTGGCCGAGCTCGGCGGCGGTGCCGAGCTCGTTGATGGTGTATTGAAAGCCATAGTCGCCGACCAGCACGGCGGTCGGCAGGTCGGGACGACCGGCGCAGGCGCCAATGGCGGCCGGCAGCGCATAGCCCAAGGTGCCGAAACCCGCCGGATGCAGCCAGCGGCGGGGCAGATCCATCGGAAAGATCTCATTGGCGGCATAGGCGATCTGCGTCATGTCGGAGGCGATGATGGTGTCGCGCGGCAGCGCCTTGCGGATGGCGGCGAGAATGATGCGGAGATCGGCACGCAGCTTGTCATCCTCGGCCGCTTCGCCGGCGAGGTGGTCGCGAACGAAGGAACGCGCTGCCGGATGACGGGGCAGCTTGCCGCGTTGCTCGAGGGCGACGGCGAGCGCCGTCAGGGCGGTGGCGGCGTCGGCCAGAATCGGCACTGCGGGCGCATGCGGGCGCACCAGGCTCGCCGCATCGATGTCGATGCGGATCAGCTTGCCGGGAATGGTGATCTTGGTCGCCCAGAGATCGGTCTCGGAAAGCTCGGTGCCGATGGCGAGGATGACATCGGCCTGGCGCAGCGCATCGTGGATCGTGTCCTGCGACAGGCGGGCGCCGAGGCAAAGCAGGTGATCGGCCGGCACGATCCCCTTGCCGGAGATGGTCGTGACAATCACCGCATCGATCGCCTCGGCGATGCGCAAGGCCGGCGCGCCGGCATCGACGGCACCGCCACCGAGCAGGACCAGCGGTGCATCGGCATCGGCAAGCAAGGCGGCGGCATCGGCGATGGCCTCGGGGTCGCCGTTCGGTCGTGCCGGCAGCTTGCGGGCGGTCCAATCGTCGCCCGCCGGCAGCTTGAGCAGGTCGAGCGGCAGCTCGAGATAGGCAGGCCGCGGCCGCTGGCTGGCAAAGCGGGCAAATGCCTCGGCAACACCGTCGCGAACGTCATGAGGGGCCAGCGCCGTCACCGCCGCGGTGGTGATGCTGAGCGCTGCGCCGCGCTGGCTCGTCATCTCATGAAGGCGGCCGCGGCCTTGCGCGGCATCGGCGATGTCGAGGGCCGAGGAAAGGACAAGCATGGGCACCGAATCGGACCAGGCCTGGCCCATCGGGGTCAGGATGTTGGTGAGCCCCGGCCCGGTGATGGTGAAGCAGATGCCGGGCCTGCCAGTGACGCGGGCATAGCCGTCGGCCATGAAGCCGGCGCCCTGCTCGTGGCGGGTGAGGATGTGGCGGATGCCCGAGCGCGGCAGGGCGCGGTACATTTCGACATTGTGGACGCCCGGAATGCCGAAGACGGTGTCGACACCATAGGCTTCGAGAAGCGAAACCAGGGCCTCGCCGGTGCTCAGTTCAGCGCGCTTCATGCTCCCGTTCCCATGGTGAGTTGCGCCCGCTCCGGCGCGGCAAACGATGGATCGATGACCCCCGGAACGTCCGGATTGACGGCGTGGCAGGCGACTAGGGCGCCGTCGCTCAGGGCGAGCAGAGGGCGCTCGCGCGGACAGCGCTCGAAGGCGAGCGGACAGCGCGGGTTGAAGGTGCAGCCGGTCGGCGGCCTGAGGGGCGAGGGCAGCTCTCCCTTGAGCACGATGCGCTCCTTAATGCGGCGCGGATCGGCAATCGGGGTGGCGGAGAGGAGGGCGCGCGTATAGGGGTGCTGGGGATGGGCGAAGATGTCGCGCGCCGGACCGTGCTCGACGGGCCGGCCGAGATACATCACCATGACCTCATCGGCAATGTGCTTCACCACCGAGAGGCCATGGCTGATGAAGAGATAGGCAAGATTGTAGCGCTCCTGAAGATCGGCGAGCAGGTTCAGGACCTGGGCCTGGATCGAGACATCGAGGGCGGAGACCGGCTCGTCCAGCACCAGGATCTCGGGATTGAGCATCAGCGCGCGGGCGATGGCGATGCGCTGGCGCTGGCCGCCGGAGAACATATGGGGGTAGCGCGCGTAATGTTCGGGGCGCAGGCCGACGTCGCGCATCATGGCCTCGGCGCGTTCGCGGCGCTCGGCGGCCGACAGGCTGGTGTTCACCAGCAGCGGCTCCTCGAGCGCGGCGCCGATGCGCTGGCGGGGGTTGAGCGAGCCGTAGGGGTTCTGGAACACGATCTGCACCTTGGGGCGCAGCCGGCGCAGGGTGTGGGCGCTTGCGGTCGTGACCTCGTCACCGCCGATGCGCAGCGAGCCGGCGGTCGGCGTCTCGATCATCGAGACGAGGCGGGCGAGGGTCGACTTGCCGCAGCCCGACTCGCCGACGACGGCCAAGGTGCGGCGGCGCGACAGTGTGAAGGAGGCGCCGTCGAGCGCCTTCAGCTCGGCAATGTGGCCGAACAATCCGCGCGAGAGATGATAATAGCGCGCAAGATCCGTGGCCACGAGCACCGGCGCCTCGCTCATTCGGCGGCCTCGCGTCCGGGATGGCCGAGCGGGATGCCGGCAAGCAGCGGGAAGTGGCAGAGCGCATCGCCGAGCTCGGGGCCTGCTGGCTTCGGCTCGGCCATGCGGCAATATTCGACGGCGTTGCGGCAGCGCGGCGAGAAGAGGCAGCCGGTCGGGCGATCGAACTGGCCAGGAACGACACCCGGTATCGAGGGAAGGCGGCGGGCGTCGGCGCGCTCGGGGAGGGCGGCAAGCAGTGCTGCGGTGTAAGGATGATGCGGGTCGGCGAACAGGCCGACGACATTCTGCTCCTCGACCTTCTGGCCGGCATAATGAACCGAGACGCGCTGCGCGGTCTCGGCGACGACGCCCATGTCATGGGTGATGAGCACGAGGCCCATGCCGGTGTTGCGCTGCAGCTTGAGGAGGAGATCGAGGATCTGCGCCTGGATGGTGACGTCGAGCGCGGTGGTCGGCTCGTCGGCAATGAGAAGGCGGGGATTGCAGGAGATCGCCATGGCGATCATCACGCGCTGGCTCATGCCGCCGGAAAGCTGATGCGGGAAGGCGCCGAGGCGGCGCTCGGGATCGGCGATGCCGACCTGACGAAGGAGCTCGACAGCACGGGCGCGGCGTTCCGTCTTGCCCATGTCGAGATGGACCTTGAGCGCCTCGGTCAGCTGAAAGCCGACGGTGTAGCAGGGATTGAGACTCGACATCGGCTCCTGGAAGATCATCGCCATGTCATTGCCGATGATGCGGCGGCGCTCGCGCGGCGTGATTGCGAGGAGGTCGATGCCGTCGAACTCCATACGATCGGCGGTGACCTTGGCAGTCCAGGGGAGAAGTCCCATCACCGCCAGCATGGATACCGATTTGCCGGAGCCGGATTCGCCGACGATGGCCAGAACCTCGCTCGGTTCGAGGGCGAGCGAAACCCGGTCGACGGCCCGGAAATCACCGGCGCTGGTGGTGAAGTCGACGCAGAGATTTTCGATGGCGAGAAGCGGCATCCAAGGCCTTTTCGTCCAGGGTCTCGGGCATTATATTGCACAGCGTGCCCCGGTGTTTCACGCGATTCCGGTGGCAGGAGGTTTCAAGATGGCGGGTCCAATCGTTCCGATTGCCTGAATATCTCCGCGAGGTCGCGGCGGGAACGCTCGACGATATCGACGGCACGGCGCTCGCTGGCGGCAAGATCGAGGCCGAAGGCGGCAGCGAAATTGGCAAGATCCGACACCGCCGCCTCGCCCAGCATCTTCTGCAATTCCAAAAGCTCGAGCAGGGTGCGGATGACCTTGCGCTTCTCAGGGCGCGACTGGGTCAGGAAATGCGGGTCCCGGAGGTCGCGGGTGATCAGATTGGTCTGGCGGGCGGCGCGGTAATATTGCACTACCGCATGGATCACCGGGGCGGGAAGGATGGTGATGTCGTTCTTTACCGAATCGAACACAAAGTCGGTGTCGTCGGGGGTGGCGAAGGGGTTGTCCTGCGCCAGAGCGTAGCGGGCTTCCTCGGGCGTGAGCTGGCGGCGGTTGGCAAGGAGTCCGGCCAGAATCTCGGAATGGAGCGCCACCACGATGTCGAGGACACGTTGATCGCGGGCCTCGGTCTCGCGCAGCCGCTCGCCCTCGCGCTCGCTCATCTCCTTCAGCCGGTCGGCGCGGGTCGCGAGATACCAGGTCAGCACGCCGATAAAGGCGGCAATGATGGTGCCGAGGGCGCCGATGACCGCGGTCACGAAGTCGGTTGTCATTGCGTGGCCATCGGGTCGGCTGTTGCCAAAGGTGACGCTGCAACTATATTCGATGGCAGGAGACAGGGGCAAATTCGATGGCGTGGAAGCCGCGCGCGAAGCCGATCCCGGTTCCGCCGATCACCGGGCGACCGAGCCTAAGCAATTTGCTTAGGAGAATTTGGGCAGGGTCGAAGCCGCGTCCAAGGCCCATTCCGATTCACCCCATTAACGGACCGACGGGTCCGAAACCAAGTTACTAAGACGTTCATCAAGCCGCTCCAAAGCCTGCTCCGAAAGGGTAACGGCGTGGATCAGCAGTCCAACATAGTCTTCGTATAGCGCGATCTTTCGTTCTGTTGACAATTTGCCATAGGCATCGCTGCGCAAATCGGTAGTCAATTGAGCGATTACCGAAGTTTGGGAATAGAAAACGACCACTGGATCGATCACTTCAGTAGGCAGGATGTGAATGCCCGCGCTATTTCCGGGAAAATATGGTGCGGCGCTTCAAGTGAGATGAAGGGAGTGTACGAGATATCTGCGCGCATATGTTCGATGACGCTATCTCTGTGTGCTTGCAGAGTCGGTAGGAGACGCTCCGGCCCAGCATGGTGGTCAGGCAGCCGATGAGGGCTGCGACGATGGCCGGTCCGATCCATGCGGACATGGCGACTGAAAACCCCCTGCTGCGCGAGGGACAAGTCTTAGCTGCGTTTCAACCTTGGGTCGAGCGCATCGCGCAAACCGTCGCCGAGCAGATTGATGCTCACCACGGTGATCAGGATGGCGAGACCGGGGAAGGTGACGATCCAGGGTGCGGCGAGGATGAATTCTCGGCTGTCGGCAAGCATCGCGCCCCATTCGGGGGTCGGCGGCTGGGCGCCGAGGCCGAGAAAGCCGAGACCGGCCGCCTCGAGAATGGCGTCGGAAACGCCGAGCGCCGCCTGGACGATGAGCGGTGCGAGGCAGTTGGGGAGCACGGTGACGAGCATCAGGCGCAGCTTGCCGACGCCGGCGACGCGGGCGGCGGTGACATAGTCGCGCGACAGCTCCGACAAGGCGGATGCACGGATGAGACGGACATAGCGGGGGAGATAGACGATCGTCACCGCGACGATGGTGTTGGTGAGATTGGGCCCGATCACCGCGATGATTAGGATGGCGAGCACCAGCGAGGGAATGGCGACGATGAGGTCCATTATGCGGAGGATCACGACGTCGACGATGCCGCCGAAAGCGGCAGCGGCAAGGCCGAGCGCCACCCCGACCACCGCCGACACGACCATCACCGATAGGCCGATGAAGAGCGAGATACGCGCCCCGTAGATGATGCGCGAGAGCATGTCGCGGCCGAGCGGATCGGTGCCGAGCAGGAACCGCGGATCGCCACCTTCCGCCCAGGCCGGCGGCAGCTTGGCGAAGCCGCGGAACTGCTCGATCGGCGAATGCGGCGCCAGCAGTGGTGCGAACACCGCCACCAGGCAGATGGCGATGACGATGACAAGGCCGATAACGGCGCCGCGATTCTCGCGAAAGGACCGCCAGAATTCGAGGAGGGGACCGGGCACAGCCTGGCGCGGGCGGCTCAGGGCGACGTCAGCGGGCATGGCGGATTCGCGGATTGATGATGCTGTAGAGCATGTCGATCAGGAGATTGAGGAAGATGACGATGCCGGAGATCAGCAGGATGCCGCCCTGAAGGGCAGGATAGTCACGCCGGCTGATCGATTCGATGAGCCAGTTGCCCACCCCCGGCCAGGAAAAGATCGTCTCGGTGAGCACGGCACCGGCCATCAGGGTGGTGATCTGCAGCCCGATCGTGGTGACGACCGGGATGAGGGCGTTGCGCAAGGCATGGATGCCGATGACGCGAAATGGCGACAGGCCTTTGGCACGGGCGGTGCGGACATAGTCCTCCTCGAGAACCTCAAGCATCGAGGAGCGGGTCATGCGGGCGATGACCGCCAGCGGGATGGTGCCGAGCACGACGGCCGGCAGGATGAGATGGCGCAACGCGTCGAGGAAGGCGCCTTCCTGGTCGGAGAGCAGGCTGTCGATCAGCATGAAGCCGGTGACCGGCTCGAAGTAATATTTGATGAGATCGATGCGGCCGGAAACCGGAGTCCAGCCGAGATAGCCGGAGAAGAACATGATCAGCAAGAGGCCCCACCAGAAGATCGGCATGGAATAGCCGGTCAGGGCGGCGCCCATCAGCGCCTGATCGTAGGGAGTGCCGCGGCGCACCGCGGCGATCACGCCGGCAGGGATGCCGAGCACGACCGCCATCAGCATGGCGGAGAGGCTGAGCTCGATGGTGGCGGGAAACAGTGTCACGAACTCGGTCAGCACCTTCTCATGGCTGATGATCGAGGTGCCGAAATCGCCGTGCAGGATGTTCCACACATATTCGAGGAACTGCCGCCAGACGGGCTGGTCGAGTCCCATCTCGTGGCGCAGCATCTCGAGGCGCTCGGGCGAAATGCCGCGTTCGCCGCGCCGCACCTCGATGGGATCGCCCGGCACCAGGCGAATCAACATGAAAGTGATGAACATCAAGGCCAGAAAGGTCGGCAGCGTGATCGCTGCGCGCCTGAGAATGAAACCGAGCATGGCCTGTCGTCCGGCCTGCCGGCATCCGCCTCCTCGAGCCGTGGCCGAGGAGGCGGATGACGCGGGAGCAGTCTATTTCTTCACGTCGACGCCATAGAATTCATGGCGCCCAAGCGGGGAGACCTTGTAGTCGACCACCTCCTTGCGGATCGGTTCGAACACGGTCGAGTGGGCGATGGTGAACCACGGCGCCTCTTCCTTGAAGATCTTCTGCATGTTCTCGTAGATGGCGGTGCGCTGCTCCTTGTCCGACAGGGTCCGCGCTTTCACCAGCCCGTCATTGAACTCCTTGTTGCACCATTTGGCGATGTTCTGGGAGTTCGGCTTGCCGTCGGCGGCACAGCCGAGCAGGAAGAAGAAGTTGTCGGGATCGCCATTGTCGCCGGTCCAGCCGAGAAGACCGAGCTGGTGCTCGCCGGCCTGCAGGCGCTTGCGATATTCGCCCCATTCATAGGAGACGAGCTTGGCGTTGATGCCGACCTTGGCGAGATCGGCCTGCATCATCTCGGCCATGCGCTTGGCGTTGGGGTTGTAGGGGCGCGATACCGGCATCCACCACAGGTCGGTCTCGAGGTTCTCGACGCCGGCGGCCTTCAGCATCTCCTTGGCCTTGTCGGGATTGTAGTCGTAATCCTTGGTGGCCTCGGAATAGGACCAGATGGTCGGCGGTATCGGGTTCTTGGCTGGCTGGCCGGCGCCCTGATAGACCTCCTTCAGGATGTCGGCCTTGTCGATCGCCATGTTGATGGCCTGGCGCACCTCCTTCGTGTCGAAGGGCGGCTTGGTGGCGTTCATCGACAGATAGCCGACGTTCAGGCCCGCCTGCTCAAGAAGGTCGAGTTTCTCATCCTTCTTGATCGCGGCGAGGTCGGCCGGGTTCGGCGCGATCATCACCTGGCACTCATTGGCCTTGAGCTTGGCGAGGCGGGCGGCCGGCTCCTTGGTGATGGCGAACACCAGATCGTCGATCTTTGCCTTGCCGCCCCAATAGTCGGGGAAGGCCTTGTAGCGAATGACGGCGTCCTTCTGGTAATTCACCAGCTGGAAGGGGCCGGTGCCGATCGGCTCCTGGTCGACCTTCTCGGGCGTTCCCGCTTTCAGCATGGCATCGGCATATTCGGCCGACATGATGGTCGCGAAATCCATGGCGAGATTGGCGATGATCGGGGCGTTCGGCTCCTTCAGCTTGAACACCACCGTGTAGTCGTCAGCCTTTTCGATCGACTGCAGCAGGTCCGGCATGCCCATGTCGTTGAAATAGTCGTAAGCGCCGCCGGAGACCTTGTGATAGGGATGATCGTCCTTCCATTGACGATTGAAAGAGAACAGCACGTCATCGGCGTTGAAGTCGCGGGTCGGCTTGAAGCTCTTGTTGGAATGAAACTTGACGCCCTTGCGCAGGTTGAAGGTGATCGTCTTGCCGTCGTCGGACACGGTGTATTTCTCGGCGAGGCCGGGAATCACGTTGACGGTGCCGCGCTCGAACTCGACCAATTGATTGTAAATGCCGCGTGCGGCGTCGAAGCTCGTTCCGGTCGTGTTGATCTGCGGATTAAAGTTCTCGGGCGAACCTTCCGAACAGTAAACCAGAGATTTCGCCATTGCCGGGCCGGCCGCCAGCGTGGTGGTTCCCAGCAAAGCGGCCGCAAGCAGCCTGACAGCTCTCATCTTATTCCTCCCAATGGTGCGTAGATCAGTGATTGTTTTTCCAATCAGCTTGGGCGATCTAAGCAGCTTTTCCAGGCTTTGCAAACCATGAGGACGTCCCGGAAATCGGCAGCATAGGAGAAGATGCCTTGACCGCCACCTTGCATTTCCCGATGAGCGAATATGACCGGCGCATCCAGAAGACGCGTGCCGAAATGGCACGGCGCGGCCTTGACCTTCTGGTCATTTCCGACCCATCGAACATGTCCTGGCTCACCGGTTATGACGGCTGGTCCTTCTATGTCCATCAGGCGGTGCTGCTCGGCCGCGAAGGCGAGCCGATCTGGTGGGGGCGCAAAATGGACGGCAACGGGGCGCTGCGCACCTGCTTCATGGCACCAGACAACATCGTCGGCTATCCCGATATCTTCGTGCAGAACCCGGAGCGGCATCCGATGGAGCATCTCGCCGGCCTGATCGCCGAGCGCGGATTGGCGCACGGCCGGGTCGGGGTCGAGATGGACAATTACTGGTACACGGCGGCGGCTCATGCGGCTTTGGGCAAAGGTCTGCATGGCGCGAAGGTCAGCGATGCCACGGGGCTCGTAAACTGGCAGCGGCTGGTGAAGAGCGATCTCGAGGTGGCGTTCATCCGGCGGGCGGCGCGGATCGTCCAGCGCATGCATGCGCTGATCTTCGAGATGGTCGAGCCGGGCCTGCCGAAGAACCGGTTGGTGGCGGAAATCTACAAGGTGGCGATCGAGGGGGCGAAGGACCATTTCGGCGACTATCCGGCGATCGTGCCGATGCTGCCGTCGGGCATGGATGCGACGGCGCCGCATCTCACCTGGGACGATCGCCCGTTCGAGGCGGGGGAGGGCACGTTCTTCGAGATTGCCGGCTGCTATCGGCGCTATCACTGCCCGTTGTCGCGCACGGTGTTCCTTGGTGCGATGCCGAAGAAATATGCCGATGCCGAGCGGGCGGTACTCAAGGCGACGGAGGCAGGGCTCGCCAAGGCGCTGCCCGGCAATCGGGCGGAAGAGGTGGCGGTCGCCTTCTTCGACGAGCTGGAGCGGCATGGCTTCAGCAAGGATTCGCGGACCGGCTATTCGATCGGGCTCTCCTATCCGCCGGATTGGGGCGAGCGGACGGTGTCGCTCAGGCGCGGCGACAAGACCGTGCTCGAGAAGAACATGACGCTGCATTTCATGCCGGCGCTGTGGCTCGACGATGGCGGGCTCGAGCTCTCGGAGACCATCCTCATCACCGACAAGGGGGCCGAGTGCCTGGCCAATGTGCCGCGGCGGGTGGTGGTGAAGAAGTGAGTGAGTAGGCAGTCGGCAGGCAGGCAGTAGGCAGGAGCGCCATTCACTGCCTCATGGCAAATGTCTGCTGCCTTTGACTTGCCTTCGCTCGGGCTTGCGCCCCCGAGGAGATCAGGCCAATGTCTGACGTCCGGGAATAGTAACCATGGCAGTGGCGTAACTTGCGAGGCACCGGGCAAGCCGGTGTCCACCCTTGGGAGACATGCATGTCAAACGGGAGAGTGCTGACCGTCGCTTCCGGCCTGCTGGCCGTCACGCTTGCCACCTCGGCGGTGCTTGCGGCATCGCCGATCGAGGATCGCCAGGCCGCGATGAAGGCGGTCGGAAAGGCGATGGGAGACCTCGCGAAGATCGCCAAGAATGAGAAGAAGTTCGACGCGGCGACGGTCAAGGCCGATGCCCAGACCATCCATGACAAGCTCGGGATCGCCAAGGGGCTGTTCCCGGAAGGCAGCGACAAGGGACACAAGACCCGGGCGCTGGCGGCGATCTGGAAGGACCGGGCGACCTTCGATGCAGCGCTCAAGCAGGCCGAGCAGGCGTCGCTGGCGATGACCGAGGTGACCAGCGAGGACCAGTTCATGCCGGCCATGAACAAGCTCGGCGGGGCATGCAAGAACTGCCATGACAAGTTCCGCAAGCCGGAGGAATAGGAGCGGTCCGGCCTGATGGGCGTCAAGACGCTGGCAGCGGTGATGCTCGTCATCGCCGCCGGGGTTGTCGGCGGTCTCTATTTTGTTTCAGCGCCCCGTCCGGTGGCCGCTGCGAGCGTGCCGCGGCGCATTCCCGACCTCGCCAACGGTCAGGTGATGTACAATGCCGGGGGGTGCATCAACTGCCACAAGCCGGCGGCTGGTCAGGGCGAGGGCGATGCGCCGCTCCCCTCGGGCGGGGTGGCGCTCAACACGCCAGTCGGCACCTTCTATCCGCCCAATATCACCCCCGATCGCGAAACGGGCATCGGCCAATGGAGCGATGCCGATTTCGTCAATGCGGTGCAGCACGGCATCTCGCCCGCTGGCACCCATTACATTCCGGCCTTCCCCTACAGCTCCTATGGCCGGATGAAGGTCGAGGACGTGCTCGATCTCAAAGCCTATCTGCTCTCGCTGCCGGCGGTGAAAGCCGAGCGGCATCCGCCCGGCGTGCTGCTCGGATCGGTGGGTGAGGTGGTGATGCGGCGAGCCACCGGCCTGTGGAAGCTCATCAAAGGCGATCCAGGGCGTATCGCCTATCATGCCGATGAGAGCGCGCAATGGAATCGTGGCGCCTATCTGGTTAACGCTCCCGGCCATTGCGGCGAATGTCATACGCCGCGCAATTTCCTGCTGATCCCGATCGCCTCCGACATGTTCCTTGGCGCACCGCATCCTGAGGGCAAAGGCAAGGTGCCCTCGCTCATCGACCTCGTCGGGCGCAAGCGGTACAAGGATGCCGACGATCTCACGACTGCGCTGCAGTTCGGCGAGACCCTCGGCTATGACAAGCTGTCAAGCGGCGGCATGGGCGCCGTCCAGACCAATTTGTCGAAGCTGCCGGAAAGCGACATCAAGGCGATTGCCACCTATCTCGTGGGGCTGACGGGGAGCAGGCAGTAGGCAGTAGGCAGTAGGCAGTAGGCAGTAGGCAGTAGGCAGTAGGCAGTAGGCAGTAGGCAGTAGGCAGTAGGCAGTAGGCAGTAGGGAAGAGCACCGCTCACTGCCTAACGCCTAATGCCTACTGCCTTACGAACCACGATAATAGTAGTTGGCGCCGCTGCCATAGATCAGGCCGCGCAAGGCCCGGCGCAGCGCTTCGGAGCGGCGCAGCGGCTCAACGGCGAAGCGGGCGAGGTCATGCAAGGCGACCTTGGCGGCGTCGCCGAGATGCGACCGGCCGGGCGAGGCCTGAGGCAGGCCGTAGCGGCGCAGCGTGCCATTGATCAGCCGGAGCTTGTTGAGCCGGCGAACGGTCGGGGTCTTCCAGGTCATCGCCATGGACACGCACCAGCTCGCACCGTTATGCACCCAATGCGGCCAGAGATAGGGAATGTGCACGGCATCGCCCGGGGTCAGGGCGAAGACCTCGGCGCGCCGCTCGAAATCGGCGCGATAGGGCTGGTTGCGATGCCTGGCTGGCGACAGCTCGAGGCTCTCCTCGGGAACGAGGCTGCAATCGCCATTGTCGAAAATATGGACAAATTTGTCGCCGCGGATCTGCACCAGGATGTTCTCCTCGGCATCAAAATGAAAAGGCGTCACCGAGCCGGCCGACGACACGAAGATGAAGCCCTGGAGATCCTCGAAGTTCTCGGTGCCCGGACCGGCGGCGCTCGACACCCCGGTCAGGAATTCATGAAGCAGCGCGCGATAGGCGGGATCGTGCTCGACGCCCTTGATGACGAGCCAGGCATCGGCGTTCTCGATGCGGCGGATGACGTCCTCGGCCGGCATGGCGATACCGGGAACGTCCTCGGGCCGGACCCCGGGCTCGAGCCTGCCGGAATTGTATTCGATGCGGTCGCGCGGCATGGATTTGGCGAGCTCGACCAGGCGCGGCAGGGTGAAGAGATCGTGGCCCGCCAGACCGTGGCGCATGGCAAAGGGGGCACGATGAAAGCTGACGCGGGCTTGCGATCGGTCAAGCTCGATCAGGGGCATGGCGATATCCTCTTCGCAGTTGGTGATAGAGCGACTTGGCGGTGGCGCGGAGCGGCCGGCGAAGGCGTTCGGCGGCGGCGATCGCCGCGAAGAGCGTCGGCGGGGTGCCGGGGGCGGCGATCAGCATGTCGGCGAGCGGCACGCGGTCGCGCCAGATGTTGTCGATCATCGGGTGGCCGGGCACGGCACAGGAATCGACCAGGGTGATGTCGGAGCGGCCAAGCAGGGTGCGGGTGGCCTCGAGGATCAGCAGCACGCCGGGCGAATAGCGGGCGAAGGCTTCGTCATGGGCGATCTTGCCAAGAAAGGCAGTGCCGCCGGTCACCATGGCAAACAGCATGGCGATGGGGCGGCCGTCGAAGGTGAGGCGCCAGAACAGGAGCTCGCCGCGTTCGTCAAGGCGGTCGAGCGATTCGGCCAGGAAGCGGGCGGAATCGCTCGAGCAGGCGAGCGCGGTGCCGCGACGTCCCTTCCAGCCGGCGCTCTCGAGGGTGAGGAAATCCCCGATCCAGGGGGACAGCGGATCGCCCGGCCGCCTGACGACAGTCTCGACACTGCCGGTCTCGGCCAGGCGAGCGGCGAGGCGGCGGAACTCCTTGCGCCGCTTGCGGGCGAAGTTGGCATTGAACCAATCGTCGAAATCGGTGCCGGTGGCGAGCGCCGCCCGCTCGAATGGCTCGAGCGTCACCGGCGGCGGCACGCCGAGCCGTCGAGCGGCCTGGCTCAGCCTCTGGCTGAAGGCGTGATCATTGGGGACCAGGCGCAAGAGCACGGCGTGGGTGCCCTGAAGCCGCGTCGCCCCGGCGATCAGGCGGGCCAGGGCATCGTCGGGATCGTCGGGCCCGATCAGCGGCGTGCCCGCCAGCGGCAGGTCGGCCATCCAGCTCGCCGAGACCGCCAGCGGCCGCCCCTGGGCGAGGCCGAGGCGCTCGAAGGCGGCAAGTGCCGCAAGCTCGCCATGCTCGGCAATGACGGCGGCGATCTGCACGCGCCGGCCGGGCGGGGCCAAATGGCGGAACAGCGGCGAGAGGACCTCCTCGACGCTCATCGGCGCCGGCAGCACGGCGGTCCTGCCGAGCCGTCCCCAGGCGGCGGCGAAGAGGCTCATCGCCGATTCCTCGCCAAGATCGAGAGCGAGACAGCCGGCATAGCTCGGCAGGCTGTTGCCGACGATGGCGCTCGCCGGCCCACGGTCATTCAGCGGGCTGGTCAATGCCATTGGCGGCTCCCTTCATCGGCGGAAGCGGAGCGGCATGGAGGTGATGCTGCAGGAGAGCGAACATTGCGGACTCGAGCAGCGTCGCCAGCATGCTGGCGACGGCGGCACCGATCAGGCCGTGCCGCGGGATGAGAGCGATGCCGAGACAGCAGTTGACGATGAGCGTGGCGCACAGAACGAGAACCGTCGCATTGTGTTGGCCCGTCGAGACAAGCAA
>JBIOYR010000071.1:0-14298 GCA_044870245.1 Aestuariivirgaceae bacterium | reverse complement strand
GGAATGGCTGAACTACATCACGGCTCTGCTCGGTCACGGCCAGCCGCTGTTCATGGTGCTCTATGTCGGGCTGATCATCTTCTTCGCCTTCTTCTACACGGCGATCATGCTCAATCCGAAGGAGACGGCAGACAATCTCAAGAAGTATGGCGGCTTCATCCCGGGGATCAGGCCGGGCGAGCGGACTGCGGAATATATCGACTACGTGCTGACGCGGATCACCATGATCGGCGCCCTCTATCTGTCCGCGGTGTGCATGCTGCCGGAGCTTTTGACCTATTATGCCCGCATGCCGTTCTATTTCGGCGGCACATCGCTGCTCATCGTGGTGTCGGTCACCATGGACACCGTGACCCAGATCCAGGGACATTTGCTGGCCCAGCAATATGAGGGGCTGGTGAAGAAGGCCAAGCTCAGGGGCCCGAAGCGATGAACATCATCCTGCTCGGTCCGCCCGGGGCCGGCAAAGGGACGCAGGCCAAGCGACTCGAGGCCAGGCGCGGCATGAAGCAGCTGTCGACCGGCGACATGCTGCGGGCGGCGGTCGCCGCCGGCACCGAGCATGGCAGGAGGGCCCAGGCGGTGATGGATCGCGGCGATCTCGTCGCCGACGAGACGGTGGTGTCGATCATCGCCGACCGGCTGGATCAGCCCGATGCCACCCGCGGTTTCGTCCTTGACGGTTTTCCCCGCAATGTCGCCCAGGCAGCGGCGCTTGACCGCATGATGGCAAGCCGCGGCCTCAAGCTCGACATGGTCATCGAACTGGCGGTGGACGACGAGGCACTGGTCAGACGCCTAAGCGGGCGGTTCAGCTGCTCCGGCTGCGGCAAAGGGTACCATGATGCCTTCGAACGGCCGCGGACCGAGGGGCGGTGCGACGTGTGCGGCAGCAGCGATTTCGTGCGGCGGGCCGACGACAATGCCGAAACCGTGAAAAGCCGGCTCGGCACCTATAACCGCCAGACGGCGCCGCTGGTCGCCTATTACGCCAAGCTGGGGAAGCTCAGAAAGGTCGATGGCATGGCGGCGATCGACGAGGTGTCGCGCCAGATCGAGGAGGCGCTGCGCATCGCATGAGGTGGTTGACGGATCGGAAAATCCCGCCTACATACGCGTTTTCCGGTCGAAAATGGTCGGCTGCAAGGGGAGCGCGCTCCTGCTTGGGCGCGGCCAATTGCGTCTTGTGAGGTTTTTCAGGAGATCGCGACGTGGCTCGTATCGCAGGCGTTAACATCCCGACCGCAAAGCGTGTGCCGATCGCGCTTCAGTATATTTATGGGATCGGCCCAAAAAAGGCGCATGAAATCTGCGAGAAGGTCAAGATCCCGCTGGAGCGGCGGGTCAATGAGCTGTCGGATGCCGAGGTTCTGCAGATCCGCGAGGTGATCGACCGCGACTACATGGTCGAGGGCGATCTCCGGCGCGACGTGGCGATGAACATCAAGCGGCTGATGGATCTCGGAACCTATCGCGGCCTGCGCCACCGCCGCGGGCTTCCGGTCAGGGGTCAGCGCACCCATACCAATGCGCGCACCCGCAAGGGACCGGCCAAGCCGATCGCCGGCAAGAAGAAGTAACGAGAAGCATCACCGCCGAGGGAACAGTCATATGGCCAAGGAACCCGTCCGCCCGCGTCGCAAGGAGCGCAAGAACATCACCTCAGGCGTGGTGCATGTTCATTCCTCCTTCAACAACACGATGATCACCATCACCGATGTCCAGGGGAACACGATTTCCTGGGCCTCGGCTGGCAAGCTCGGCTTCAAGGGCTCGCGCAAATCCACGCCTTATGCTGCCCAGGTGGCGGCCGACCAGGCCGGTCGTGCCGCCATGGAACATGGCATGCGCACTGTCGAGGTCGAAGTTTCGGGGCCGGGCTCCGGGCGCGAGTCGGCGCTCCGGGCGCTCCAGGCCTGCGGGTTGCAGGTGATGACCATTCGCGACGTCACCCCCATTCCGCACAATGGCGTTCGCCCGCCGAAGCGCCGCCGGGTCTGATCGGCGCGCCCGTCAATTTCACAGGATGGACCAATGGTGAATCACAGGAACTGGCAGGAGCTCATCAAGCCGCAGAAGCTCGAGGTGGCGCAAGGGCGCGACCGCCGTCGGGTGGCGACGCTGGTGGCCGAGCCGCTCGAGCGCGGCTTCGGCATGACGCTGGGCAATGCGCTGCGTCGGGTGCTGCTGTCGTCGCTGCAGGGAGCTGCGGTGACCTCGGTACAGATCGACGGCGTGCTTCATGAATTCTCCTCGATCGCCGGGGTGCGGGAGGACGTCACGGACATCGTCCTCAACATCAAGGAAATCGCCCTGATCATGCATTCGGAAGGGCCCAAGCGGGTCGTTCTGCGCAAGGAGGGTCCGGGCGTCGTCAAGGCCAGCGACATCCAGGAGACCGCCGATATCCAGGTGCTCAATCCCAACCATGTGATCTGCACCCTCGACGAGGGCGCCGAGATCCGGATGGAGTTCACGGTCAATGTCGGCAAGGGCTATGTGGCGGCCGAGCGCAACCGTCCCGAGGATGCGCCGATCGGACTGATCCCGGTCGACAGCCTCTACAGCCCCGTCAAGCGGGTTTCCTACCGGGTGGAGAACACCCGCGAGGGTCAGATCCTCGACTACGACAAGCTCACCCTCAGCGTCGAGACCGACGGGTCGGTGTCGCCGGAGGACTCCGTCGCCTATGCCGCGCGCATTCTTCAGGACCAGCTGCAGATCTTCATCAATTTCGAGGAGCCGTCCAAGGCGATCTCGGAGGAGGAGCGGCCGGAGCTCGAATTCAACGCTGCGCTGTTGAAGAAGGTCGACGAGCTCGAGCTGTCGGTGCGGTCGGCCAACTGCTTGAAGAACGACAACATCGTCTATATCGGCGATCTCATCCAGAAGACCGAGGCGGAGATGCTGCGCACCCCGAATTTCGGTCGCAAGTCGCTGAACGAGATCAAGGAAGTGCTCGCCCAGATGGGTCTTCATCTCGGCATGGAGGTGCCGAACTGGCCGCCGGAGAACATCGAAGAGCTGGCCAAGAAATATGAGAGCCATTACTGAGGACCTGAAACGCCATGCGACACGCCAATCGAGGCCGCAAGCTCAACCGCACCCATGAGCATCGCGCGGCGATGTTCGCCAATATGGCGGCGGCTCTGATCAAGCATGAGCAGATCTCGACGACGCTTCCCAAGGCCAAGGATCTTCGGCCGATCGTCGAGAAGCTGGTGACGCTCGCCAAGAAGGGGAGCCTGCATGCACGGCGCCAGGCGATCTCGCAGATCGGTGACGAAGAGCAGGTGACCAAGCTGTTTGCGATTCTGGCTGAGCGCTATCGCAATCGTCAGGGCGGCTATACGCGGGTGCTCAAGGCCGGTTTCCGTTATGGCGATTCGGCGCCGATGGCGGTGATCGAGCTGGTCGACCGCAATCCGGACGAGAAGGGCAAGGATTCCGGCCCGCCGCAAAATGAGGGCCAGGCGGCGACAGCGTAGAATGGGCAGTCGGCAGTAGGCAATAGGGAAGAGCTCAGCTCACTGCCTAGGGTCCGGACCCTTTAGTTCGCTTGCATGCGCGCCACTCTCCCACGCTGGCGCGGGGAGAGGGGAGTCATAGAGGCGATGCCTGGAAGTCAGGCGCTTCCATATTGAGTCCTGACCCTAATGCCTACTGGCTGAATGCGCTTTCGACCATCGCCATGCCGGAGCTGCCATAACCGTTGAAGCGGGTGGCGGTCGCGGCACAATACGCCCCGACGGTCGAGAACTCGATGAAATCATCCTCGGTGATATCGGCCGGCAGCTCGAGCTCGCCCGGGAAGCGGTCGAGCGGATCGCAAGTCGGCCCATAGGCAATGAAGGGCTGCAGCGGGCCGCCATGGACAACGCCGTCGCGGATCACCCGATAGTGGGGGGCAAGGGCGGGGGCCTGGCTCATCTCGAGGAGCCCGCCATAGATTCCATCATTGAGGAACAGCTCGCGGCGCGACGGCTTGACGAGCTTGACCCGGGTAAGAAGCGACATGCAGCTCGCCACCAGGCCGCGGCCCGGCTCGCATTCCAGCGCCGGCCGCCAGTCGCCCGGGAAGGCAGCGGCGACGCTGTCGGCGATCGCGGCGAAGAAGCCATCAAGCGGCGGTGCAATGCTGTCGCGATAGCGGGCGGGGAAGCCGCCGCCGACATTGAGGGCAGCGAGGCGCACGCCGGCGGCGCGGGCAATCTCGCCGGCGACCTTGATGTAGCGGCCATAAGCCTCGGGCTTCACGCATTGCGAGCCGGGGTGGAACGTCAGGACCGGACGATGGCCGCAGCGTGCGATGAGCCGCAACAGATCCGCAGCGCCCTGAGGATCGGCACCGAATTTGGTGGAGAAATCATGGGCGGCGGCACCATGCGACGGCAGGCGGAAGCGCACCGCAAGCTCGAGCGGCGGGGTCACCTTCGCGACTTCGAGGATCTTGGCGAGCTCGCCGACATCGTCGAGCGCGAAGCGCCGGCACCCATGGACGGCAAAGGCGTCGGTGATCTCCGCCCGCGATTTCACCGGGTTGTGGTAATGGAGCCGGGCGCCCGGGGCCGTGGTGGCGACGATCTCCATCTCATCGACGGATGCGACGTCGAACACGGCGATGCCGGCCTCCGCCATGGCGGCAGTGACGATGCGCGCCCCATTGGCTTTCACGGCATAGGAAACCTCTCCGGGAAAGCCTGTGCGGAATCTCGCGACCGTGGCGGCAAGGACGCGCGGGGAAAAGCAGAAGACGGGCTCGCGCGGCCGCAATTCGCGTGCCACGGCGGGACCGTCGCGGTGGATCGGGGGTGCGCTACCGATCAAGGCGCGGGCGTGAACATTCATGGCGCGAATCCCCGAAGTGGAAAGACTCGATGATTGCCGAATTGACACAACGGAAAGGAGACTTCGATCTGCGCCGAATCGGCTAAAATCTTCGGCGGAATGACGAAGAGACCGGCATTATGACGTTTTCGATCACCTCGAAGGACGAGCAGCTGATCGCATTGTTGCGACTCAATGCGCGGGAGCCGATCGCTTCGCTCGCCCGCAAGCTCGGATTGTCGCGAACCACCGTCCAGGACCGGCTCAGGCGGCTGGAGCAGAGCGGGATCATTGCCGGCTATGCCGTGAAGCTCGGCGCCGAGGTCAGGCGCGGCGGCATCCGCGCCTATGTCGAGGTCTCGACCGAAAGCCGGCGCACCGCCGATGTCATGCGGGCGCTGCTGCGGCTGCATCAGATCGACACGCTGCACACGGTGAGCGGCAAGTTCGATTTCGTGGCGCTGATGCGGGCGGGATCGGCGGAGGAGCTGGACCGGCTGCTCGACCAGATCGGGGCAATTCCCGGAGTCACCCGGACCGAATCGGCAGTGATCCTGTCGACCAAGCTGGATAGGCAGTAGTGGACCGTCTGTCGATGACGGTCGGCAGCGATTTTGTCTGGCCCGGGTGCAGTGCTATAGAGCCGCGGGGGTTCGCGAGGCCAAGGAGGGAGCCATGTCTCGATTGGGGATGCTCGCCATTGCCTTTCTGGCGCTTTTCGGCGGGTCGGCGGCCGCCCAGCAGGTACCGCAGAGCCGGGCGCAGATCCAGCTCTCCTTCGCCTCGGTCGTCAAGCAGACCGCCCCGGCGGTGGTCAATGTCTATGCCAGGCGGGTGGTGCGGCAGCCGGGAATCCCCGGGTTCAGCGACGACCCCTTCTTCCGGCGGTTCTTTGGCAATGGCGGCATGTTCGGGCGTCCGCGGGAGCGGGTGCAGAACTCCCTGGGCTCGGGCGTCCTGGTCGATCCGAGCGGCATCGTCGTCACTAACAATCATGTGATCCAGGGCGGCACGGAAATTCGCGTGGTGCTGTCCGACCGGCGCGAGTTCGACGCGACGGTGGCGCTCGCCGACGAGCACACCGATCTCGCCATCCTCAAGCTCAATGCCGGCCAGGCCAGGCTGCCGAGCCTGGCGCTCGGTGACTCCGATGTTCTCGAAGTCGGTGATCTCGTGCTCGCCATCGGCAACCCGTTCGGGGTCGGCCAGACTGTCACCAGCGGCATCGTGTCGGCGCTGGCGCGGACGCAGGTCGGGATCACCGACTATCAGTTCTTCATTCAGACCGACGCCGCCATCAATCCAGGAAATTCCGGCGGCGCCCTGATCGATCTCGCCGGCCGGCTGATCGGCATCAATACGGCGATCTATTCGCGCTCCGGCGGATCGATCGGGATCGGCTTCGCCATTCCAGCGAACATGGTGCGGACCGTGGTTGCTTCGGCGATGAATGGCGGCAAGGTGTCCCGGCCATGGAGCGGCGCCGATCTCCAGGACGTGACGGCGGAGATGGGCGAGGTGCTGGGTCTCGACCGGCCGCGCGGTGCGATCATCGCCAGCATCCATCCGCTGAGCCCGATGGTTCAGGCCGGGGCGGCGACCGGTGATGTCATTGTCGGGGTCAATGGCAAGCCGGTCGACAGTGCCAAGGAGTTCGATTACCGGCTGGCCATGCTGACGGTCGGCCAGCAGACCGCGATCGACCTGATCCGCAAGGGCAAGCCGCTGTCGGCCAAGCTGGCGCTGATGCGGGCGCCCGACAAGCCGGCGCGCGAGGAGACGCTGATCAAGGGCCGCACACCGCTCACCGGCGCGGTGGTCGCCAATGTCTCGCCGGCGCTCGCCGACGAGCTTGGCCTCGGCATCTCGGCCAAAGGCGTGGCGGTGGTCGAGGTGAAGGGAGGGCCGGCGGCGAATATCGGATTTCGCAAGGGGGATCTCGTCCTCGAGATCAATGGCGAGAAGGTGGCGAGCGTAAAGGAGCTGCAGGGAGCCTTGACCAAGGAGAGCGGCTATTGGGAACTGTCGGTCGATCGCAACGGCCAAGTGCGATCGTTGCGACTTGGCGGCTAAACACATCATGCTCTAATGGCCAATCTCTTCACGGCAGCAGGTCTCGAAAGTTCGGCTCCGCATCCCCTCGCCGATCGTCTGCGCCCGAAGGGCCTCGGTGAAGTCCTCGGCCAGGAGCACCTCACCGGCCCGGAGGGGGTGCTGACGCGGCTGCTCGCGGCGGGACGGCTGGGCAGCATCATCCTGTGGGGTCCGCCGGGGACCGGCAAGACCACCATTGCGCGGCTGCTCGCCGGGGAGACCGGGCTCCATTTCGAGCAGATCTCGGCGATTTTCTCCGGGGTCGCCGATCTGCGCAAAATCTTCGATCAGGCGCGCAAGCGACGTGAGGAGGGCAGGGGCACGCTGCTGTTCGTCGACGAGATCCACCGCTTCAACCGTTCCCAGCAGGACAGCTTCCTGCCGCATATGGAAGACGGCACGATCACGCTGGTGGGCGCCACCACCGAGAATCCGTCATTCGAGCTGAACGGCGCCTTGCTGTCGCGGGCGCAGGTGCTGACGCTGAACCGGCTCGAGCGCCAGTCGCTCGCCATCCTGGTCCAGCGCGCCGAGGAGGTGGAAGGGCGGGTCCTGCCGGTCGATGAGGCGGCGCGCGAGCAGTTGTTCGCGCTTGCCGATGGTGATGGCCGTTACCTGCTCAATTTGGTGGAGGATATCTATGCTTCGGTCAGAGAGGGCGAGCAGGTCGGGCCGGAAGAGCTGGCGCGGATCGTCCAGCGGCGCGTGCCGCTTTACGACAAGTCGCGGGACGGCCACTACAATCTGATATCGGCGCTACACAAATCGGTGCGGGGCTCCGATCCCGATGCGGCGCTCTATTATCTCGCCCGCATGCTGACGGCCGGCGAGGATCCGCTCTATCTGGCGCGGCGTCTGGTGCGGATGGCGGTGGAGGATATCGGGTTGGCCGATCCGGAAGCCGTCCATCAGGCGCTCGCCGCGAAGGAGGCATTCGATTTCCTCGGGACTCCGGAAGGGGAACTGGCGCTGGCGCAGGCAACGCTCTATCTCGCCACCGCTCCGAAATCGAATGCGAGCTATGTCGCCTTCAAGCGCGCCATGACGCGCGCCAAGGAGACCGGCTCGCTGATGCCGCCCAAGATCATCCTGAACGCGCCCACCCGGCTGATGAAGAGCCAGGAATATGGCGCCGGTTATCTTTACGACCATGACGAGCCGGACGCGTTCTCGGGCCAGGACTACTTCCCGGCGGAGATCGGCCGCGAGACCTATTATGATCCGCCGGAGCGCGGCTTCGAGCGCGAGATCCGTAAGCGGCTTGATTATTGGGCCAAACTTCGAGGCAGTAGGCAGTAGGCAAATAGGCAGTGAGAGGAGCTCTTCCCCACTGCCTACTGACTACTGCCTAATGCCTAAGTTTGCGGCTGCGGCGCGGCACCGTCCGGGCCGCGGCGGTCGGCCATGAACCGGTCGAACTCCTCCTTGTCCCGGGCGTGCCTGAGGCGGCCCAGGAAGGCGAGGAACTCGCGCTGCTCCTCGGCGAGCCGACGCAATGTCTCGGCCTTGTACTCATCGAAGGCGCGGTTGCCGCTCGAGCGGAAGGGGTGCCCCGCCCACCAGGAATGCGGCGCTTCCTGATCCTCGCGCTCTTCGGCCCAGCCCCGTCGCCAGCGGCGCATACCGCGATGCATCCCGCACATCGTGACCTCCTCGGTGAATGTTAATCACATTAACATAGCTGGGCGGTTCAGGTCGCATTGTCAAGCCGTCGTCGTGCTGGTCAAATCGGAGATCGGCAATCACTCACGAGAAAGTCGAGCTGCCATGAAGATCACCTGGTTCGGACATTCGGCGTTCCGCCTCGAGACTGGCCAATCGATCATCCTCATCGATCCCTTCATCACCGGCAACCCGGTCGCCACCGTCAAGGCCGATGTTGCCGGTCGCGGCGCCACCCATGTGGCCTTGACCCATGGTCATGAGGATCATGTCGGCGATGCCGAAGCCATCTGCAAAGCCAATAACGCGACGCTCATCGCGGTCCATGAGATCTGCGAGTTCCTCGGCAAGAAGGGGATCGAAAACTGCGAAGGGTCGAATCCCGGCGGCACCATCTATACCAAGGACTTCGACATCACCTACGTCCGGGCGGACCACTCCTCGTCCTATGGCGGGGTCTATATGGGCAACCCCTGCGGCGTGGTGATCCGGCCGCGCGACGGCAAGACTGTCTATCATATGGGCGACACCGATATTTTCGGCGACATGGCGCTCATCAACGAGATCCACCGGCCGGCGATCGGCATCGTGCCGATCGGCGACCGCTACACGATGAACCCGAAGACCGCGGCGCTCGCCTGCCGCAAGTTCTTCAAGTTCGAGACCATCATTCCTTGCCACTACAAGACCTTCCCGGTGCTGGTGCAGAGCCCGGAGCCGTTCATCAAGGAGCTCGGCAGCGACGGCTCGAAGGTCAAGGCGATGAAGCCCGGCGACAGCTTGACGCTTTGACGATGGGCGCTCCGGAGGTTGGTTCGCCAGTCGCAGCCCCATCGGGGCAAAGGCCCGATGGCGGGGTGCTCGAGGGCCGCTATGTCGATCTCGAGCATGTCGAGGCGGACCGGCACGGGTCCGATTTGTGGAACTCGTTCCAGACGGGCGATCCCGAGGGGCGGATCTGGACCTATCTCGGCTATGGGCCGTTTTCCGACAAGGCGGGGTTCCTCGCCTGGCTGAAGGAGCGGCAGGCGTCAGTCGACCCGTTATTCTATGCCTTCGTGCCGCATTCGACCGGCGAAGCGTCCGGCATGGCGTCCTTCATGCGGATGACCCCAGAGCATGGGGTGATCGAGATCGGCCATATCTGGTTCGCGCCGGCATTTCAGAACACAAGGGAAGCGACCGAGGGTCTCTATCTGATGATGCGCCACGCGATGGTGACGCTGGGGAGCCGCCGGCTCGAATGGAAGTGCGACGCCTTGAACCAACCGTCGCGAAAGGCTGCCGAGCGGCTCGGCTTCACCTTCGAAGGGGTGTTCCGCCAGCACATGATCGTCAAGGGACGCAACCGCGACACTGCCTGGTTCGCAATCATCGACAAGGATTGGCCGGCGATCGACCAGGCCTTCCAGGACTGGCTGGCACAAGACAATTTCGATCACGCCGGTCAGCAGCGACAGGCGTTGCGGGCGGTGGAGGCTGGTGATATCAAACGCACCACTTCCTCCCGCCCCGGTTGATGAGAGTCCATGTCCGTCGATACCAAAACCGTGCGCCGGATCGCCAAGCTTGCCCGCATCCGGGTGACCGACGCCGAGCTGCCGAAGCTCCAGGGCGAGCTCAATGCCATCCTGCAATGGATCGAGATGCTGGGCGAGGTCGATGTGGCGAATGTCGCGCCGCTGACCTCGATCGTCGACCGCAAGCTCAATTTGCGGGAGGACGCGGTGACCGATGGCGGCCGTCCCGATGATGTCGTGGCCAATGCACCGGTCCAGGATGAGCATTTCTATGTCGTGCCCAAGGTTGTCGAGTGATGGCTGAGCTCACCGAGTTGACGCTGGCTGAGGTGCGCCAGGGCTTGCGCAGCGGTGCGTTCAGCGCCGTCGAGCTGGTCGAGGCCTATATCGGCGCGATCGAGCGGGCGCAGGTGCTCAACGCCTATATCGCCGAGACCTTCGATGCGGCCCGTGCCAGGGCCGCGGAGAGCGATGGGCGGCTCAGGCAGGGCACGGCGCGGCCGCTGGAGGGAATTCCGCTCGGCATCAAGGATCTGTTCGCCACGCGCGGCGTCCACACCCAGGCCTGCAGCCGCATCCTGCAGGGCTTCCGGCCGACCTATGAATCGACGGTCACAGCAAATCTGTGGCGCGATGGCGCGCTGATGCTGGGCAAGCTCAATATGGACGAGTTCGCCATGGGTTCGTCGAACGAGACCTCGTGCTACGGCCCGGTGATCAATCCGTGGAAAGGGCGGCGTCACAACCGCTCGCTGGTGCCGGGCGGGTCATCGGGCGGCTCGGCCACGGCGGTGGCGGCTCATCTCTGCGTCGCGGCGACGGCGACCGACACCGGCGGCTCGATCCGCCAGCCGGCGGCGCTGACCGGAACGGTCGGTCTGAAGCCGACCTATGGGCGGTGCTCGCGCTGGGGGATCGTTGCCTTCGCCTCCTCGCTCGATCAGGCGGGGCCGATCGCCCGCGATGTCACCGATGCGGCGATCATGCTGCGCTCGATGGCGAGCTACGATCCGATGGATTCCACCTCGGTCGACATGCCGGTGCCCGATTACGAGGCAGCGCTTGCCAGGGACATCAAGGGCCTGCGCGTCGGCATCCCGCGCGAATATCGCGTCGACAACATGCCGCCCGAGATCGACGCTCTGTGGAAGCGTGGCGCCGAGTGGTTGAAGGACCGCGGTGCCGAGATCGTCGACATCTCGCTGCCCCATACGAAATATGCGTTGCCGGCCTATTACATCGTCGCGCCGGCCGAGGCCTCTTCCAATCTCGCGCGTTATGACGGCGTGCGCTACGGCCTCAGGGTGCCGGGCGATGATGTCGTGTCGATGTATGAGAATACGCGCGCCGAGGGCTTCGGCCCCGAGGTTCAGCGTCGGGTGCTGATCGGCACCTATGTGCTGTCGGCCGGCTATTACGATGCCTATTACGTGCGGGCGCAGAAGATCCGAAGCTTGATCAAGCGCGATTTCGACGAGGCGTGGAGCAAGGTCGACATCGTGCTCACGCCGGCAACGCCTGGTCCCGCCTTTGCGCCGGGCGACATCACCGATCCGGTCGAGATGTATCTCTGCGACATCTTCACCGTGACGGTGAACATGGCCGGCCTGCCGGGCATTGCGGTCCCCGGCGGACTGAGCGAGGACGGGCTGCCGCTGGCGCTGCAGCTGATCGGTCGGCCGTTCGACGAGGGGACGCTGTTCCGTGCCGGGAAGGCATTGGAAGACGCGGCCGGTCGCTTTACGGCGCCGCACTGGTGGGACTGATCGCGCCAGTAGATTGCGTTTGTCGGGTTGCGCAACCGTAAGGCCTAATTCACACTCGGACAATCTTCCTGTAGTCTCGGTGCTTCCAGTGCGCATCCTGGTGTGTGTGGCAGTGTGGTCACAAGAACGACATTTCTGCATCAAGTTCCGTGAACGGCCACAATCGTTCTTCTTTCCGCCCCAAAACACCAATAGCTTCATTCCGTCGCGGCACATGACGCGAGGGAGAAATCCCTTGGCCGCGAAGGTATTTCAGCGAGAGGGCGTACCAACTCGATCCACGGTTTCCGTGGGTTGGAAGTGGCTTTTACGGCCGATTTGAAGGGCTATGTGCGTCGGAGCGTAAAACAACCGCACAAGCCCTACCAGGGAGTTCAGGGTCGTCTATGGACGCCAAGACGTCACTCAAGCAAAAGCTGCCCAGCCGGCATGTGACCGAGGGCCCGCTGCGCGCTCCCCACCGCTCATACTACTACGCGATGGGGCTGACACGCGAGCAGATCCATCAGCCTTTCGTCGGCGTCGCGACCTGCTGGAACGAGGCGGCGCCGTGCAACATCGCGCTGATGCGGCAGGCCCAGGCGGTCAAGCAGGGCGTTGCGGCTGCCAATGGCACGCCGCGCGAATTCTGCACCATCACCGTCACCGACGGCATTGCCATGGGCCACCAGGGCATGAAGTCGTCGCTGGTCTCCCGCGAGGTGATCGCCGACTCGGTCGAGTTGACGATGCGCGGCCATTGCTATGACGGGCTGGTCGGGATGGCAGGCTGCGACAAGTCGCTGCCGGGAATGATGATGGCGATGTGCCGGCTCAATGTGCCATCGATCTTCATCTATGGGGGCTCGATCCTGCCCGGGACCTTCCGCGGCCGGCCGGTGACCGTTCAGGACGTGTTCGAGGCCGTCGGGCGGTATTCCGTCGGAACCATGTCGGAGAGCGATCTCGAGGAGCTCGAACAGGTGGCCTGTCCGTCGGCCGGCGCTTGCGGGGCGCAATTCACCGCCAACACCATGGCGACCGTGTCGGAAGCAATCGGGCTGGCCTTGCCCTATTCGGCCGGCGCGCCGGCGCCTTATGAATTGCGCGACCGGTTCTGCATGGCGGCGGGCGAGCAGGTGATGGACCTGATCAGCAAGAACATCCGCCCGCGCGACATCGTGACCCCCAAGGCGTTGGAAAATGCCGCGGTGGTGGTGGCGGCCTCTGGCGGCTCGACCAATGCGGCGCTGCATCTGCCGGCGATCGCCCATGAGTGCGGCATCGAATTCGATCTGTTCGACGTTGCCGCAATCTTCCGCCGCACGCCCTATATCGCCGATCTCAAGCCGGCGGGGAAATATGTCGCCAAGGACCTGTTCGAGGCCGGCGGCATTCCGCTGCTGATGAAGACGCTGCTTGATCACGGCTATCTCGATGGCGACTGCCTGACGGTCACCGGGCGGACGATCGCCGAGAACATGCAGAGCGTGGCGTGGAACCCGGAACAGGACGTGGTCTATCCGGCCGACCGGCCGCTCAGCCCGACCGGCGGTGTGGTTGGGCTTTCGGGCAATCTCGCGCCGGAGGGTGCGATCGTGAAGGTCGCCGGCATGAAGAATCTCAAATTCACCGGGCCGGCGCGTTGCTTCGACAGCGAGGAGGCGTGTTTCGAAGCTGTCACCAAGAAGCGCTACAAGGAAGGCGAGGTCCTGGTGATCCGCTATGAGGGTCCGCGCGGCGGTCCCGGAATGCGCGAGATGCTCGCCACCACCGCAGCCCTTTACGGCCAGGGCATGGGTGACAAGGTGGCGCTGATCACCGATGGCCGTTTCTCCGGCGCCACGCGCGGCTTCTGCATCGGCCATGTCGGCCCGGAAGCCGCGTTGGGAGGCCCGATTGCGCTCATCGAGGACGGTGATGTGATCGCGATCGACGCGGAGAAGGGCGTTCTTGAAGTCAATGTGTCGGAGGAAGATTTCCACAGGCGCGCAAAATCGTGGAAGCCGCGTGACAACGGCTATGGATCGGGCGCATTATTCAAATATGCCCAGCAGGTGGGGCCGGCGCGTTTCGGCGCGACGACCCATCCGGGCGGTGAGGCCGAACGTGTTAGTTACGCCGATCTTTAGCAGGTCAAGCCTGACAAAGGCTGCTGCCGGCGCAGTGTGTGCGTCGCTTCTGTGGATCATCCCCGCCAATACGCGCGCGGAGGACGCATCGATTCTCGATTTCTTCTCCTTCGCTCCGGCGAAACCGCAGATCTCCGCACCCGATGTCCGCCCCCTGGCGCCTTGGGCGGACGACATGAAGAAGGCGCGCGTTGCCTATAGCAGCGGCCATTTCGAAAACGCCCGGGGCTATCTGGAAAAGGCATCCGATGAAGGCGACATCGTCGCCTCATGGTATCTCGGCCATATGTACCGGCTGGGACGCGGCGTGCCGGTCAA
>JBIOYR010000070.1:0-10665 GCA_044870245.1 Aestuariivirgaceae bacterium | reverse complement strand
GGGTGACAATGTGACGATGACGGTCGAGCTGATCACGCCGATTGCCATGGAGGAGAAGCTGCGCTTCGCCATCCGCGAAGGCGGCCGAACCGTCGGCGCCGGCGTCGTCGCCTCGATCATCGAATAGCGGAACAGAGCGATGGCAAGGCAGAGGCAACAGCGGCAAAACAGCATCCGCATCCGCCTGAAAGGCTTCGATCACCGGGTGCTTGACGGCTCGGCCAGCGAGATCGTGCACACTGCCAAGCGCACGGGGGCGCGGGTGCGTGGTCCGGTTCCGTTGCCGACGCGGGTGGAACGGTTCACCGTGAACCGCTCGCCGCATGTCGACAAGAAGAGCCGCGAACAGTTCGAGATGCGGACATTCCGGCGTCTCCTGGACATTGTGGATCCGACGCCGCAGACGGTCGACGCGCTGATGAAGCTCGACCTCGCTGCCGGTGTCGATGTCGAGATCAAGCTCTAGCGGAGCTGAAGAGGAGCATGGCGATGCGTTCAGGTGTCATCGCACAGAAACTGGGCATGACGCGGGTGTTCACCGATGACGGCGAGCATATCCCGGTGACCGTGCTCAGGCTCGAGAACTGCCAGGTCATCGGTCACAAGACCGCGGACAAGCATGGCTATACGGCCTTGCAGATCGGCTCCGGCCGGGCGAAGCCGAACCGGCTCAGCAAGGCCGAGCGCGGCGGCTTCGCGGTGGCCAAGATCGA
This sequence comes from Aestuariivirgaceae bacterium, assembly GCA_044870245.1. Taxonomy (GTDB): domain Bacteria; phylum Pseudomonadota; class Alphaproteobacteria; order Rhizobiales; family Aestuariivirgaceae; genus DATAFF01. Next base: position 9,952 of record JBIOYR010000070.1, on the reverse strand, counting down.
GCCGAAGCGCAAGCTCGCCGAGTTCCGGGTCAGCCCGGAGAACCTGATTGCGGTGGGGGCGGAAATCACCGCCGATCACTTCGTCAAGGGCCAGTTCGTCGATGTCTCCGGCATCAGCATCGGCAAGGGCTATCAGGGACCGATGAAGCGCTGGAACTTCGGGGGCCTCAGGGCCAGCCACGGCGTGTCGATCAGCCATCGCTCGCATGGCTCGACCGGCCAGCGCCAGTCGCCGGGGCGGACTTTCGCCGGCAAGAAGATGGCCGGTCAGCTCGGCAACGAGAAGGTGACGACGCAGAATATCGAAGTGGTCGGCACCGATGTCGAACGCGGGCTGATCATGGTGCGGGGCTCGGTCCCGGGCGCCAAGGGCGGTTGGGTGCATCTCAGGGACGCGGTCAAGCGGAAGCTTCCTGACGGCGTGCCGGTGCCTGGCAAATTCCGCATGCCAGAGGGCGATGCGGCGGCGTCGCAAGGCTGAGAAGGGGCAAGAGTGATGAAAGCCGATATCCAGACCCTCAGCGCCGAGAGCGCCGGCACGCTCGAGCTGTCGGACGCGATCTTCGGTCTCGAGCCGCGGCAGGACATCCTGCATCGGATGGTGGTGTGGCAGCTCGCCAAGCGCCAGGCCGGCACGCACCATGCCAAGACCCGCGGCGAGGTCAATCGCACCACCAAGAAGCTCGGCAATCAAAAGGGCTCGGGCGGAGCCCGCCACGGGTCGCGGCGGGCCGGCATCTTCGTCGGCGGCGGCAAGGCGTTCGGGCCGCAGCCGCGCAGCCATGCCATCGACCTGCCGAAGAAGGTGAGGGCGCTGGCGCTGCGCCATGCACTGTCGGCCAAGGCGCGGGCGGAAGAGCTCGTGGTCCTCGACACGGCGAGCGTCGGCGAGCCCAAGACCAAGTCGCTGCGGCTGGCCTTCGCCAAGCTCGGGCTCGACAATGCGCTGGTCATCGATGGTTCGCAGGTCGACGCCAACTTCGCGCTGGCGGCGCGCAACCTGCCGAACATCGATGTGCTCCCCGTCCAGGGGATCAATGTCTATGACATTCTGCGGCGCCGCAAGCTGGTGCTGACCAAGGCGGCGGTCGCGGCCCTCGAGGAGCGCTTCAAATGAAGCAGAAGCTGAAGCCGATCGATTTCTACGATGTCATCCGCAGCCCGGCGATCACCGAGAAGGCGACGATGTGCGCCAACAACAATCAGGTGATCTTCAATGTGGCGCTGCAGGCGACGAAGTCGGATATCAAGGCGGCGGTCGAAGGCCTGTTCAAGGTCAAGGTCAAGGGTGTCAACACGCTTGTGCGCAAAGGCAAGTCCCGGCGGTTCCGCGGCACCAAGGGCAGGCAGAGCGACGTCAAGAAAGCGGTGGTGACGCTGGAAGAGGGCCAATTCATCGACGTGATGACGGGCCTTTGATGAAGAGGCAATGAGCCATGGCACTTAAGAAATTCAAACCAACCAGTCCCGGCCAGCGTCACGTGGTGATCGTTGCCCGCGACGGGCTGTGGAAGGGCAAGCCGGTCAAGTCCCTGACCGAGGGGCTGACCAAGTCGGGCGGGCGCGGCTCGGACGGGCGGATCAATTCGCGCCATCGCGGCGGCGGCCACAAGCGGACCTATCGGCTGGTCGATTTCAAGCGGCGGAAGTTCGATGTGCCGGCGACCGTCGAGCGGCTGGAATATGATCCCAACCGGACCGGCTATATCGCGCTCATCCGCTATGAGGATGGCGAGCTTGCCTATATTCTCGCGCCGCAGCGGCTGAAGGCCGGCGACAGCGTGGTGGCGGGCCAGAATGTCGACGTGAAGCCGGGCAATGCCATGCCGATGGGCAGCATGCCCGTCGGCACGATCGTTCACAACATCGAGCTGAAGCCGGGCAAGGGCGGGCAGCTGGCGCGTTCGGCCGGCTCCTATGCGCAGCTTGCCGGCCGCGACCAGGGCTATGTGATCCTCAAGCTCAAGTCGGGGGAGACCCGGCGCGTGCTGGCCGATTGCCTGGCGACGGTTGGTGCGGTGTCAAATCCCGATCATCTCAACGAGGTGGTGGGCAAGGCGGGGCGGTCGCGCTGGCGCGGCATCCGTCCGCAGACCCGCGGCATCGCGATGAACCCGATCGATCACCCCAATGGCGGACGCACCAATGGCGGCAAGCACTGGGCGACGCCCTGGGGCAAGCCGACCAAGGGCAACAAGACACGCCGCAACAAATCGACCGACAAGTTCATCGTCGGCTCACGCCACAAGAGGAAATAGAGGTAGACCGTGGCTCGCTCAACCTGGAAAGGTCCGTTCGTCGACGCCTATCTGCTCAAGAAGGCCGATGATGTGCGCTCGTCGGGGCGCAACCACGCCATCAAGATCTGGTCGCGGCGCTCGACGATCCTGCCGCAATTCGTCGGCCTGACCTTTGCCGTTCACAACGGCAACAAGCACATTCCGGTGCTCGTCTCGGAGGAGATGGTCGGGCACAAGTTCGGCGAGTTTGCGCCGACCCGGACCTATCATGGCCATGGCTCCGACAAGAAGGCGAAGAGGACCTGAGCGATGGGCAAGCCGAAGAACAAGCGGGTTGTTGCCGACAATGAGGCGCGGGCGGTGACGCGGCTGCTCAGGGTGAGCCCGCGCAAGCTCAATGACGTCGCCTCGATCATTCGCGGCAAGAAGGTCGATTCGGCGCTCGCCGATCTGACCTTCTCGCGCCGGCGCATCGCCAGCGACGTCAAGAAGACGCTCGAATCGGCGATCGCCAATGCCGAGAACAACCATGATCTCGACATCAACGAGCTCATGGTCGCCGAAGCCTATGTCGGCAAGAACATGGTGATGAAACGCTGGTCGCCGCGGGCACGTGGCCGCGTCGGCCGGATCGAGAAGTTCTTCAGCCAGCTCACCATCGTGGTGAGGCAGGTGGAGGAGGTTGCCTGATGGGCCAGAAAGTCAACCCCGTAGGTCTGCGCCTCGGGATCAATCGCACCTGGGATTCGCGCTGGTATGCCAACCGCAGCGACTATCGCCGGCTGCTGCACGAGGATCTCAAGATCCGCGAATTTCTCGAGGAGCAGCTGAAGCAGGCCGGCATTGCCCGCATCGTCATCGAGCGGCCTCATAAGAAGTGCCGGGTGACGATCTATTCGGCGCGGCCGGGCGTGGTCATCGGCAAGAAGGGTGCCGATATCGAGAAGCTCAGGCGCGAGATCTCGAAGATGACCGACTCCGAAGTTCATCTCAACATCGTCGAGGTGCGCAAGCCCGAGACGGAATCGACGCTCGTCGCCGAGAACATCGCCCAGCAGCTGGAGCGTCGCGTGGCGTTCCGGCGAGCGATGAAGCGGGCGGTGCAGTCGGCCTTGCGGATGGGCGCCGAAGGCATCCGGATCACCTGTTCCGGGCGGCTCGGCGGCGCCGAGATCGCACGGGTCGAGTGGTACCGGGAAGGCCGGGTGCCGCTGCACACGCTGCGCGCCGACATCGATTATGGCACTGCGACCGCGGTCACCGCCTATGGCACGATCGGCGTCAAGGTGTGGATCTTCAAGGGCGAGATCCTCGATCATGACCCGATGGCGCAGGACAAGAAGCTGGCCGAGCAGCAGGAAGGCGGCGGTCGTCGGCAGCCTCGCGAGGCGGCTTAAACACGAGGCTGGATCACCGACATGCTGCAACCGAAACGGACCAAGTTCCGCAAGCAATTCAAAGGCCGGATCAAGGGCGATGCCAAGGGCGGCACCGAGCTCAATTTCGGCGCCTTCGGGCTCAAGGCGATGGAGCCGGAAAGGGTGACCGCCCGGCAGATCGAGGCGGCGCGACGCGCCATGACGCGGCATATGAAACGTGCCGGCCGGGTGTGGATCCGCATCTTCCCGGACGTGCCAGTGACCAAGAAGCCGACCGAAGTGCGCATGGGCTCGGGCAAGGGCGCGGTGGAGTTCTGGGCGGCCAGGGTCAAGCCGGGCCGCATCATGTTCGAGATCGACGGCGTGTCCCGCCAGGTCGCCGAGGAGGCGATGCGGCTCGGCGCCGCCAAGCTGCCGATCAAGACGCGCTTCGTGGCGCGGCTCGGTGAAGCGTGATGTGGGGCGAGAGGTTCAGGCGATGAAACCAAGTGACGTCAGGGCGCTCACCGACGATGCGCTGGGAGACGAGCTGATGAAGCTCAAGAAGGAGCAGTTCAACCTGCGCTTCCAGAAGGCGTCAGGGCAGATCGAGAACACGGCGCGGGTGCGCCAGGTCCGGCGCGACATTGCGCGCCTGAAGACGGTGCAGGCCGAGCGCGCTGCAGCGGCGACGAAGTAGGAGCTCGAGCGTCATGCCAAAGCGGATTTTGCAGGGTGTGGTGGTCAGCGACAAGAACGCCAAGACCAAGGTGGTCCTGGTGGAGCGGCGCTACACCCATCCGGTGATGAAGAAGACCGTCCGTCAGACGAAGAACTACCATGCGCATGACGAGGACGACATCGCCAAGAAGGGCGACGTGGTGCGTATCCAGGAATGCCGGCCGATGTCCAAGCTCAAGCGCTGGACGCTGGTCGAGAAGGTAGCAGCGTCACAGGTTTGAGCCAAACGAGGATGGCGCCATGATCCAGAAAGAGACAAATCTCGACGTCGCCGACAATTCCGGCGCGCGCCGCGTGCAGTGCATCAAGGTCCTGGGCGGTGCCAAGCGCAAATATGCGAGTGTCGGCGACATCATCGTGGTGTCGATCAAGGAGGCGATCCCGCGCGGCCGCGTCAAGAAGGGCACCGTGATGAAGGCCGTGGTGGTGCGGACCGCGAAGGACATCCGGCGGGCCGACGGCTCGGTGATCCGCTTCGATCGCAATGCCGCCGTGCTGATCAGCAATCAGGGCGAGCCGATCGGCACCCGCATCTTCGGGCCGGTGCCGCGTGAGCTTCGGGCGCGCAACCAATTGAAGATCGTCTCGCTCGCGCCGGAGGTGCTGTGATGCCAGTCAAGCTCAAGATCAGGAAGGGCGATCGCGTCGTCGTCACCACCGGCAAGGACAAGGGCAAGCAGGGCAATGTGCTCAAGGTTTTCCCGAGCGACAACCGCGCGGTGGTTCAGGGGGTGAATATCGCCCGCCGCCACCAGAAGCAAACGGCGGCGCAGCAGGGCGGCATCATCGCCAAGGAAATGCCGATTCATATTTCGAACCTCGCTCATATCGATCCCAAGGACGGCAAGCCCACCCGGATCGGCTACAAGTTCCTGAGCGATGGAAAGCGAGTCCGGGTGGCCAGGCGCTCGGGGGAGGAGATCAATGGCTGACCAGCATTATGTCCCGCGGCTGAAGCAGCACTACAACGACACGGTGCGGCCGCAGCTGATGGAGAAATTCTCCTTCAGCAACGCGTTTCAGGTGCCGAAGTTCGACAAGGTCGTCCTCAATATGGGGGTGGGCGAGGCGGTCGGCGACGGCAAGATCATCAACACGGCGGCCGAGGAGCTGGCCAAGATCGCCGGCCAGAAGCCGGTGATCACCCGTGCCCGCAAGTCGATCGCGACCTACAAGATCCGCGAGAACATGCCGATCGGCGTCAAGGTCACGCTGCGCCAGGCGCGCATGTGGGAGTTTCTCGACCGGCTCATCAACATCGCGCTGCCGCGCGTGCGCGACTTTCGCGGCCTGTCGGACCGAAGCTTCGATGGACGCGGCAATTATGCGATGGGCATCAAGGAGCACATTATCTTTCCGGAGATCGACTACGACAAGATCGAGCGGGTCTGGGGCTTCGATGTGATCGTCTGCACCACGGCGCGGAACGACGAGGAGGCGCGGGCGCTGCTCGAAGCATTCAACTTTCCGTTCCGCAGGCAACCCGCCAAGCGTCAGGCGGCGTGACCTTCGGATATTTGAGAGGTTCAGGAGAATGGCGAAGAAGAGCTCGATCGAGACTAACAACCGGCGGCGTCGGCTGGCCAAGAAATTCGCTGGCAAGCGCGCCCGGCTGAAAGCCATCGCCAGCGATCAGAAGCTCACCATGGAGGAGCGGTTCGCCGCCCAGCTCAAGCTGGCGCAGCTGCCCCGCAACTCGGCGAAAATCCGGATTCGCAACCGTTGCGAGGTGACGGGGCGCTCGCGCGGCTATTACCGCAAGCTCGGCATGTCGCGCATCGCGTTGCGGGAGCTGGCGTCGCAGGGCCTGATCCCAGGCATGGTGAAGTCGAGCTGGTGATCCGGCGAGGTTTGAGGAGAACTCGATGACTGTGACTGATCCGCTGGGCGACATGCTGACCCGCATCCGCAATGCGCAGCTGCGCGGCAAGTCGAAGGTGACGACGCCAGCTTCCAGGATGCGTGCCCGGGTGCTCGATGTTCTGCAGCAGGAAGGCTATATCCGCGGCTATGCCGAGGTCGACTATGGCAAGGGCCGCTCGGAGATCGAGATCGAGCTGAAATATTTCGACGGCGAGCCGGTGATCCGACAGATCGACCGGGTGTCGACGCCGGGGCGGCGGGTCTATGCCAGCGTCAACAACCTGCCCACCGTCTATAACGGGCTCGGGATCTCGATCCTGTCGACGCCCAAGGGTGTGCTGTCGGATGCCGATGCGCGCGCCCAGAATGTCGGCGGCGAAGTGATCTGCACGGTGTTTTGAGCCGGGCACAGGAAGGAACGAAGCGATGTCGCGCATCGGCAAGAAGCCAATCCCGATCCCCCAGGGGGTGACGATCACGGTCAATGGCAACACGGTCAAGGTGAAGGGGTCGAAGGGCGAGCTTCAGACCGCTCTCGGCGATCTCATCAAGGTCAAGGTCGAGAACAACGAGATCGTGGTCGAGCCACGCGACGACAGCAAGCCGGCGCGGGCCGCCTGGGGCATGTCGCGCACGCTCGTCAACAACATGGTGCAGGGGGTGACCCAGGGCTTCAGCCGCACCCTCGAGATCACCGGCGTGGGCTATCGTGCGGCGGCGCAGGGCGCGAAGCTCCAGCTCAATCTCGGCTACAGCCACGATGTCGTTTATCAGGTGCCCCAGGGGGTAACGGTGACGACGCCGCGCCCCACCGAAATTCAGGTGGCCGGCATCGACAAGCAGCAGGTCGGGCAGGTGGCGGCGGAGATCCGCGGCTGGCGTCCGCCGGAACCCTACAAGGGCAAGGGCGTGCGCTATCGCGGCGAATATGTCCACCGCAAGGAAGGCAAGAAGAAGTAGGAAGGGCCGGGCCATGGTTCAGAAGATCACGCAGATCGACCGCCGTCGGCGGCGGGTCCGCAAGGCCATCAGGGAGCGCAGCGGCGGCCGGCCGCGGCTCTCGGTGTTCCGGTCGAACGCCTATATCTATGCCCAGATCATCGACGACGATAAGGGGGAGACGCTGGTCGCCGCCTCATCGCTCGAGAAGGATCTGCGCACGACGCTCGAGGGCACCGGCAACAAGGCGGCCGCGGCGGCGGTCGGCAAGCTGGTGGCGGAGCGGGCGAAGGGCAAAGGCCTGAGCGAGGTGGTGTTCGATCGCGGCGGCTACATCTATCACGGCCGGGTCAAGGCGCTCGCCGATGCGGCGCGCGAAGCCGGGCTGAAATTCTGAAGGGTGATGTCGATGAAGGTTTGGCATGGCTAGAGAACGCGAACGTGGCGGCGATCGGGAAGAGCGCGACAGCGAGTTTCTCGACAAGCTCGTCCATATCAACCGGGTTGCCAAGGTGGTGAAGGGCGGCCGGCGCTTCGGCTTCGCGGCGCTGGTGGTGGTCGGGGATCAGAAGGGCCGGGTCGGATTCGGCCATGGCAAGGCGCGCGAGGTGCCGGAAGCGATCCGCAAGGCCACCGACAGCGCCAAGCGCGGGCTGATCCGCGTGCCGCTGCGCGAAGGCCGGACGCTGCATCACGACGTCGTCGGTCGCCATGGGTCCGGCAAGGTAGTGCTCAGGGCGGCGCCGGCTGGCACCGGGATCATTGCCGGCGGGCCGATGCGCGCGGTCTTCGAGAGCCTCGGCATGCAGGATGTGGTCGCCAAGTCGCTTGGCACGTCGAACCCCTACAATATGGTGCGGGCCACTTTCGACGCGTTGAAGCGCGAGACCAGCCCACGCTCGGTGGCGGCGCGGCGGGGCAAGAAGGTGAGCGAGATCATGGCGCGCCGGCGCGACGGCGAAGCGGTGCCAGAGCAAGGCTGAGCCGGAAGGAGCGAATGCAATGGCGAAGACCGAGACCAAGAAGACGGTGACGGTGGAGCAGGTCAGGAGCCCGGCGCGGCGCAATGAGCGCCAGCAGGCGACGCTGATCGGTCTCGGCCTGAACAAGCTCAACCGCCGGGCAACGCTCGAGGATACGCCGGCGGTGCGCGGCATGATTGCCAAGGTCGCTCATCTCATCCGCATCGTCGAAGCGGCGTGATGGCGCAAGACAGGATGGACCGGAGGCCATGAAGCTCAACAGCATCTCTGACAAGGCGGGCGCCCGCCATGTGCGCAAGCGGGTCGGTCGCGGCATCGGCTCCGGCCTCGGCAAGACGGCAGGGCGCGGCGGCAAGGGCCAGACGGCCCGGTCCGGCGGCGCCAAGGCCGGTTTCGAGGGCGGGCAGATGCCGATTTATCGGCGGCTGCCCAAGCGCGGTTTCACCAAGCCGAATGCGCTCAGCTTCAACGAGGTCAATCTCGGGCGGCTGCAATCGGCGATCGATGCCGGGCGGCTCGATGCCGGCAAGCCGGTCGATGCGGCGGCGCTGCTCGCGGCAGGTCTCGCCGGCAAGCCGCGCGACGGGGTGCGGCTGCTCGGCAAGGGGGTGCTCACGTCGAAGATCGCGATCACCGTCAACCATGCCAGCCGCAGCGCGACCGAGGCGGTCGAGAAGGCCGGCGGCACGGTGACGCTCATTCCGCCGAAGCGTACGGCAAAGGGCGGCGAGGCGGCGGCCGGCGCGGGCAAGGGCTGAAAGGGTTTGCGTCTTTCGGTTCGGCTCCCGATATTTTCGGGTTCAGGGCCGCCCGAAGGCATGAGGTAGAACATGGCATCCGCAGCGGAACAACTTGCAGCAAACATCAATTTCTCCGCATTCGCGAAGGCCGAGGATCTCAAGAAGCGCATCTGGTTCACGCTGGGTGCGCTGATCGTCTATCGCCTGGGCACCTACATTCCTGTTCCGGGCGTCGATCCGGTCGAGCTCGCCCGGCTGGTGCAGCAGAATTCGACGGGCATTCTGGGCTGGATCAACGGACTGGCCGGCGGGGCGCTCGGCCGCATGGCGATCTTTGCCCTCAACATCATGCCCTATATCTCCGCATCGATCATCATTCAGCTGATGACGACGGTGTCGCCCCATCTGGAGCAACTCAAGAAGGAGGGCGAGCAGGGCCGCAAGAAGATGAACCAGTACACGCGCTACGGCACGGTGCTGCTGGCGGCGCTGCAGGCCTATGGCATCGCGGTCGGTCTCGAGGGGCAGGCCGGCGTGGTGCTCGACCCCGGCTGGTTCTTCCGCATCTCGACGGTGATCACGCTCACCGGCGGCACCGTCTTCCTGATGTGGCTCGGCGAGCAGATCACCTCGCGGGGGATCGGCAACGGCATCTCCCTCATCATCTTTGCCGGCATCGTGGCTGGCCTGCCCTCGGCGATCGGCCACACGCTCGAGCTCGGGCGCACCGGGCAGATGTCGACCTTCGTGATTCTCGGAATCATCGCGATGGCGCTGGTCGTCATCGCCTTCATCGTCTTCATGGAGCGGGCGCTGCGAAAGATCCCGGTGCAGTATCCAAAGCGCCAGGTCGGCGACCGCATGATGCAGTCGGACCGCTCGCATCTGCCGCTCAAGCTCAACACTTCTGGCGTCATTCCGCCGATCTTCGCCTCCTCGCTGCTGCTCCTGCCGATCACGGTGGCGAATTTCAGTCAGGGCCAGGGACCGGAGTGGCTGAACTACATCACAGCTCTGCTCGGTCACGGGCAGCCGCTGTTCATGGTGCTCTATGTCGGGCTGATCATCTTCTTCGCCTTCTTCTACAC
>JBIOYR010000069.1:0-103001 GCA_044870245.1 Aestuariivirgaceae bacterium | reverse complement strand
CGACTGGTTCGCCGGCAAAAGGCACGAGGAGCAGACCGTGGCTTCGATGGATTTTTCAACGACTGTGTCGCACAGCACAGTCTTGGAAGGAGATTTGCGATAAAAAGGCAGTAATGCCTTTGACCACCATCTGACAGGACGGGGCACGCAACACCACAATGACCATTGACCTAGAATCTCGCATTATGGAGTTGGAAGCGAGCGCTGATCGAATCCGGACAATGGAGCTTTACGACTCTCTTCCTGCCGCGACCATCGATCAGATGATTGGTAGCTGGCGAGGCGGCGGGCTGACCACGGGCCATATGTTCGACGGGCTGCTGGAGCAGTTCGGCTGGCACGGGAAACGATTCGACAGCCCTGAGGACGCTCATCCCCTGGTTTTTCGAGGAGACAATGGAAAGCTCTTTTCTTTCAATCCGTCCCTGATGCCGATATCGATGCTGATCCGCCATATCGACCTGGCGCGCAGCAGTGCTGCGGCGGGACTGTTCCGCCGGTGCTCGAGGATCTTCTTGACCGATAAACCGCAGGCTCGCCTGCGAATGACACAATATCGCGGCGTCGTCTCGGCGACCATGATTTATGACGCCCTGCCGATCAACGACATTTTCCGGGCCGCGGGACCGGACACGATCGTGGGGGCGATGGACATGCGCGGTTTCGAACAGCCTTTCATGTTCCTCCTGAGGCGCGAAGCACCTGGGGCGTCACGATAGAGGAGGTCGCCCGCGCTTCCTGGCTGATCTTGTCAGCATTCCTCGGACAACATGTTCGGAGCTCCGGAGAAACTGGGACAGCACCGGGCCGATCGTCGTGTCTTGATATTGGTTCTCGACCCTGATCGATGCGCTTGCGAATGGCAGTGGCCTCGATCTCTCCGGAGCTCGGGAGCTTCGCCGGCAAATTGGGGAGCTCGCTCGGCAGCTTGTAATCGATGCCGGAACCCCAAACACCCAACAGCCGTGTCAGGGCTTCCCGCTCCATAGCGGCACGCATCCGCCCCTGCGCCAGCTGGTTGGAAATCTCGGCGTAGAAGGCCCCTGCCCTCGCTTGATCGAGCTTCGTTGCAGCTCCGGTTTCACCAAGCTTGCGCGTCAGGGTCGCCGCCGCATCTGCGGCGATCTGCGCCTGCTCTAGAAAGCGAGCAGTCTGCGAAGCAGCGACCGCGCGGTAATAGGCACGACGGGTCTCGGCCGCCAGTCGGAAGGTCGCCTCGACCGCACGAAATCTTGCAGCTTCGTAACCCGTCATCGCGATGTCGCGTCCCACCGGCAGCAGGAAGAGCGCCAGAATGTTGGCGACCAACCTGCGCTCGATTTCGAGCTCGCCTGGTGCCGAGATCCGCTCGAGGGAGAAGATTGGATTGGGTGGCAGGCTTGCTTCCATAAAGTCCGTTTCGGCAATTCCGAGTGTGTTGTATTCCGCCTGCAGACCCCTGTTGTTCAAAAGCGCCAGCTGCACGGCTGCATCGGCGGTCAATGGTTTGGAAAGGATGACCTCGACCCGCCGTTTCACGGCTGACGCTTCAGAGGGCGACGCGATTTTCACCACGTCTCGGCCGATCTCGGCCGAGACATGGGCGCCCACGGGTCCCATTCCCGCATCCGGCGAGAATTTGGCGCATCCGCCAAGCAGGCCGAGGGCAATGGCAGCAATCCCGAATTTCAAGGCGGCTGCGGAACAGTACCCGGGCTCCATCACTGCACCTCATGTGCAGGAGCCGTATCAGCATCCGACTTCGATTCCTCATCGCTCTTTTACTCCGCGGCCCTGGCATTTTCCTGCTTCGGGGCCGTGTCACGGCTCTGTTCGGTCCACGGCTTTGCATCGACCGGCTGATAGCTCGTCGGTCCCGCAGTGACCGCATGGCGCAGCCGCGGAACGGGAGCATTCGGATCGGAAGCTCTCGGATGCGCCTCGAGCACCGGAAGATGTGACGCGCATGCGGACAGAATCATGGTCAGAGCCATGAGGGCATAGGATTTCATCGAAAGACCTCGCGGCCGCTCAGCTGAAGTGAGATTGCGCAGACCCGGTATTGGCATGCTGCAAAGGACAGTCAGTCCCTCAGCTCTCCAAATCACTTGGGTTCTGATGAAATTTGATTGGAGTGGACTTAGCTCACTCTCGGCGGCCGCTCGAGCGGATCAATCACACCCGCCCTCGCCGCCTTCTGTGCCCAGGGCGTCGGCAGCGAGCCCAGCCATCCATGGACGATGGCTGGCAAGGACATGTCCACCGCCGCCTGACACATCGCGCAGCAGGTCGATTCAGCGCTATCGCCACCAAGATCGGCTGCGCCAGCCGGATTCCCGACGCTCACATCGTGTAAAGCTGCATAGTCCCCTTCGCAAGCCGGTCGACTCTCGCCATCGTCCTGCGCCAGTGAAGCGCTCATCAACGAATGGCTGTGCGAACTCGCCGCGATCCCGGCCATGCTGCCTCCCGAACTGGCGAGTGCAAGCGCAATCGCAAGCGTGAGGACCAGGATTCTTCGCAAGGCAGCGAGCATGACACCGGAAGGAATAGGCCATCGAGATGGAGAAGCAAGCAGCGATTTGGTCACAGGCCAAGGTATCTCTGCGCCTGTCCCCAAAACGCCGCGTCACCGCGATGGTTCGATGACGGTGCGACGGCGTCACGCAACTCCGATAGGAATTTGCAGTTGCGTCCAGGTGTGCCGGGTCTGTGCAGATGCAGCGGACATCCGCGAATCGACGCGATTGACCCCGAAGCAGACGGAACTGGTTCGAACTCCGCTTCTCGCTGCGAGCTGAGGGTTGGTGGTCGGGAAGCGTTCCGGCGGATTGCACGAGAACAGAGGCCGGCTGGAGTTCAGGTGCAGCGGAACGCTGCCATCTTGGCGCGGTTGCCGCAGGTGCGCATGTCGCACCAGCGACGTCCCACCCCCCGGCCGCGGTCGACAAATAACCAGGTGCATCGGGAGCACTGACGCACACGAGCGAGGTCGTCGCTGCGCAGGAGTTCCTCGTAGGCGAGTGCCACGGCATCCGTCCAACGCTGGCGCGTGTCGGGGCTCGCTCGCCATTTGAAATGGAGATCGTGGCGTTCGAGCCTGCCTCGGCCCAACGCCGCACGGATCCGGTCATGCAACCTTCTCAGTGCGGCGGACCCGCAAGCCTCGTCGCCAACGACCCGAAGCATCGCCATATAAGCGTCCTCGCGAAAGCGGTGTAGCTCCGCAAGTTCGCGACGACCGTCAAGCGACTGACTGCCCAGAAAGAGTCCACGCTCTGGGTCGGTAAGAAGTCCCGAAAGAGAGGCCCAGGCACGGACCGCCGGCCAGTCGGGAATCTTGTCACTGTTTCGGGTCTTACCCGTGTCGGCGACCGTGTTGAGGAAATCGAGCACCGGATGACCGCCGACGAAATCAGCTTCACCCCACGAGTATCGAACCGGCTGTTCACTGCATCTAACCATTAAGCTTCATTTTATAGGTTACAGTCTCGGAAATCCCAGTGTAACCTATTTTGCATGTTAATAGGTTACGCGGGAAGTCGTCCCATGCTAGAGCTCTCAAATCGTTTCACGTTCGAGGCAAATCGCATCGCCTGGGGCACGCTTGGCGACGGCGAACCTCTGGTGCTACTGCATGGGACACCATTTTCGTCCCAGGTCTGGCGCAGAATCGCGCCATGGCTTGCACGACATCATCGCTTGTTCTTCTACGATCTGCTCGGGTACGGGGAGTCGGATAAACCCAACGAGGATGTCTCCCTTGGTAGACAGAACAAATTGTTGGTCGCCCTCCTCCATGAATGGGGACTCGATCGTCCACAGGTGCTCGCCCACGACTTCGGCGGGACGACAGCACTCCGCGCGCACTTCCTGGATGGCATCGCCTATTCCCGATTGACCCTTGTCAATCCGGTCGCGATCTCCCCTCAGGGATCGCCGTTCGCGGTTCACGTCGGCAAGCATGAGGCGGCCTTTGCCGGATTACCCCCCTATGCCCATGAGGCGCTGGTTTCTGCCTATATCGGCAATGCAGCGGCACGGCCTCTGTCGGAAGAGGCGCTGTCGATCTACCGCAAGCCTTGGCTGGGCGAGCTCGGTCAGGCTGCATTCTATCGACAGATAGCCCAGATGGACCAACGCTACATTCAGGAGGTCGAAGCACGATATTCGGCACCGGACTTTCCTGTTCAGATTGTTTGGGGTGTGGATGATGCCTGGATGGCACTCGCGCAGGGCCGCCAACTCGCGGACAAGCTCACGGGTGGTGAATTGGTGCCTGTGCCCCGTGCCGGACATCTGGTGCACGAGGATGCGCCGGAAGCGATCGTGGCGGCTGTGCTGGAGATACCGCGGCGCAGATTGGTGTACGGGACATGACCGGTACTTGCTGAGTTTCCCACTCATGGAGAAATTTACGTCGCAACAAGTCGCGATCACAGCGGCGTTTTCAGTTAGGCAGCTTCGTCATGTGGGTGTATGGTTTGCCATCGCCAGCTGGACTAGTGGGCGCTGACGACAGAGAGACATGAATTGCGCTCCCGCCTGTTTGGGAGGCACCCCATGGAAGGCCCTCTTAATAACGTGTGCCAAATGGGCTCTTCGGCCCGGAAGGTATTTAGGCCGGCGGAGTTAACGCTGATAGGTCGCCTGTACTTGGAATGCTGCACGATCGCTTCGGCGGGGAGCAACGCTCCGCTCGAAGATTCTATCAAGATGCGCATCGCCCGAAGTCTCATCCGCTCATTGGATCTCTATGAGAACGATCCGGAGATGATGAAACAACTGGCGCTCAGGGATTCACGACTGGTTGCGTAAAGGGTCGTTACTCGACAGCGGTGCCGCTTTGTGGCCTTCCGCGCTGGATATTCCTTTCAATTCCGGAAAACCTCTTAGCAGCCTTCGCCGGACCCAATAGAATCGGCGAATGGGACGCGCTAGTCCCCGCCCCAGTTCCAAACGTACTAACGGAAAGTTGCTAAGGCGATGCCGATTATTAGTACCAGCCCAAGTAGTCCACAGATAAGTCCGATCCAGAAACTGTAGCCAGGGCTCGGTTCACGCACGACTTCAGTTTCCTTGGGGCGATCGATCTATGCCAATGACACTACGTCAACCCTCTCCAGGCCGTGTACGTCGCGCCAGCATTGTGGGGTATGCGCTATTTGCTCCGACCCGATGATCCCACGACGGTGATCCATTCGGGAAATGAGTGAACCTCGGTCCGTCCAGGGAAGCATGACCAACGCGGAACCCTTCCGCCACATCATATGTTAACCAGCGATTCGTCCCCTGTGCGCTTGCTGCTATTTCAATGGACGATGGACAGCAGCAGCCCGCCGAGCATCACCAGTCCGACAACCACAAAGAACAGAGTGACACCAAAATTGTTGTCGCGGATCGGTCTAGGCACGACATGAGCCTCCTCAGTCCGGTGCGAGTACCGGTTCATCGATGCCAATGGCGTCGTCCTTTCGCATGTCTACGGCCCGCCTGACGGTGCAGTGGCCCGAGATGCTCGGCTTGCCGAAGCGCATGCCGGTGTTCGAGGTGGCGAGGCATCTCGCGGCCGGGCGCGCGATTTAGGGGCCCAACATTCTATAGGGCCCAGCTTTCAGTCATCCGGCTCCCGGTCCATGCCAGTTTCCCTGACCTCCGGCCGGTATTGCTCGATGCGCTCTAAGACGGCTTCGGCAGGGAGTGAGCCGCTTGCATCGCGAAAAATCCACGGCTGACACTCGGGGCAGTCATAATCAAAAAGCCAATCAACATCGCTACTCGGCCGAATCTCGACGTGATCGATCATTTGGTGACAGAGCGGACATTCTACTGCGCGACCAAGCTCTCGCTTTACAGTCATCGCCGTCCCGCTCTCCTTATCGACTGAGAGAAGTCCCTTTGGCCTCTCATGTTCTTGGGCTTCGGAGGCGGTTTTTGCGAGAGGGCTGAGGCGAGCGCTAGCTCCTATGCCCCAGCCCGTACGCCAGTGCGCGATCAGATGATGTCGGTGAAGAGCGCCAGCAATACGATGATTGTCAGCGGCACGCCGAGAAGCCACAGAATTCCAGCCCTAGCCATGGCGATTTCCAGTTATTGTTAGTCCTTGTGTATATAAGTGCCAAAGAACATCCGAGTTCCTTTTGTCAGACAGAGATTTAGGTTGGCGGGGGAGAGCCGCAGGTGAGAACCTGGGCAGCTTCTGCGGATCGTTTATTTTAAGCTGGCCCCAATGTCCTCTGATTGCCGACGATCCGCGTGAGTCTCAGGCCGGAACCGACCGATGTGGCGTAGGTTGAAGCTGCAGTTCACCGCGGATCCCACGCCTACTATTTTTTGGAGGCATCATGCCGGCTCATTCGTCATCCACTGCTCCCGCAGCACCCGTGATGTCGTTTCCAATGGCTGTCGGTGCCGCGGGGGCAATTGCCGGCATGCTTGCCGGCAAGGCTGCTTCGGAATGGCGGCGTGCGAGGAGTGTCGAGGCCCGACATCCCCCGAAAGGTCGGTTCATGAGGCTCCATGGGGTCCGCCTGCACTACTTTGATACCGGCGGAGGCGGCAGTCCGGTGGTGCTCCTGCACGGCAACGGGACCTCGGTCGACGACATGGAGGCGAGTGGCCTCGTGTCACGTCTTTCGAGGATTCACCGGGTGGTCGCGTTCGATCGCCCGGGTTTCGGCTACAGTTCCCGCCCACATACGCGCCTATGGACCCCGGCTGCCCAAGCGGACCTGCTGACCTCGGCACTTCGGCGGCTGGATGTCCAACACCCCGTCATTGTGGGACATTCCTGGGGCACTCTGGTTGCCGTCGAGCTCGCTCTGAAAAGTGAAGAGAGCATCGCCGGGCTGGTTCTCCTGGCAGGATACTACTTTCCGAGCTTCAGAGCTGATGTCGTGATGAATACACCCGCGGCACTCCCGCTCCTCGGCGACATCCTGAACTACACGATTATGCCATCGCTCACGCGGATGAACCTGCCGCGAATGCTCAAGAAGCAATTCCGGCCGAGGCCCGTCTCAGCTGCTTTCCTCGAGCGTTTTCCGATAGAGCTGATCTCGCGGCCCTGGCAGATTCGAGCGCAGGCGGAGGAGAGTGCCATGATGGTCCCGGCCGCGTCAGCGCTTCAGGGACGATATGACTCGCTCCAACTACCAATCATCGTCATTGCCGGTGCTGGCGATCGCGTCGTCTCTGCCGAACATCAGTCGGCGCGGCTTGTAGGCGAGCTCAGAAACGGCACTCTTCGTATTTTGCCGCGAGTCGGTCATATGCTCCATTACGCCAAGACCGAGGAGATAGAGCGCGCAATCGACATTCTCAGCCGAACCGACGGAGATGGATGCTGAGAACGAGTAATTCCAGAGCCGATAATTTCTCGAAGTTACCCCAACCGAACGTTTGTCGGCCATTGAACGATTCCGCGGCCGCGGGAAGTGGATCAAGATCCCATCCAGGGGAGCAAAGACGTGAGCGCGAGCGTTGCATGTCAAACAATACAGAACGGAGACGAGCCATGACGATGACCGGCAAGCCACTTATCGAGAGCGACCGTGTCGAAGGCACGATGGTGTACGATCCGGATGGAAACAGCATCGGATCGATCAAGCGGTTAATGATCGAGAAAATCAGCGGGCGAGTATCCTACGCCGTGATGACCTTTGGCGGCTTCCTCGGACTCGGCGAGGAGGAGCATGCGATCCCGTGGAACGCGCTCACCTATGATACGAACTTAGGCGGCTATCGGACAGCTATCACGGATCAGCAGCTTCGTGGGGCGCCAACATTCTACCGGTCGGCGGATTATTCCTGGACCGATCGGCAAAAGGAGCAGGAACTCCACGACTACTATGGTGCACCATATTACTGGGGTCGCTGAAGTTCGGTCTTGGTAGCTTGCCAACCAGGATTGTGGCAATGGCAGGCCGAGCGTTAGAACGTGACCAACGCCGAGTGCGATTAGCCCGTTCATGATTATTGTTGCACTTTGGTCGGCAACAACCGAATGAGTAGCGCAGTCGCCGGGATTTTGGCCGGATTCCAGAGGACGTCGAGGCTGCCAGCTTGGCCCAACATCGCGTCACCCGGCCGAAGGCTATTTGCCCTTTGAACCGGCGCTGTTTCACCACGGCCAGCTGTTTGGCTGCCTTCGCGAAATATATTGATCTCTCCGGTACCTACTTTCGAGCCGAATGTCCCGGATTCTATCACTGTCACTTCAGGACCGGCTCGCTCCCCGGCAACTCCCGGCGCGGATTCCGACGAGACCTTCGCGCCTGGAGCCAGAGTAAGACGACCGACCTCAATGAGGGCCTGGTCTGTCGGAATCGCCCTTGCAACGGCGAATGCCAGCCGAATGCTTGACATGCCTTCCACCCTATCTGGGATCGGCGCCGTCGGCACGTTTTGGTCAAATTGGCTGATCTCCGTAACAAGCAAATTGGCCGGTTCGGCGCGAAGATTGCGAATATTGGTGTCCGTATTCTGGGCAATGAGAACCGAATCACCCGAATTGACGGTGACAAGGGTTCCCGGATCTATCGTTTCGCTTTGACCGGGCGAGTCCGGCGTCCCCCGTCGGATTATCATCGTTCCTGTGGCCTCGATTTCCAGGCTACCCGACTCGACATGGCCCAGCGTCGGTCCAGACCAGTTCTGCCGAGACCGGATCGGTCCAGCGTCGTATGTGATGCGAGTGATGGCAAGCGATACCGGGGCAGAAGGCAATCTTTCGACCGCCATCCGTGCCAATGGTTGCCAAGCAACCTCGACGGCGTTCGATGCTGAGCTAATTTGAAAAACGCAAAGCGTTAAGCATGCAAGATAGCGAGCCCCAACAAGCGCGACTGAACCCAACTTAGTGGCGCGAAGCATCGCAATCCCGTCGGACCACGTTATACGTCGGTTATTCAAAAACAGGCACTTGACCGAACTCGCGTTCTATCCTGAGGGTTCCATTTCCAGGGCAGCCTCACCGGAAGCCAGAGGTTCCTTCGGCTCGTTCATCAACAATCGAGCTGTTGCAGAGCCTTCGCGCGATGCTCTTCTGAGTCTGTTCTGCTCGGGTTTCTGCCGGAACTTGGCATTTGCGCAGAGCGCGATCACGTCGTACGGCCCGCCGATCCGCAACCGGCTGCGCGAGGCGGGGCGTCGGGTCCGCCTTCTTCATTTGCTAGCTAGTGATCACGGCCTCGTCCGGTCCGCTTCTGCAGTTCGTCGATCCGTTCCGATGCCTGAGCCTTGGACAGGTTAGGGTCGAACTCCTCGCCGGCCTCGCGGCAAAGGGTTTCGAGATAGGACCGCTGAGCCCCCGTCATGGACTCATCGCCGGTCACCCAATCCTCAGGATCCTTTTCACGGTTGTCCTTCGGCATGGTTTGCTTTTTCTCGCCGCGCACTGATAACGCTCCCAATGGCTTCGTAGCCAACGAGCATGTTCAGCTTTCGTTCCTCAGGAATGACCATGTGACATTCTGTCAGTCTGCCTATGCTGGTCAGCTACATAGTCGACATATTCCCAACCGATCTTCGGGCGCAGGATCGGTCGACACTCTTCGCCAGGTCGAAGCGAAGCCGATTGGTGCACGCTTTTCGTCCGTATGTGTCTTCGACAAGGAAGGCAGGTATGGAACTATATATCGCCGAAGATGGTCCTTAGTACGGGCAGGCCGGATCCGCGGCTGCTCCAGGGGCCCTCCCGCCCGAGGCTACTTTCTTGAGACGATCGGCGTATTCGGTGATCGCCCCGACGGCCCAGGAGGGCTTCTGCGAAGGTGCCCGCACTTCGTAGCGCATGTGGAGCGAAGTTTCGTCGTCGGAGTGGCGGAGCAGCTCAATTAGGGCCGACATCTGCTTGATGTAGGCTCCGTTGCCATCGCCGCCCGGCACGCGGTCGGTGTCCACGTAGATCCTATCCGGCGCCACTTTCGTTCCCTCGATCACCCGGGCGCTCCACTCCATCGGCCATAACGCCGATTGGCACCAGAGATGCTTGTGTCGAGCCTCATAGGTCACTTTCACACGAAAGAGATCGTTCGGGCGAGTCGTTGGAAGTTTCTTGGATCCCGCGATCCTCGTGATGCCGGACCAGGTCATCACTCCGAGGTCGGAGGCAGCAGCTTGGAGCTTCGCGATAGGGATCTTCACACAGACTCCCGTTTCTGCCCAGGCCGTGGAATCGAGCAGGCCGCTCGTGCCGCCGGATTTGGGCTGCTTGGGCCGGTATTCACCGGCGGCGCAGTGGTTCTTCTCGAACACGAAATCCAAAGCGTAAGCCGGCGAAACGCCGAGAAGAAGCAGGGCATAGACGGGAACGTTGCGCATCAGTCTCCCATGCTGATCGATTGTGATCGTCTACATCATCGACCCATCCTCGGCCTCGCAGGTCACCCATGAGTCCCGCTTCTACTCGGCGCGGGCCGCTTATGCTGGCAGTCCAGCCTTTTCAAGGCCTTCCCGATGGTGCTGGCGGTCGCTGTCGTGTCGATAATGAAGTGTGGCGAGATAGGTATTCACAGAAAAGGTTGGCTGGAGATTCAAGGCCTCACGCGCATGTGCCGCCGCGGCTGTCTTGTTGCCGAGCTGCGCTGATGCTGCTGCAAGAAAGGCATGGGTCGCGCAGTCTGGCTTGCTTATTCGACTGAGGGCAGCAATCGCTCCTGGATAGTCACGGGCGAGATACAGCGCACGCCCGAGATGGCCCCAGAAGCGCTCCGGATGATAGGGATTAAGGCGTATCGCCTTCTTGATCCAATCGATACCTTCCTCAGGTCGACCAAGCCAGGTGAGGATTTCCCCATGCTGGACGACGATCAGATCATTGTTCGGATTGAGTGCGAGTGCTCTCTCCTGGTGAAATAGAGCCTTGTCATGATTGTCCGAAGCCAAGTTGACCGCCGCCAATATCCGGTGAACGTCGGCATCGTTTTCATCGAGAGAAAGCGCGATTTGCAACTCTCGGCCTATTTCGTCCCAGGTGGCTTGCTTATCCTCACACCAGCCGTGGACCCAACTCTGGCCCAGAACACAGGCTCTCCATGCGTGGGCATGGGCATATTCGGGATCGAGCTCGATCGCCCGATCGAGCATGCGAAGGGCTTCGTTATTTGCCTCGGGGGCAGACCAGTGGTGCAGCACCTTTCCAGTGAGCACGCATTCGTATGCGGCCATGCTCTCGGTCGGCTTTCGTTTCGCTCGATCTTGGGATGCCGCTTCGACACGGCCGCGCAATGTTGATACGATAGCCGAGGTGATTTCATCCTGTATTTCAAAAATATCCGCCAACTCACGGTCATATCGATCCGCCCACACATGCGTGTCGGTTTCGGCGTCCACCAGCTGAACTGTGACTCTGACCCGGCTACCCATCTTGCGAACACTGCCTTCCACGACATAGTCGACCTTGAGTTCCTTGGCGATCTCCTGAACCGGCACAGCCTTGCCCTTGTGGACAAAGACCGAGGTCCGCGAAATGACGAGGAGCTCGCGAAAGCGGGAGAGTTCGGTGATGATGTCCTCGGTCAGGCCGTCAGCAAAAAACTCCTGCTCGGAATCGCCACTCATGTTTGAGAACGGCAGGACAGCGATCGCCGGCTTTTGTGGCGGGCCGATTTTCACCGCCTCATGGGTCTCTAACGGTGCAAAAACTTCCTCTCGAGCAATCACGCGGTAAGCGCGGATCGGGCGCGAGATGTTCTTGAATGACTGTTCGCCGAGATCTTCGAAGCCGAGAGCGAGCCGATCTCCCACCTGATCTCTTACGGCAGAGGAAACGCAGATCTCGCCCGGTCCTGCCAAGGATTCGAGCCGAGCCGCAACGTTCACCCCATCTCCGAAAATGTCGTTCTGCTCGACGATGACATCGCCCAAGTTGATACCTATTCGATACTGCAGCGCCCGCGCTGCAGGCACATCGGCATTACGGCGGCTCATTCTCAGTTGAATCTCAGCCGCGCATTGCAGCGCTTGGGTTACGCTATGAAACTCAGCAAGGAGGCCGTCACCCGTGGTCTTTATGATCTGACCACGGTTCTTTGCCATGGCAGGATCAATGACTTCGAGTCGATTACTCCTGAGTCGAGCAAGAGTACCAACCTCATCTGCCTCCATGAGCCTGGAAAAGCCCACCACGTCGGCTGTAAAGACGGCAGCGAGTCTACGCTCGGGTGAAGTTCGCCTCATTCATTCCTGCGGTTACAGCTGCCCTCAAAATGCTCTCTGCGGGCGGGGTTTGTACTTCTGGGAACCGGACCGACGATAGCGGCATAGTCTGGGCATTTCCAGCTGGGAAGCAAGAAGCAAGGATGGAGGGAATGAAGTTGCCGTGGCCGATGATGGACCATGAGTGGAGGAATCGCCTAGGTACCGCTTCGTGAGCAGAATCTGCGCCTGGTCGCGGGATGGGGGCACGGGCAGCCCCGACAGTTTCATCGAGCCAATCCAATACCGCTGCCGAATCGATTAACACCTCGCCGTCATCGAGCACGAGCGATGGGATATGCTTGCAGCTAAGCCAGTCTGTTTACGGCAGAGATTAGGCTGTTGCTGATCTTTATCTTGAATGCGAGTTCGCGACCGAGAAGCTGATAAATCAGTCCGGCGACCTCAGCTTCATTGCGGAAAAATTGGCTGAGCTTCTCCCTGTCGAAAACAAGCGCCCGCAAGGTGCTTTCGGCAATCACCGTTGCCGTCGCCGGCTTTTCGGTTAGAAAAGCAATTTCGCCAACGAAATTGCCCCTTTCCAAATTCGAGATGACGCGCCCAGAGATCATGACGCTGACCTGCCCAGCACAGATAAAGAAAAGTCTCTGCAGGATCTCATTCTCTCTTGTCAGCATTGTGCCCTGCGGGATCTCGGAGAACTCGCCAGCGAGCAGCAGTCGCGCAATCTGTATATCGTTGAGGCCGGGAAGCACGCTGTGCAGTAGCTCGCGGTCTGCTTCCGGCAGGTGCAGTGACAGACGCTCCTTCCAAAGCCGATAGAGCTGATAAGCGTTTATGGCGATAAAGATCGTGTCCCAGCCGATACCGGTACGTAGATCGCCGCCTGAAAAGAGAAAATACAGAATTTCGAGCGACAACCCGACAATGGCCATCGACCTCAGCCAAAAAATGTCGGTGAGCCAATAGGATATTGCGATGATCACGTAGGAAATGTGACCCGGCCAGTTGTGGAGGCTGAAGATGGTCGCTAAATCGTCCAAGACTGAACCTTCTCTTAAAATTGGCCCTTGCTGGATTCAGAGAGAACTCGCAGCCATTTCGCCATACTTTTGTCCAAAATTCTAGACCCACCAAAGTATTGCCAAGGTTTTAGTAAAATACTTAAGGAATTTTAGATATGATGGCGGGCCGCAAATGCTGCGGCGACTGCTACCGCCTCAAAATTATTAGGAGCACGCCTTAACTAAAGAAATGGATTCTTGATAATCTTTGTTCATCTGAGTAGTAACTCCTAAGAAGAGACCAATCGGGGAATCCCCCGTGCTGAGACCACCCACCCCGGCGATCAGCGGCAGGCGCGTCCTGGTGATCGGCGCCGGCATCGCCGGGCTTGGCGCGGCACGTGCGCTCCATGAGTTGGGCTACGAGGTGGAGGTCGTGGAGGCGCGCGAGCGCCTTGGCGGCCGCATCTGGACCGTCGATCGCATCGATTACGGCGCACACTGGATCCATGGCACCGAGGGGAACCCCATCACCCAGCTCGCCCGCACGCTCGAGCTGCCGACCCTCTTCGTCGGCGGCGACAGCACCTACACGGGCGGCTGGCAGCACCTGAAGTTCCGCTCAGGCGGAGAGACCGTGTTCGGGGACGAGGAAAAGCGCCGGAGCATCCTTGCCGCCGACGAGCTGCTCGAACGGCTCGACCAGTGGCGTGAGCAGTCGAGCGACCAGGACGGGGCCTCGGTGGCCGAAGCGGTGCGCGCGGTGCAGGCGGCAAATCCCCAGTGGAGCGACGAGCAGCGTCGCCACATGGCTTGGCACGTCGAGCTCTGGTCGCGCGACGATTGCGCCGCCGGCGCCGACGCCCTCTCGGCGCGCTATTGGGACGAGGGATACGAACTCTACGGCGACGGCGACAGCATTTTCTGGAATGGCTACCAGTCACTCGTCGATAAGCTGGCGATGGGGCTCGACGTGCGGCTCGGGTGTCCGGTCACGCACATCAGCTATGGCGGCCCCGATGGAAGCGGCGTGCGGCTTCAGACCACACAAGGGGAGCTGACGGCCGATGCGGTGCTCGTCACGCTTCCGCTCGGTGTGCTGCAGGCGAACGCGGTCACCTTCGATCCGCCGCTGCCGGCAGCGCGTATCGAGGCCGCGGCGCGCCTCGGCGTCGGCACTCTCGCCAGGCTCGCCTATGAGTTCGACGAGGTCTTCTGGCCCGGCAACCAATACGCCTTCGGTATGGTCGAGGACCCGGCGAGCCATCCGACCATGATCATCAATCTCTGGTCGAGTCTTCGCTTGCCCTGCCTCGTGCTGCTCGCAGGCGGCACCCTAGGGCGCGAGCTCGAGCGCATGCCAGAGGCGGACGCCTACGCCTGGGGGATGAAGATGCTGCGGCGGTGCTTCGGCGAAGCGGTGCCCGAGCCGCGCGCACGACACCGCACATCCTGGTCAATCGATCCGTACGCGCGGGGCGCCTACACCTTCATCGCCGCCGGCGCGACGCCGGCCGACATCCGCACGCTGCAGGAGCCGCTCGGAAACCGGGTCTTCTTCGCCGGCGAGGCGACCAGCGCCGAACACTGGGGCACCGTCCACGGCGCCTACCTGTCGGGACTCCGCGAGGCGGCAGGCATCTCTGGCATGCGAAGCATGCTGCCGCCGAGGACCATCACGGAGAGCCGACGGTGGCGGCTCCGCATGCGGCGCGCGGAGCGCTTCTTCAATCTCCGCCTCAGCGACCTCGACCCCAAGCAGTGGTCGGAGCGCGTCGAACTGTTGTGTACCAGCGAGGTGTTCGGCGTGCTCGCCAGCGAGGACCTGAGTCTCCTGGCGCCGCTCATGGAGCTGCGCACTCTCGTCGACGGCGAGCTCCTGTTCCAGCAGGGCGAGCAGGCGCGCGATGCCTACCTCGTGGCCAGCGGCCTGCTCCGGGTCTTCGATCCGCACAATGACACCACCATCGCACACCTCGGGGCGGGGAAGGTGATCGGCGAGTACGGGATGTTTGTCGAGTACCGGCGTACCTTCTCGGCCTGCGCCGAGGGGCCAGTACGGTTATGGGCGATCTCGTACCCGGTGCTGCATCGCTTCCTGCTCGCCTATCCGGAGTCGGTATTCTCGCTCATGCGCCAGACCGTGACCCGGCTGCTCGACGCGATCGGCCGGTCGGCGGTGCCGAGCGGTTTCGGGAGAGGTGCCGGGAGCCCCGCCGTGAGCCCGTCTTTCTCGACCGGATCACCGCATCATCTGTCCCGCGCCCACGGCGAGCTTGCGCTGCCAAAGGAAGTCCAAATGCCCAATCCGCGCGCGTGAAGCGACCTGCCTGGCGAAACCAAGTCAATTCAGCCAAATGGTGTTGTGCGGGGCTGGTGCAGCAGACCCACCGCTATTTCAAGAGCTCTGTCCAGATTGCAGCATAGATTTTGCTCACATCAGGCGGGCAGGCGAGAGCGAACTGCGCCTTGCCCGCAAATTCCGGCGGGATGTTCATTTCGGGAGCGGTCTTCATGTCCGCCGGCATATAGGCTTCAGAACCTCTTATGCCATTCGCATAGCGGGCGAAGGCAGAGATCATCGCGGCGTTCTGCGGTTCCATGATGAAGTTCTGGAAGAGCTTGGCGTTTTCCAGGTTCTTTGCGCCCTTCAGCACCATCACATTGTCCATCCAGATCGGGAACCCCTCTTTGGGATAGCCATAGACGAAATCCGGGTTGCGCAAGCGAACCCGAAAGGCCGCGCCGCTCCAATTCATGCCGGCCGCCAGGTCGCCGCCAACATATTTGTCGGCGACGCCGAAATTTATCGAGAGCCAGTAGCGCTTGGCGGCCTGAAGGGTATCGCGAACCTTGCTGAGGACCGTCTTGTCGCCGGTGCACGGCTCACCGCCAACATATTTGATGGCGAGATGCATCACATCGGCCATCTCGGGAAGAACATTGATCTTGCCCTTCAGCGCATCAGGCGGATCGAGAAATATGGCTGAGGTATTGGGATCACCGGCATAGATCTTCCTGTTGACGATGACACCGGTGGTCCCCCATTGCCAGGGCACCGAATACCTCCGGCCTTTGTCGAATGGGACATCGACCCATCTCGGATCCATGTTCTTGAAGTTCTCCATGAGGTCCGGACGCGTCTCCTCAACCAGCCCCTCGCTGATCCAGATTGGGACGAAGCTCGCAGATGGGACGACAATATCGAAGCCGTGGCCGCCGGCTTTCACCTTGGCCAGTGCCGTATCATTGGAATCATAGTCGGTGATGGTGACCTTGACCTTGTAGGCCTCTTCGAATTTCTTGATCAGGTCGGGACTGGTGTAGCTGCCATAGTTGAATATTTGGAGCTCCCCTTCCGCCAAAGCCTGCGATCCACTCAGGATCGACACAGACAGCACAGCGATGATCAGTCGCGATGTCATCACCACATTCCTCCTCCCGGACTTCGTCGATCAAGCGCTTCGGATGGTTTTCGAGGGGCTGACCCCGTAACGGCGTCGATAACGACTGGAGAACTCCCCAAGATGATTGAACCCGCAGTCGAGGGCGATGGAGGTCACCGTGCTGCCTGCTTGAGGCGCGCTGAGCAGGCAGTGGGCCAGCTCGAGTCGGCGATCGCGCAGGAATTGGCCGGGCGTCGTATCGAGGTGCCGACGGAACCCAGCCTGGAGGTGCCTGGCGCTGATGCCCAACTCTCCGGCGACGTCGACGATGCGGACCGGCTGGTCCAGCCGGGAGCGAATGAGCTCACAGGCACGCCTGACAAGATCCGCACCCGGATCGATGGGATCGCGCCCAATTTTGCTGTCGAGTGCCGGCAGGAGCATCGCGACATAGTCGTGCAGCAGCAGGTCCTCATAGGCTGCGACAAGTTTTGCGGGCGGATCGGGATAGCCGGGATTTGTCAGCTGCTCCCACACGAATGTAAGGGCGCGATAGAAGCTCGCTCCCTTTCCCGATGTGAGATCGAGAGCAAATGGCCTTCTGGCGTTCGCAATCGAAATCCTGTCGCCGTCCTGGATCTCGATATGATTGGCGATGTCGTTCAATTCCATGCTGATGACAAAGCCGGCATCCTTGTCGGAAGATTTATAAGTGTAGCGGTCGCGCGGTTGGACAATCACCGTCGATCCATTGCTGCTCGACACGCAATCTCCACGGCTTTCGATCGAGCAGCTTCCCTGCTCTGAAATGATGCTGACGACGCGGTCAACCGGTGTGCCTTCGATTCTGTTGGCTGTGGTGATGGACCGGGAAATGAGCGCAGACCGCAGGTTCAGCGAAACGCAACGCAGCCGAAAGTCGAGCCGGGGGCCGACAATCGAGTAGGATTTGGCCCATTGATGCCGGCTTCGCACAAATTCATTGGCGAAGTCCGGGTCTTGCGTGTCGATCACGACGGTCGGCCTCACAACAGAGCCGCCATCCAGGTCTCGGGAATCATGACTTCCGGATTTTAATTCGCCTGTGCGAGCGTCCATCGCACCGACACATCCCGCTGATAACGCCCGCGCGAAAAATAGAGTGCTGAGACCCCGGCTTCCAGAAAATTTTACAAATGATGCTTGTTGCGGATGGCGTGGATCCGCTGTTGGACAACCAATATCAACGCAGGATAGCGAATATCGGCAAGTCGATGCGCAGCAGCGCTCAAAACACAAATAATTTGCAAGTCAGTCACGAAGGAGGATGATCGGGGTCTTGCCGAAACACCGCTTCGCGCTGCTCCTGGGTCAACATCAGATAGTCGGCGCCCCTATCGAGCAAGGCGTCGACCAGTTCACTGTAGTCGCCTTGTCCGGCAATCGATAGCGCGGTTCGACCATCCTTAGTCTTGCGGTTGATGTCGGCACCGCGTTCGAGCAGCAACTCCACAAGCGCACGGTTTCCCTTGAGCACGGCAAGGTGAAGTGCCGCATAGCCACCATGACCATAGGCATTGACGAATGTCCTGCAATTGATGTCGGCACCGCTTTCGAGCAGCCGCTCGACAAGCGCTTGGTCTCCCCGCCTTACCGCAATATGCAGCGCCGTGTGGCCATTCTTATCATGGGCATTCATGTCGGCGCCGCTTTTGGAGAGAAAATCGATCAATTCCCCGGGCGGATTGCGCTCGACTTTCAGCAACGTCGCCAGCAGAGGTGCGGGCGCAAGGCGCCGTGGTTTCTCCAGCACGATCTCGAGCACCTGGGGGTCGCCTACCAGGTTCTTGACGGTATGCGCATCGATCATGGCATTTCGATCAAGAAGCAGTCGGATCAAATCAAGATCGCGCTGAAAGATGGCGGAGTGCAGGACGGTTCGCCCATTCTTGTCGGCGGCATCGATCTCGGCCCCGCATGCGAGGAGGGCGCGGCACATCTCCTTGCTGGTCGCCTCGGTCAAGGGGGTAAGACCCTCGTGGTTTCGTTCCTCCACTGAAGCGCCATGCTGGACGAGCAACGGCAGGCATTTCGGATTGTCGCAGCAGATTGCAGTCCACAGCGGCGTCAGTCCAAACCCGTCTTCGATAGTCATGAAGCTGGCGTTCTCAGCCTTCGCTGCCTCGAGCAACTGCTCCAAAACCGCGAGCGACTTGTGGCGAGCGA
This sequence comes from Aestuariivirgaceae bacterium, assembly GCA_044870245.1. Lineage (GTDB taxonomy): Bacteria > Pseudomonadota > Alphaproteobacteria > Rhizobiales > Aestuariivirgaceae > DATAFF01. The sequence goes on along the minus strand of JBIOYR010000069.1, from coordinate 84,268 downwards.
TGCAGAGGGTCACGCTGTTCCGGTTCCGATCGATGTGAGCGTGAGAGAACGGGATCGGACTCATCACCTCCGCACCCCAGGCCAGCAGAGCGGGCAGGTGTTCGTCCTTGTCCCGGAGCATTGCCCGCGCAAGCGGCGTCAGATTGTCGGCGCCGAGCAGATTGACGTATCGCTTGCGCTCGATCAGGTCGATGCCGTCCTCCCTTGCGAGCAACGTGCAATAGAAAGCATGGAAGAAGTGGGACACGGCATGGGGATCGCCACGATTGACGACGAAAATATCAACCAGCGCCTGAAATCTTTCGACAGCACGGTCATCGCCGAACATTGTCCTGGCGAACTCGGTCGTTCCAACCTGGTGCAAGACGCTGTCACGATCATCTTCAGGCGATGCCGTCTGGAGGGTCGACCTCCCTGTTTCCGACTGTGGTGGTCTGAAGCGCGCCCCAATTGGTCCGAGATAGGCCATGGCAACCCCCGCTGATGCCTGCGCCCGCGCTTATAGCCTTTGGTCAATGACACAACTAGCGGTGTTCGAAATCGGCGCCAGTACGCCGCTCCTTCCGGCGCCTTGGTTGCAGGCGCGTTTCGGAACCTCCTAGCCAAAATCCGTCATGATCTCTGATTGTTCTACTTCCAATACGCATCCAAGGGTTGTATGCAATTGATGACAAAGCTGCCGGGGAAGGGTCATGTCAAAAAGAAAAATCTACAGTGCGATTGACGCTGCCGCCATGCGGCGCCGGCGAGGGGCATTCCTGCCCGTAGGACGCCGCGAGCTCTGCGATTACGTGGCGGATTTTGCTTCGGAGTTTCACCAGGTCGCCAGCACCAACGACATGCGCTTTCTCTCCTATCTTCTCGCGATGGTCGTCGAAGAAGCCGTCCATCAATCCAATCTCGCCTCAGACCGCGACCCGCCATCAAGCGATTCGCAGACTGAGGCATCCTCCATCGATTCTTAGGATGTCCCGCCATAGGGGCAGCCTCGGCTGAGCATTGAGGGGGAGGGGCGACGTGCGAGGCAAAGCCATCGCAAACATCATTGCTGAATGGCAGAGCGTTCCGCTTGGCCTGCCGCCGGCGAGCGACCTCAAACCGCGCGATCTGCCGAGAGCGGCTGCAGCGTTCACCTTTGCGGGGGTGCCCGGATATGCAAAGGCTGGGTGGCCTGAGCTCTTCTGGCCATGGCGCCGGCCGCGATTCCGGCCAGGCGATCAGCGAGAGAACCTCTTGCGTGCGGGGGCGCTGATTCTTGCCGAGCTCGAGCGGCTCGATCGACTTGCAGATTGAATAGACCAAGCGATTGCGTGGAAGCTGGCCAGATCGGTCAGCGATGAATCATGAGGGATATTCGGATGACTTGATCTGCAACCTGAAATTGATAACCTGGCAGCGCTACTGAATTGATCATTTATGCGATCATCGGGCTCGTCGAAGTCACGTTGGTGTTGCGCCTGATCGGGCGAGTCCGAAGCCCAACAGACTTGCGTTGATAAGAACTCGGTTCTGCAGCAAGATCGTTTTGGACATTTCGGTGTCAGGGAGGATCGGCTTTGCAGTCGACAACCTCGTCCATCGATCTCAGAGACATTCATTGCGCGGTTGTGCACCCTCGCGATCGCGATGGCGAGTTGCTGATTCGCTGTGTTCAGCGGATGGGTGGCCATGTAACCCACATTTGGCCTCCCGAAGACACCCTGGAGCAGCCGATCGATCTGCTCTTCTGTGCCTTCGAGTCGGCTGCCCTGACTTTGCTCCGGCTGGCGACGACGCGAGCCGGTCTAGCGATCATCGGCATCCTCGACGCTGCCAATGGTGGCCAACTTCAGCTCCTCAAGATCACGACCCCTCATGCCCTCCTGGTTCGTCCGCTCGAGGCGCACGCGATTCCGGCACAGATTCTTCTCGCGTTGAATAATGCACGCTTCCAGGCCCGCCAGCAGAGCAAGATCGTCAAGCTCGAGGACACCTTGCGATCCTACCGCAAGGTCGAGCAAGCCAAGGCGATCCTGATGAGCCGCCGCAAGATCGGCGAACCCGAGGCGTATGGGTATCTACGAGAGCAGGCCATGCGCCGCCGCGTGTCGATCGGGGTTCTGGCAACGGCCATCGTGGACGCAAGTGAAATGCTTTCTGAAGAGCAGATCGAGTGAGCCCGTGAGTAACGAGCCCTGGCGTGTTGGCGTGCTGTTCTCCCAGACCGGTGTGACCGCGGTCATCGAGGAAACCCAGCTTCGCGGGACGATGCTGGCCATCGAAGAAATCAATGCGGCAGGCGGTGTGAATGCTCGCCCAATTGTGCCGGTCATCTATGATCCGGGCTCTGATTGCCGCCGGTTTGCGTTGCTTGCCGACAAGATGCTGGCCGAAGACGGCCTGAACATGATCTTCGGATGCTACACCTCGAGCAGCCGCAAGGCGGTGCTGCCGGTGGTGGAGCGTCGAAACGGCCTTCTTTGGTATCCCACCCTCTATGAGGGTTTCGAGTACTCCCCCAACATTATCTACACGGGCGCCGCGCCCAATCAGAACAGCGTCGAGCTGGTTGATTTCCTGGTCGAAAACTATGGCCAACGGCTCTATCTAATCGGCTCGGACTATATCTACCCGCGCGAGTCGAACAGGATTATCCGGGAGCTGCTGCGGCAGCGTCGCGGCAGGGTGGTGGGCGAGCACTATCTCGATCTCGGCGCCAAACCATCGGAATTCCGCTTGTTGATGCGCAATGTGCGAAACGTGCATCCGGATGTTATTTTCTCGACCGTGGTGGGACAGGCTACAGCCTATCTCTATCAAGCCTATGCCGATGCCGGGTTCGATCCGCGGCATATGCCCATTGCGAGCCTCACCACCTCGGAAGCCGAGGTGAAGATGATGGGCGCCGATGTCGGCCGTGGGCACATCACCGCTGCATCATATTTCCAGTCTGTTGCAACTGCGAGCAATGACGCCTTCGTACGCCGATACAAGAAGCGCTTCGGCAGTGACGAGCCGACCAATCTATGCGTAGAAGCCGCCTATTTTCAGGTGCATGTGTTCGCCAAGGCGCTCGCCGAGGTGAACACGATGGATGCGGATATTCTCCGCCCGATCGTGCTGCACTGCGAATTCGACGCACCCCAGGGGCATGTCGCCATCGATTCGGAAAGCAGTCATACCAATCTCTGGACGCGCCTCGGCAGGGTGAATGAACACGGGCAGTTCGACCTCATCCGGGAATCGTCTCAGGCCGTCACGCCCGATCCCTACCTCATGAGCCACTAGGACGGGCCTCGGCTCTCGTCACGTTGACAAGGGGAACAGTGGTGGCCTAACGTCTTGATCAGGGTCAAGTGATCCAAAGTGCGTTCTTTCTGCGCGCCGAGCGCGGGAAGTCGCGCCGCGGCAATGGCGCCGCTCTAAACAAAAACCGGGCAAGGATGCCCCACGTGGTCTCCGAAAAAGGAAGACGCGTGGGGCTTTATGCGTTTGGATTGCAGGGAGGAAAATCAAAATGAAGAAGATCAAACGGCGGACGTTCTTGCGCGGATCGGCAGCGCTTGGTGCGTTGGCGTTCGGGACGGCAGCCCCCTACTATTTCCAGCGGAACATCGCCAAGGCGCAGGAAAGCGGCACGATCAAGATCGGCATCTTGCACTCGCTGAGCGGCACGATCGCGATCATCGAGACGTCGCTGCACAATGCCGAGCTTTTGGCCATCGAGGAGATCAACGCCAAAGGCGGCGTCCTCGGCAAGAAACTGGTCCCCGTCGTAGAAGATCCCCAATCATTGGTGCAGGTGTTCGCGGAAAAGTCCAAGAAGCTCCTGCTCGAGGACAAGGTAGCCGCCGTTCTCGGGTGCTACACCTCCGCGAGCCGGCAATCCGTCCTGCCCGTCTTCGAGGAATATAACGGGCTCCTCCTATACCCCACTCTTTACGAGGCTCAGGAGTGCAGCAAGAACTGCTTCTACACGGGAGCCGTTCCGAACCAGCAGTTGGATGACTTCGTGCCGTGGATCATCAAGAATCTCGGCCGCAAGAAATTTTACATGATAGGTTCCAACTATATCTACCCAAAGGAGACAAATCGCGAGGTCAAGGCGCTTCTCGAGAAGCATGGCGGCGAGAATGTCGGCGAGGAGTACGCGCCGCTCGGTCACACCGAATTCGCGACGATCATCAACAATATCGCCGGTAGCGGCGCCGAAATCGTCTTTTCCGACCTCGTGGGCGATTCGATCGTCGCCTTCTACAAGCAGTTCAAGCAGTTCGGCTTGACGCCGGACGATTTGCCGATCTGCACGCCGATCACCACCGAGCAGGAGACCGCGGCGATGGGGCCGGAGAACGCCGCCGGTCATTACACCTCTTTCAACTATTTCCAGACGGTCGATACGCCGGAAAACAAAGCCTTCGTCGAGCGGTACAAGGCCAAGTACGGGGCGAACCAAGTGACGAATGCAGTGATGGAGGCAGCTTATTTCCAGACCTATCTTCTGGCGCAGGCGATCGAGAAGGTGGGCAATACCGACACGGATGCCTTGATCTACGAAGGCCTGCCGGGTCAGGAGTTCAAAGCTCCCCAAGGCCCCGTCAAGATCGACGAGAAGAACCACCACACCTGGCTCTGGGCACGTATCGGCAAGGCCCGCGAGGACGGCCAGTTCGACATCGTGTGGACCTCCCAGGATCGTATCCGCCCCGACCCGTGGGTCGACTATCTTTATCCCAACAAGGATTGCGACTTCACCAACAAGAAGGTGATCGACAGGCTGAAGAACCCCTGGAGCTCGGAGAAGAATCGCTCCGGAACGATGGACTTGTAGGGCCGGAGGCCACCCAACGCTTCCCATCGAGGAATCGAGAGATGTCGCAAGCTCTCATTTCCCAGATCCTGATCGGCGTCAGCGTCGCCGCGATCCTTGCGATCGCGGCGATCGGTCTCGCTGTGATCTTCGGTGTCGCCGGGGTCATCAACATGGCGCATGGCCAGTTCATCATGGTCGGCGCCTACACCGCGGCGGTCGTCGGCCAGCTCGGCGGTAACACGTTCATCGCGATACCCGTCGCGTTCATCGTGGTCGCAGCGGTGGGGCTTGTCGTGGAGAGAGGGGTCATTCAATTTCTGTACGAACGACCTCTCGAGACTCTGCTCGCGACCTGGGGCGTCGGCATCATTCTTGAAGTCGTCATGAAGGCGATCTTCGGCCCCGAGCTCTACTATGTCGGTGCTCCCAGAATTCTCGACGGCGGCATCAGGATTATCGGACGTCTGCCCTACCCCTATTATCGCCTTTTCCTGATTGGCTGCGCCATCGCGATGATCGTGGCCACGTTCTGGCTGATCTACCGGACCAATTTCGGCCTCAAGGTCAGAGCGGTGCGCCGCAACCGCGCCATGTCCGGCTGTCTCGGGATCGATACGGCGCGCGTCGACATGTTCATCTTCATGTACGGTTCGGGGCTCGCAGGAATTGCCGGCGCGATCCTGGCACCGATCAAGTCGGTGTCGACCACCATGGGGTTCACCTACGCTGTCGGCTCCTACATGGTCCTGGTGCTTGGTGGGGTAGGAAACCTTCTGGGCGTTCCGACCGGCGCTTTCCTCATAGGTCAGGGGGAGACCCTGATCGCCTACAAATACAACGCGGTGATCGGCGAGCTTTTGGTCTTCATCGCCATCGTGATTGCCATCCGGATCTTTCCGCGTGGAATCTTCGGTTACTACGAGCGCCGATGAGGCGTGAGGAGGCTTGAGAGCATGCCTGATCGGGCCCATTCCAGACATGTGCGGCGTTCGCGCTTGATCCCGATCTGGGCTCTTCTGCTTGGCTGCTTCGTCGTCGCGGTGATCGGGTCGGTGCCGTACTACGCCGGCAATGACAGTTACGTCCTCCTCCTGCTTGGCAAGTTTCTGTGCTTCGCCTTATTCGCGCTGAGCATCGATCTGATCTGGGGTTTCGCCGGCATCCTGAGCCTGGGCCAGGCTGTCTACTTCGGCATAGGTGCTTACCTCGTCGCGCTGTCGTTGAAGATCAACTACGCCATGGAGCACCCGACGCGCTACGGCAGCAAATTCCCCGACTTCATGGAATGGAACGGGCTCAAGGAGCTTCCAGGCTTCATGACCCCGTTGATCAGCACTCCCTTCGCCGTGGTCTGTGCTCTGATCATTCCGACAGTGCTGGCCTTCATATTCGGCGTCATCACCTTCAAACGCCATATCTACGGCGTCTATTGCGCGGTGATCACCCTGGCTGAGGCACTGATCCTTCAGGAGTTCATCATCGAGTATCAGGCCTATCTCGGCGGCTTCAATGGCATCACCGATTACTCCAACTATGTCGGCGCACCGTTTCTTTGGCTTATCCTTGCCGTCTGCGTTGCGTTCTTCATTGTCGCCCGGCTGATCACGCACTCCCGAATCGGCACGGTCCTCAAGGCGATCCGCGACAACGACGTCCGCGCCGAGTTCATGGGTTACAATGTCGCCAATTACCGGATCTTTGTCTTCTGCGTATCGGCTTTCATGGCAGCGACCGCTGGTGCCATGTATGCCGCTTGGGTCGGCATCGTCTCCTTTCTTGATGCCGGGCCTTTGCTGTCGGTCGAGGGCGTGATCTGGACGGCCGTTGGAGGTCGCGCGACCCTGATCGGACCGTTCCTTGGCGCTTTCGTCGTGCGCGGGCTCGAATTCGTTCTCAGCGGCAGCTGGCTGGCCAATTACTGGCAATTCTTCATGGGCGTCCTGTTCATCGCGGTCGTGCTGTGGATTCCCGACGGCCTGGTCGGAACATTTGCCAATTGGTTGCGGCGCCGCCGACGCGGATCGATTGCGCAGATTCGTGCCGAGGAGGATCGGATCGCGCATGACCAGCAGCGCGATTGGGAACCGGCGGGCGCCGCCAAGACGGGCGAGGAAATCGTGTGAGCGGATCTCCCTAGATGTCGCTTTTGGAAGTCAAAGGTCTGACGACGGTCGTTTCTGGATACACCATCCTGAACAACCTCGATTTTAGTGTCGAGGAGAACGAGCTCAGGGTGCTCCTTGGACCGAACGGCGCCGGCAAGACCACCCTGATCGCCATGATAACCGGCCAGTTCAAGCCGACGTCAGGAAAGATCTATTTCGACGGACAGGACATCACGGGCAAGTCGCCCGACGCGATTTTCCGGGCTGGCGTCAGCCGGAAGTTTCAGGTTCCGAACATGTACGAAACATTGTCGGTGTACGACAATGTGCTGATTTCACTGCGCGGTGATCGCAAGGTCATGAAAAATATCTTCAGGCGGACGACGCCGGAGGAGAATGACCGTGTTTGGGAAATCCTGGAATTCGTCGATCTGACCAACAGGGCCAATGATCCCGCCGATACGCTGTCGCATGGCGAGCGGCAATGGCTGGAGATTGCCATGCTGGTCGCGTCACGCCCGAAACTGATGCTTCTCGACGAGCCGACGACCGGTATGACCGAAGAGGGAAAATACCGCACTGCCGATCTCATTCAACGCATCGCCGAAAGGCACACCGTGCTGCTGGTCGAGCATGACATGCATCTCGTGCGGCGGATTGCCAGGCGGGTGACCGTGATGCACCAGGGCCACGTCTTGGCGGAAGGACCCTTGGGAGAAGTCGTCAATGACGAGACCGTCAAGGCAGTCTATCTCGGAAAGAGCGGTTCACAATGATGCTTCGCGTCAAGAGCATCAACACGTTCTACGGCACGAGCCACATCCTTCACGGCGTATCGCTGGATGTTGGCGAGGGTGAGCTGGTCACCGTCCTTGGCCGAAATGGCGCGGGCAAAACCACGTTGCTGCGCAGCATCTGCGGGGTCAACCCGCCCACCGGCGGGTCGATCGAGTTCGAAGGCGTCGACATCACGCGGCTCAAATCGCACCGTCGGACGCATCTTGGAATCAGCTATGTACCACAGGGCAGGCAGATCATCCCCGACATCAGTGTCGACGACAACATTCGCGTTGCGCTCCTGGGCAAGGGGCTGCCAAGCAACAAGGTTCCGGCGATCGTGTTCGACTACTTCCCGGCACTCAGCACGATCCGTGATCGTAAAGGCGGAGTCCTGTCGGGCGGCCAGCAGCAGCAGCTCGCGATCGCACGGGCGTTGGTGCAGCAGCCGAAGCTCCTTCTGTTCGACGAGCCGACCGAGGGTCTCCAGCCCTCGGTCGTCGCCGAGATCCAGGAGATCATCCCGCGCATACTCGCCTCGGGGAAATGCTCGGTCCTGCTGGTCGAGCAACGCCTCGATTTCGTGCGCAACATCACGCAACGCTTTGCCATCCTCGATACCGGTCGTGTGGTCGCCGACGGAAAGATCGAGGATCTGACGGACGAGGTTATCAGAGGACATCTGCAAGTCTAAAAACAGAGGAGGAAACTCATGGCCAAGACCATCATTTCCGTCGATATCAAGAAACCCCCCACCGACCAGCCGCAGCCGCTGCACAATCGGTGGCATCCCGATATCCCTCCCGTCGTGACGGTGAAGCCGGGCGACGATTTCATTGTCGAGGCACTCGATTGGACCGCCGGTCAGATCAAGAATGACGACAATGCCGCCGATGTGCGTGACTGCAATCTGCCGCCCTGCCATCATCTCGTCGGGCCGATCGAGGTCACCGGCGCCGAGCCCGGCGACATTCTCGTTGTCGACATCCTGGATATTGGGCCTTTGCGGGGAAATGAATGGGGTTATACGGGAATCTTCGCGACCGCGAATGGCGGCGGATTCCTCACCGATCTGTTTCCTGAGCCGCGCAAGGCGATCTGGGACTGCAAGGGCATTTTTGCGAGCTCGCGCCATATCCCAAAAGTTCGTTTTGCCGCCATTACCCATCCGGGACTCATCGGCTGCGCGCCGAGCCACGAGCTCTTGGCAAAATGGAACAAGCGCGAAGCCGAGCTCATCGCCAGCAATCCCGACCGTGTACCGCCGCTTGCGCTGCCGCCGACACCCGAGGGTGTCCTTCTCGGCGGATTGAAAGGTGCGGCCCTCGAAAAGGCGGGCAAGGAGGCGGCGCGGACCATTCCGCCACGCGAGCATGGTGGCAATTGCGACATCAAGAACATCTCGCGCGGATCCCGGATCTACTTCCCGGTCTATGTCAAGGGTGCCAAGCTATCCATGGGTGACTATCACTTCTCCCAGGGCGATGGCGAGATCACCTTCTGCGGCGCCATCGAGATGGCCGGGTGGATCCACTTGCATGTCGAGCTCATCAAGGGCGGGGTTGACAAATACGGTCTCACCAATCCGCTATTCAAGATCAGCCCGGTCGATCCGCATTACGGCGACTTCCTCGTCTTTGAAGGCATTAGCGTCGACGACAAGTCGGGTAAGCAGCTGTACAACGACGCGACCATGGCGATGCGCCGCGCCTGCCTCAATGCGATCGAGTATCTGTCCAAGTTTGGTTACTCGAAGGAGCAGGCTTATGTCATTCTCGGATGTGCCCCGGTAGAGGGTCGCATCGGCGGTGTCGTCGACATACCAAATGCCTGCGTCTCCGTGGCTATCCCGACCGACATGTTCGAGTTCGATATTCACCCCAACGCAGCAGGGCCGCAGAAGCAGGTCGACTCGTCCAAAGTCGATCTGGCCCGCGCACGCTAACCGAGGGGAAATATGGAGGAGGCGGGGAAGCCCCGCCTCCTCCAATGGAGTTTCGAGATGCCGCTCTACACCTATGAATGCCGACGCCATGGCGTATTTTCGGACTGGCGATCGATGAGCGAATGCCACTTGCCCATTCCGTGTCCGGTCTGCGAGGCGCTCTCCGAGAGACAGGTTTCCGTGCCCCGTCGCGGCATGGATTCAACTCTGCGCAAGAGCCATAACATCAATGAAAAGAGCGCCCATGAACCGCGCGTGGTCCGGCGTCGCCGCGGTGACGGGATTCCGGCACACGACACGCATCGCGACCTGACCCGCCATGCCCATGACGGTGGTTCGCATGCTCATGGCCATGGCGAGCACGCCCACCGCGAGGGAGCTTCGAGCACTGTTCGCTCGCATCACCCTTGGCTTGTTCGACATTGATTTGCAGGCGTCTGATCGTCTCCTGCGTCTGTCAATACTGCACGCCGCGCGTGAGTGCGCCGTCGATGACAAGGTTGGTTCCTGTCGTGAAGCTGGATGCCGGGCTCGCAAGGAACACGACGCCGCGCGCGATCTCCTCGGGCAGAGCCATGCGACCTGTCGGGTTGAGGTCGAGCGCCTGCTTGAAGAGATCGGGCTTGTTGTCCTTGATCGAGTGCCAGACGCCGCCCTCGAAGTAGGTATTGCCCGGCGATACGGTGTTTACGCGAATGCCTTTTCCGGCGAGCTGATAGGCCAGGCCGGCGACATAGTGGATAAGAGCGGCTTTCATAGCGCCGTAAGGCCCGGCAGCAAAGTCGATCTCCCGACCGGATACGCTGGAGATCGCCACGATCGCCGGGGTGCGCGACAGCTCGAGAAACGGCATCGCAGCATTGACGGTGCGTACCGTGTGCATGAGATCGATCTCGAACTCCTGGCGCCATGCTTCCTCTGAGTTGTTGATCGCTAGAGCGCTGACATTGGCGACCACGATGTCGAGGCCCCCAAGCCGATCAGCCGAGTCCTGAACCCAGTTTTCAAGCGCCGCCTTGTCGGCAACATTCAAGGCGGTCCCGTAGGCTCGTCTGCCGTTGATTGAAAGCGCCGAGACAGCCTCTTCGACCTCGTTCGGGGTTCGAGAGCAGATGCTGACCCGACATCCCTCGCTCACCAGACATGAGGCGATCGCCCGACCGATGCCCTTGCTGCCGCCCGTCACAATCGCTCGCTTATCTGCCAGTCCTAGATCCATGTTTCGCTTTCTCCAGTTTTTGCTGCCTGCTTCGGCCTGGTGCCAAATTACGCACAGCGCCGAGAAGCTCTTGGCGACTGAAGTTCTTCATGCATCATGCAGTCTCGTCGATCGCTGCCATGAAGTTGCAATAGAGTCTTTCGGCATTGCTGGTGAAACTGCTCATATTGATCTCTGCCTCGGTCCTTATCCTGTCAAGAGCCGTTGGCCCGAGAGTTGCTTCAAGTGCCTGACGATAGGCAGGAACTGCCCCCCAGTTGGCAATGGTGTCAGGTTCCACCTCCACGTGATACTGCATCGACCAGGCGTTGCGTCCAAGGCGCATGGCTTGCACGCGACAGGTGTTCGAAGCGGCGAGAACCACCGCATTGTCAGGTGGCTGACATACCTGCACGGAATGCCATTGCAGCACCTTCTGGCGGTTTGGCATGCCGGCGAACAGTGGATCCGATCGGCCCTGCGGCGTCAGTTCGATCTCCAATATTCCGATTTCCGGCGGACGCTGGGGACCGCAGGTTCCACCCAGCGCATCGGCGAGCAGCTGATGGCCAAGGCACAGCCCGAGAAACGGGCGATCAAGTTCACGAACCCAACGCCGGATCGCAGCCTTTTCAGCGATCAGCCAGGGATTCTCCTCGACATCCCAGACGTCCATCGGGCCGCCCATCACCCACAGTGCATCGTAGCTGTCGAGAGGCGGAATAAGCTCACCCCGATCGAGCGCGATCGTGTGCCACTCGATGCGATCCTGCCGAAGATGGTGCCGGAGCTGACCAGGGTGTTCGCAATCGATGTGCTGGAAGACAAGCAATCGCATGGTAAATCTCCACCGATTGAGCGCTGCAGATCTCTTCTTGCCCGAACGCTATTGCAGCCGCAAGCTTCCCCGAAATCAGCTTCGCGAGCGTTTGAGAATGCATTCCGCAGCAGAATGAGTCTGCGCAAATCTTAATGAGATTCTTATACGAACCGCCGTTTTTTCCTCTCGAACCTTTATGCGGGCAGAGTTAACAACTCCAAGGATTCCGCCCGCGAGGTTGCTCCTTCCAAATGCGACGCACCGCTAAAGCGCCTTTCGGAGGAGCGAATGCGCCAACGTGTCAAGGCCATTTGCGAACCGACATCCGTTGAGGAATGCCTTGAAGGCAGCGACCACAGAACCCGCAACAAACGACGGCACAGACCCGCTCAGGGCAACCGCAAGCCATGGCATTTGGACACTGACGCTCGGATCCATTGGTGTGGTGTTCGGCGATATCGGCACGAGCCCGCTCTATGCCATGCGGGAGGCATTGGCCCATTCGTCAGGTGCAACCGAAGCGGCCGTTCTCGGGGTGGTTTCGCTGGTCTTTTGGGCTCTGACGCTGGTCGTGACCGTAAAATATATTCTCCTCGTCTTGCGGGCCGACAACAAGGGTGAGGGCGGGACACTCGCCTTGATGGCCTTGGCCCAGCGTATCAGCGGGCGCCGGACCCGGCTTATTTTTGCCCTCGGCGTCTGTGGTGCGGCCCTGTTCTATGGAGACAGTCTCATAACACCTGCGATCTCGGTGCTTTCTGCTGCCGAGGGTATTTTGGCCGCACCAGGCGTTGGTGAGGGCTTTCAGCCCTATGTCCTGCCGACTGCCGGGATCATTCTCATTGCGCTCTTCATGGTTCAAGCGCGGGGAACAGCTCGTGTAGGTTGGTATTTCGGGCCGGTCATGGTCGTGTGGTTCCTGATTCTGGCTGCCCTCGGCCTGGGCCCCATATTCAAGGAACCATCAGTCCTCCGCGGTCTGAGCCCTTCCTATGGCATCGATCTCATCGTCGAAAACGGACTCCTCGGATTTGCCATCTTGGGCAGTGTCTTCCTCGTCGTAACCGGGGCTGAGGCGCTCTATGCCGATATCGGGCATTTTGGAAAGGCCCCCATCCGTTTAGCCTGGCTCGGGCTGGCGTTTCCCTCACTGATGCTGAATTACCTCGGCCAGGGCGCCCTGGTGCTCGCGGATCCATCGACCCGAGCTGATCCGTTCTTTCGGATGATCCCTGCATCCGCCTATTGGCCGGTGCTTGTGCTTACCACCGCCGCCACCGTCATCGCCAGCCAGGCCGTCATCACTGGCGCGTTCTCGGTCACGCAGCAGGCAGTTCAACTCGGGCTGCTGCCGCGGGTCACGATCAAGCGCACCAGCGAAACCGTCGCCGGTCAGATCTATGTGCCATCGGCGAACTGGCTCCTGTTGACCGGCGTCTTGCTGCTGCTGGTCATGTTCAAGAACTCTTCAAATCTGGCCGCTGCCTATGGGATCGCGGTGACGGCCACCATGGTTGTGACAGTCCTCCTGCTGTATGTGATTGCGGTCCGCTATTGGAAGTGGCCCTTGACGGCAGCGCTTGCCGTGCTTGGGCCCTTCTTGCTGGTCGATCTGATCTTCCTCGGTTCCAACACGCTGAAGATACCGCAGGGTGGCTGGTTTCCGCTCGCGCTTGGAGCCGGACTTGTCATGATCATGTGGATTTGGACAAAGGGAACCCGCATCCTCAACGAAAAGGCGGCCAGGGACACCGTCCCGCTTGCCGACCTCATCCGGATGCTGGAACGCCGACTGCCAAACATGGTTCGTGGGACCGCGATATTCTTCACCTCCACCCCTCTCGTTGCGCCAATCGCGCTGCTCCACAACCTCAAGCACAATCAGGTCTTGCACGACCACAACATCATCCTGACGGTTACGACAGCAGATATTCCTCGAGTGCCGGATTCAAATCGGATCTCCGTCGAATCCATCGGCCCGCGTTTCAAGCGCCTGAATATCACTTATGGCTTCATGGAGAGTCCCGATATTCCAAATGCGCTTGCGCTCGCCCAGGAACATGGACTGAAGCTGAACGCCATGTCGACATCGTTCTTCCTGGGCCGTCGCTCAGTTGTCCCCTCGAGTGAAGGTATGCCGCTTTGGCAGGACTGGATTTTCATTTTCCTCATGCAGAACGCGGCGAACCCGACAAGCTTCTTCAAGATCCCACCCGGCCGCGTCGTGGAGCTTGGCGCCCAGGTCACGCTCTGACTGGTCCTGCAGTGTTGTGCTTCGCGACGAGCAGTGGCGGCGCGCGGCTAACCTGCTGCAGCCGCCTTGCCGAAGCGCAGGTACCAGGATGGGACCACGAACAGCGCCAACAGCGTCGACGTGACGAGGCCGCCGAGGATCACGATCGCTGTCGGCAGCACGATCTCCTGGCCCGAGATGTCGCCCTGAACCACGAGGGGAATGAGCGCAAGGCCGGTCGCGGCGGTCGTCATCAGAATTGGCGCCAGTCGCTCCTTCGCGGCGCGGATGACGAGGTCAGGTCCAAATGGCTCGCCCTCGAATTTCTCGAGGTGCTGGCAATGATGGACCAGCAGGATGACATTGCGGGCCGCAATCCCGAATACCGTGAGGAACCCGACGATCGAACCGATCGAGATCACCGGATCACCGAGATAGCCGGCCAGCACACCCCCGATCACGGCGGAAGGAAGAGTGATGAAGGCGAGCAGCGCCAGACGCCAACTTGCGAACACGATCTGCAGCAGGATCAGGATGCCGATCGCGACGATCGCCGAATAGAGCATCACCTGTCGCTGCGCTGATTGTGCCTCGGTAAATTCGCCAAGCACCTCTGCATCATACTGGAGCGGGAACTTGATCTTGGTGAGCCGCTGCTTGACCTCGCCGACCACCCGCGACAGGTCCTGTCCGCTGGCATTGGCCGTCACATCGATCCAGCGCCGGAAATTCTCGCGGGTGATGATGTTGGGGCTCGGCTTGATGCTGACGGTTGCGACATCCTTCAGAGGCACGGCACCATCGTTGGGCGTATCGATCAGCAACTCGCCGATTGACGCGACATTCGTGCGAGTGTTTGGCGTGCCCCATACTTGCACGTCATAAGCGCGACCTCCCCTGAACAGGTCGCCGACTTCCGTGCCGGCAACCAGTGTTGCCGCCGTCCGCCGCACATCGCCCGGCTTCAATCCGTATTTCTGTGCCTGTGCCAGATTGGTAGTGACATCGATCTGCGGAACCTTCTCTTGCAAATCGACGAAGAGATCCTGGATACGCTCGATATGCGACAGAGATTCCCTGATCTCCTCCGCCTTATCGTGAAGAACATCGAGGTCCTGTCCATAGATGCGAATGACAATCGCCCCCGATGCGCCGGCCAGCACCTCCTCGACCCGTTCGCCGAGATAGGTCTCGACATTCCTGAAGAGCCCGGGATATTTGTGCGCCACTGTCTCGACGTTGCTCAAGGCTTCTTCAAAGTCGGCGTTCGGATCGACGCTGATCCAGTTCTCGGCAAAATTCGATCCGGCTAGTTCTTCCATGATCAGCGCCTGCCCGATATGGGCGCCCTGGTGCTTCACGCCGGGAATCGCCAGGATGTCGTTGCCGACCCGGGTGGTGAGCCGGACCATCTCGGGCAGCGACGTTCCGGGCGTCGTCACCCAATGCATGAGAAAGTCGCGCTCCTTGAACTCGGGCAGCAGGGATTGGCCTAGAAATGGCCAGGCAACGATTCCTGCAATCGTCACAAGTGCTGCCGCGGCATAGGCGGGAGCCGGTCGCCTGATGAGCGGCCTGAGCAGCGCCTCATAGCGCGCCCGCAGCCAGTCCGCGAGCGGCGAGCGCCGCCGTTCCAGCGCCACATTGGCCAGGAGAATCAAGCTCAGCGCCGGTATGACGGTCAGTGCCACGAGCATCGAGGCCAGAAGTGCCACGGCATAGGACACTGCCAGCGGCTGAAAGAATGCGCCCGAAAGCCCCGACATGAAGAACACCGGGACAACCGCTAGCACGATGATCAGCGTCGCATAGATGATCGGGCTTCGCACCTCGAGCGAGGCATCGAGAATGACCCGCGCCGCCGAATGCGTGCCGCCGGACGCTCGATGCTCGCGCAGCCGGCGCACGATATTCTCGATGTCGATGATCGCGTCGTCGACGACCGCACCCAGCGCGATCACCAGACCCGCCAGCACCATGGTGTTCATGGTCGCGCCCTTGAGATAGAGCACCGAAACGGCAGCAATGAGCGATAGCGGGATGGCAACGAGGCTGATCAGCGCGACGCGCCACTCATAGAGAAAGGCGAAAAGCACCACGATGACCAGAATGCAGCCGAGCAGCAGTGCCCATGACACATTGTCGATCGACTGCTCGATGAACGCCGCGGGACGGAAGATTCCCGCATCGATGGTCACGCCGTTGAGCCCGGGCTTCAGCTCGGCAAGGGCATCATCGATGCCGCGGGTGATCTCGAGCGTATTGCCCCAGGGAAACTTCTCCACGACCAGAAGCAGACCGGGATGGCCATCGACGATCGCGTCGCCGATCAGTGGCTGGTGGTCCTCTTTCACGTCGGCGACGTCACCAAGTGTCCTGAGTGTCCCAGCGCCATCCTTGAACTTCACCTTCGCCATGTCGGAAGGATCGACGATCGGCAGAAGGTGTCGGATGTTGAGCCGCTGGTTCGGCGTGTCGATCCAGCCGCCCGTGCCGATATGATGGCCGCTCGAATAGGTCAAAAGCCCTGAATCGAGTGCATCGGCAGTCGTCTCCATCACGCTGTCGAGGCTGACATTCCTGGCCTTGAGCTTGTTGGGATCGACCTGGACCTGGAGCATCTTCAACCGCTCGCCCCAGATCGCCACATTGGCCACGCCCGGAACCCGCAGCAGCCTCTCGTCGATCTTCCAATAGGCAAGCATCGACAGGTCGTGAAGCGATATCGTGTCCGACGACAGGCCGATCATCATGACGCGGCGCGCTGCCGACAATGGCGGAAGCATGAAGGGAGGAGCCGCCCAGGTCGGCAGGCTTGGCGCCACGATGGCGACACGCTCCTGCACGAGCTGTCGGGCGCTCATCAGGTCCGTGCCCCTGTCGAACTCCAGCATGATCGATGACAGCTGAGCCACCGATTTCGATCGCATGAGGTGCAGACCCGGCAACCCTGCCATCGCCTGTTCCAGGGGCACCGTGACCAGCGCCTCGACCTCTTCGGGGAACAGTCCCGAGCTCGGTGTCTGGATCTCGACCAGCGGCGGCGCGAACTCCGGAAACACGTCGACCGACATCCGATAGAACTGGCTCAGGCCAGTAAGCGTGAGAACAGCGGCCATCGCCAGAATAATCCAGCGAAACCGCATGCTGTTGATGACAATGCCGCGGATCATGACTGTGCCACCCGGATACTTACTCGCCCTCGCCGACGCCGAACTCGGCGCCGATCATTTCCTGAACGCCGGTCGTCGCAATCGAGTCGCCGATTTTCGGTCCCTGCGATAGATACATGTTTTCGGCATCCATAAACTCGACCGTGACCGGCTCGCGCACAAAAGTATCGGGCGCCGGATTGGTGTAGACCCAGGTTTTGCCGTCGGCGTCATACGTCACCGCCGAGAGCGGAACCGCCTTGTGCGACCCCTCGACGCCATCGTGAGACACCACAACTTGGCGCACCGTGCCGGTCTCGATTCCGAGTCGCTCCATGGCATCCTCGGTGAAGGTCAGGGTCTTGACGTCCTTGCCGGGCGTGTCGCTCACCGTCACCGATTCTTCCGTCTCTTCATCCTCGGCACTTCGGCTCGTGCCATTGGCGACCGCCAGTGAAAGCACCGCCACGAACGCCGTGAGCATCAGGTTTGTCTTACGCTTAAACATGGTCTTGCTCGACAAATGCATCCACTTCTGCGCCGAATCGGACGTTGGCGCACATCAAAGGAACAATCAGCAGACTGAACGCTGTGGCGCCGACCACTCCGCCAAGAATGATGGTCGACATCGACTGCATGAGCTCGAGTCCGGCAACATTGTAGGCCATGGCAAAGGGCAGGAGCGCGCCCGTGATGACCAGAGCCGATGAAAGGAGCGGAACAACGCGCTCGCTTGCGGCCGTGATCATTGTTTCCCGACTCGTCACGCTGCTTTTGGCAGCAAGCTCTTGAGCGTGTCTCACGATGTCGATTGCGTTCTTGACCGCAATGCCAAGCGCTGCCAGAAGACCGGTCAGCGCGATGAGCGACATCCCGCCGCCGAATGCTGCGGCGATCAACCCGCCGATCAGTGCCGCAGGCAACGTCACGAACACGAGAGCCGCCAGCCGCCAATTTGACAGCGCTGCCTGGAGAAGCAGGAAAATCAGCACACCGACCGCCACGATCGAGCCTATGAATTGCCACTCGGCGCTCTGCCAGGCTGGACCCTCGCCCTGTACCTCGAAATGATATTCGATCGGCAGGTTGAGCCCAGCCAGCGCCTGCTTGATATCGGACCTGACGCTTGCCTGCGTGCGACCCTTCACCTCGATATCGACATCGGTGTAACGCGACACCGAATCCCGCTTGATGACGACGTCGCTCGGCTTGATGTTGACATCAGCCACATCTTCGAGACGAACGACGGACCCGTCGGGTGCATTGATGGTCAGAGCACGAATGCTTGACAGACTGTCGCGAACCTCCGGCTTGCCCCATACCACCACATCGAAGATCTTCTGGTCCTGAAACAGACCGCCGACCTGGATACCGGCAAGCAGAGTGGAGGTGGCACGCCGAACGTCACCGGGCTTGATTCCGTGTTGCTCGGCCTTGGCCAGATTCGTCTGAATCTGGATTGCCGGGGTCTGAATCAGCGCATGCGTCCTGATTGCCTCGACACCAGGGACATTCTTGACCAGCTGCGCGACCTCGAGCGCCTTCTGCTGCAGAATCTGGTCATCCTCGCCATAGACTCGCACGGTGATCGCATCGGTGGGGGAATCGACCGCTTTCTGCCTCAGCGTGTCATCGATCTCGGTATAGATGTTGTGGTCGACCCCTGGATAGCGTTCTGCGACGTCGCGGACCGCCCTGCGAATTTGCATCAGGTCGGCATCGGGACGGATGTTGATCCACAATACGCCCTGGTCTGGCCCCGTGAACAGCTCGGAAGCTTCAATCGCGCGACCGAGCGTTGCTGTGACCTTGTCGACGCCCGGGATCGCCTTGAGGTCGGTCGTGACGAGATTGGTCACGCGCTGCATTTCAGGAAGCGATGTTCCAGGCGGTGTCGTCCAATGCATGACGAGACTGCGTTCGCCGAACTCCGGCAGGAGTGATCTACCGATGAATGGTGTGCAGAGGATTGCTGCAGCGGTGATCGCCGCTGCCGCGACAAAGCCGCTCGATGAGTGGCCGACGATCTTCGACAGGGCGGCACGATAGTGATCCTGCACCACATCCGCGATGCGCGTTGAGCGATGTTCGGCTGCGGGCGCCCCGAACAGGACCGCGCCGAGCGTGGGGATCACCAGAATCGCTACCGCCATTGCGGTCAGAAGGGCGGCAGCATAGGCGGTCACCAGCGGCATCAGGAATGCTCCGGCAAGACCCGCGACGAGCATCATGGGTATCCCAGCCAGAATCATGATTAGAGTCGTGTAGACGATCGAGCTCCGTGACGAGAGCGTGGCATCGATGATGATGCTGGCGATCGACGCATTGCCGCCGGCGGTCCGCTCGGCGCGCCGGCGGTCGAGGATTGTCCCGACAAGGCTGATGGCGTCGTCGACGACGGCCGCGAGAGCGACCAGCAGTCCCGCCAGAACCATGCTATTGACCGACATTCCGAGGACGATGAGCACCGCCATGGCGGCCGACACCGACAAGCCGATCGCAATGGCGGCGACCAGGACGGCGCGCCATTCGCGGAAAAGAACGAACAGCCCGAAAATCGCAGCGATGATCGCTGCCAATGTCACCCGGTAGAAGTTGTCGGTGGCGATTCCGAGAAACGTCGAAGACCGGAACACATTCTTGTCGATCGTCACCCCCGGTAGACCCGGCCCGAGAGCGGTCAGAGCATCGTCGACCTGGCGAGTGATCTCCTGAGTATCGCCCATCGGGAATTTTTCAACGACGAGCACCAGACCGGGCTTGCCGTCGACAAGCGCATCGCCGATCAGCGGCTGGTGATCCTCGACGACCTTCGAGACATCGCCAAGCGTATGGACGACGCCCTTCTCGTCCTTGAAGGCGACTTTCGCCAGATCCTCTGCCGTGACGATCGGCAGGACATGGCGAATCCCGAGGCGTTGATTGGGCGTGTCGATCCATCCGCCGGTACCTGGTGTCGAAGCCTCGAGATAGCTGAGGGGCGACTCCCACAAGGCTTCTCCGGTGCTTTGAATGACGTCCTGCAGCGTGATCGAGCCATGGCTCAGATCCTTGGGATCGACTTGGACCTGTAGCTCGCGATTTCGCTCGCCCCACACCGAGACATTGGCAATTCCTGGAATGCCCATCAGCCGCGGCCGCACGATCCAGTGCGCCAGCACCGAAAGCTGGATCGGTGATAAATCTTTCGAGCTCATGGCGATTGCCATGATCCGGCTCGCCGACGAAAGCGGTGGCAGCATTACCGGCGGCTTGGATACGTTGGGCAGCGCATGCGCCTGCGTGAGCCGCTCCTGGACCATTTGTCGAGCGTTCATCACATCCGTTCCAGGATCGAAGATCAGCTGGATCGAAGACAATCCATCGATCGAATTGGACCGGATGTTCTTCAGCCAGGGCACACCGTTCAGAAGATCGGCCTCGAGCGGCACCGTGATCATCTGTTCGACTTCGGTGGCCGACAAGCCGAGCGCTTCGGTTTGAATTTCAACCGTCGTGGCCGAAATCTCTGGCAGGATCTCCAGGCCATGCTGCGAAATCCTTTGTATCCCGAACCCGAGAATGATCAGTGCCACTGCTAAAATAAGCGCTCTGGTCTTAAGACACCAATGGATCAACGCGCGCACAGGTACTCTCCGCAAATCTTGTTTAACAAGAAGCGCTCTTGGCTTATTCTGTACTGATAGTGTTTAAAATCAGCTTTAACACTGAGCAAAGTACAGCTAAGTCTTTAAGATGGCTACTTTATCACACAATGTCTCCCCAATTCAGGGAAACGATGGCAAATCCTCTACGGAACTATTGGCAAAACTGTACTTTGCATACGCCATCACACATTCGCGTTAAGGATAATATCGAGCTGGCTGATTCAAGCGGCAGGCGTTGGTGGCTTTAGCAGCTCGATTCCCTGCTGGGCCACTGCTGCAGTTGCCTGCTCGCCGCCCGCAACCTGCACCGTCGGATAGGCGAACTTGATACCGTTGGCGTCAAAGGCCCGCTTGATGAGAGCATAGGCCCGACGCCTGATGGCAAACTGCTCGCCCGGCTTCGTCATCATCTTCATTCGGATCTGAATGGCGAAATCTCCGAATTGTTCGACACCCTGCATCTTCAAGGTTTCCAGGATGAATGGCGCAAGCTCTGGATCTGCCTGCAGCTCCTTTCCGATCTCCTTTATGATCTTTTTCACTTTGGCGAGATCGGTGTCGTAGGTCACCCCCACCATGATCTTGTCGATCGCCCAGTCGCGCGAGTAGTTCGTGATCTTCTCGAGCGAGCCGAAGGGAATCGTGTGCAAAGCGCCGCGCTGGTGCCTGAGCTTGATTGAGCGGAGGGAAAATCCTTCGACAGTGCCGCGGATGTTGCCGCTCTCGATATACTCGCCGACCCGGAACGCATCATCGAGCAGGAAGAATATCCCCGAGATGATGTCCTTGACCAGGGTCTGCGCGCCGAAGCCGACCGCTACGCCGACAACACCGGCCCCGGCGATCAGCGGACCGATTTCAATCCCGAGAGAGGAAAGCGCAACCAGGGCGGCCATGACGATCAGAACGACGAACAGCACGTTTCTGACAATGGGTAGAAGCGTGCGCATTCTCGCATCACGGCGCGCTTGATCGCCATCAGCCTCGCCAGCAGCAACCGTGAGTCGATGATCGATCCAGGCGCGTGCAAGGTACCAGGCGAAGTTGGCGAGGAGCACGATTATCACGACGTTGATCGCGCCGCGCAGCAACCGAGTCGCTGTCGTGCTGCCTTCACTCAAGCTGCCGAGGTCAAGCCCGGCGATCCATGCGATGAGGCACGCGGCGCCGATCAACAGCACGGCCCTTATGCCGCGTTCCCATGTGACTGTGGTGAGCGAATGGACCGCACCATTGGTCGGCTCGACTCCTGCCGGGCGCGAGACATGCGGTACTGCCAGATGATTGATATGAACCGCGATCCACAGCAGCAATAGAATGACGCCAATATAGAAGGGTGTCGCAGAGCCCGTGAATAGAAGGAGCCAGACGACGAACAGATATAGCGAAAGCAGCGTAGAGCCCATCCAGTGCTTATGATTTTCTCGCGGGCGACCGTCCAATGCCGGATGGAACCACACGACATAGAGCGCAAGCCCGAGCAGACCGATCCCGCACAGCACCCCGAAGAGGTAGTCGCCGACGCGGCTGACTCCCAGCGAAGGCAGAAGGTCGAAGGTGACCTTCACGACTGAGAAATAGGCGACCAGGATTCCCGACCAGATGAACCAGAACCGCGAGGTCACGTCGGCCATCGGAATGATTCGAAAGCGCTCGGCACCGGGTGCTAGAACAATCCTTCCGAGCACCAAGGTCAGCCTGATCACCAGAAAAGCCAAAAGATAGGAGAGCACCACCTCTCTGAGGACAGGCGGCCAGTCGAAAAGAAGAAACGCACCGACACTGCCGATGGCGTATGCCAGCAACACGCCCATGCCATAGATTGTTCGGGTCCACGCCGCATGCAGGCGCTGCTTCGCAGTATCCAGGCTCATCGCAATTATCGACCGGCGAACGCCGGCAGTCGCCCACCAGAACAACCACTCCACTCCGAATCCGAGAACCGCAAACAGCGCAAGAAGCGCAACGACGCTGACGGGACCTCGTTCCTGAACTTCTGCCGACAGCGTGGACCAGGCCTGGAGCAGCTCGCCAGGCAGCTTTGGAGCCGTTGCGGCGAGCTCACGCAGAAATTGACGCGTCGAATCGATGTAACCGACGATCACCTCCTGAAAACTCGCTGATCGAGTGGACGTGGAGCTCTCTCCCGTTGCTGGAGGCTTGCTCTTCGATTGTGCTTGCAACCACGCCTGAATCGATGGATCACGAAGCAGGTCGGTCAGTGTACGGAGCTTTTCCGGAGTCGGTTCCGGAGCCTGGGCAAGAGCGGATCGCCCGACCAACAGTCCGGCCAGTGCGATCATGAGAAACAGGAACTGGCTCAGGCGTATGTTCATTAGGCGGCATTCTTCGTCATGGCGATGGTTATCCGAATTTATACCACAACTGCAGCCGGTAAGACTCGCAGACGTGGGACCCAAGGTTTTTGGTTTCTTAATCTGCGGCTGCGGCCATGCGGAAAAGTGCCTCGGCGGCGGCCGTTGAACCCGTGAAATAGTTAACCCGCCTGTTCAGGAAGCTAAGCCTCGCTCAGCATTCGCAGCGATCAAGGGGCGTCGCTGCGCAGCGGTTTCGGGAGGAGAGGGCCAGGGAACGCCTGTTCCGCCCGCCGTTGGAGTTCCTCCTCGTGGCGATGAAGGTAGAGCGCCCCGACAAAGACCACCGTGACTGCTACGAAAAGCAAGGCTATGGCGATGGGACCGGAGATCGACCTGACCTTCTCACCGAAGAAATAAGCTCCGAATCCGAAGGCCGCCGCCCAGCAAATTCCACCGCAGGCGTTATAGAACAGGAAGCGCGGCCACGGCATCTGATCGGCGCCGGCGAGAATGGCGGTCAACGTCCGCAGAAGGGCCACGAACCTGCCGAGGAACACGATCTTGCCGCCATGGTGGAGAAACAGGTAACGGCCCAGTTTGAGACGTGCCTCGGTGAGGTTCACATACGGCCCGTATCGCAAAAGCAGGCGCAATCCGATCGTGCGCCCGATCACATAACCGATATTGTCTCCCAGAACCGCCGCTGCGGCGGCCACCGCCACAAGGAGATAGGGATCGATTCCATTGGTGCTGCCTGCGTAGATGCCTGCCGCCACGAGGGTCGTCTCTCCCGGTAACGGAACACCCATGCTCTCGGACATCACCACGGTGAACACGATCCAGAGACCGTAATCCTGGATCAGATGCTCGATGGCGGTTTCGGAGAGGACGCTTATCACGACAAACCGGCAAGGATCGTATGGGACGCGCCTTGCCCGACTTGCCGCGTCGCGTTCGGGCTCGCGTCCGCTTTTTGAACAATCTCCTGAGTGTTCCTAGCATATCCGCGGTATTGCGACAGTGACGGAGTTTTGGCACGAATGTACATGCAGCTGCCTCGCAGACAAGCACACAGGATCTCCCCTTTTCCGCGGTGATGAAATGAAAATTGCATGCATCGAAGGATTTCGGCTCTATCCAAAGGCTATCAAGGAGGCATGGGTCGACGATGAATATGTCTGGCCCAGTCAGTTGCCTTCGGTCCTCGTGAAGGTCACGACCGAGGATGGCACACATGGTGTGGGCGAGGCGTCGAGCCAAGAGTGGTATCTGGGTGAATCAGGTGATCAGATCGAGACCCAACTCGCGCGCTATGATCGGGCGCTCAAAGGTCGAGATCCCGGCAACCTCGCGCTTTGCAATCATCTGATGGAGTCGGCGTATGGTGGGGGAATGCCGGGGGCGCGTGCAGCGCGTTCTGGCGTGGACATGGCCCTTTACGACCTCGTGGGAAAGGCCCGAGGCTTGCCGGTTTATGCACTGCTCGGTGGAGGCTTTCGCACCGAGTTGACCATGTTGACGAACCTTTATCACAAAACACCGGACGTGATGGCGGAGGCCTGCAGGGAATACGCTTCGCGCGGTTTCAGAGGACTCAAGATCAAGGTCGGCGATGTCTTGCTCGCCGACGGGTGGACACGCGACAACCTGCTTGCTGAATTGGCCAAGCTGGACGCGGCCATTGCCGCAACACCGCGGGAAGTTTTCATCGACGCCGATGCCAATCAAGGGTGGGAAAGCGCCGCATGGACGGTGCAGTCATTGCGCCGTTACGCCAGCTGCGACAATCTCTCGATCGAGCAACCCCTGCCCTATGCTGACCTCGACGGCCATGTTCACATCCGGCGCGCCGCCGGCGTGCCACTGATCCTCGATGAATCAGTATGGTCGGCAAAGCAGATGGTGCAGCTCGCGCGATTGCAAGCTTGCGACCGTATAGTGCTCAAATTGAACCGGTTGGGTGGATTTTTCGAATCCATGAAAATCATAGCAATCTGTGAAAGCGCCAATATTGGCGTTTCGGTGGATACGAACCCCTACACGCTTATCGGCGACACCGCCTGCTGCCACATTGCTTCGGTGATCCGCACCCACTACCCCGTTGACTGCGAGGGTCACGTCTCCTTTGTCGACCTGGGCCCGCATGATTTCATAAGGGGCGGAATCGCGATCAGGGATGGTCACGCATATCTTCCAGATGCACCGGGGCTTGGAATCGACATCGACTGGGGCTTGCTCGCAAAGCACTGCGAAGCAGCATACGATCGATGAACTCTCGCAAGACGGTCAGGATAGATGGCTGTCGAATCGGAGGAAGACCGCCGCGCGGTCCTGCTCGAGAATTGCACCCTGGTCGGAGTTGTAGAAGCTTCCAAGCGCGACGACCTCCGCTCCCCTGCGAAACAGGCTGACATGCAGGCGGTAGGCTTGCCCGACGAAGGAAGGACGGCGGAAGATTGTGCGGGCGCGCAAGGGAACATAACCGGCCAGGGGCAACCCGGCGACGGCCAACCCTTGGGTCACGGCATTCTCCATGGCCATCGTGTATTCGCGGGCATGGACGTGCTGGAATACATCCGAGTTGGCAGTGCCCCAGAACCCGCCTGTCTCGATGTTGGCACCACTGATTTCAATGAAACCCTCCTCGAGCTTGGCAAGCCGAGCAATGGTTGGAAAGGGTTCGCCGAATTCATGAAGTCTCAGAAAATCGATTTCGTCCGGAACCTCATTGACCAGGCGGTCGCCCGGGTCGTTCTTTGGCCGCGTCAGTATGTGAAGGACCCGCGCTTCGCCTGCCGTCGCCGGCGGCCCGAGGCTCGGCTCGAAACCAAGCGAGGCTGACGGCGCGACCGCCGGTCTGCCGATAATGACAGCCCGGGTCTCGACGATCATCCGCTCGACCGTGCCGCGCGCTTCATCGGAAGTCGATCGGCAGAGCCGGACTCGGTAGGTGCCCTGGAACCGGTCTCCGAAGCCGTGCGGCGATGGGAAGATGGTGAAATCCTGCAGATACTGTCCGGGCGTGATGCCTCGCTGCCCCATCTCGATATAGCGGAGCCGTGGCAGCAACTCGCGAAAAACGGGTGTCAAAGCAAGCCCGAGCATCGAGCGAAACTTGAGGTTGCGCCGGCTATCAAGGTCGCCAATATCGATCGTTCGCTCACTCTGGGCTTCGATCGCGTCGATCTTTCCTGCGTTCATGGATGCCCTCTGGTATGAGCGATCATTCGTATTTCGCCTGTACCAACCCTGTCAAATCCGCAGATTGCGGCATTATTGCTGGGTTGACAGAGGTACCGTGGCGGGCGTTGAATGAGCGATCATTCGAGACGAATAGATGGACCCGGCAAGATTTCTTGGACAGCACCAGAGCGGAATCGGCAGGGTGCTCGGCATCACCTTCCCCTACGCCGCGCGCCACCGGGTCATCTCCCAGCTCGATATCGAGCCGGCGTTCCTCGGCGACCAGGACACCGTCAGCAGCAGCATCGTGATGGCCCTGGCCGACTGCGCCAACTCTTATGGCACGAGCCTCAATCTGGCACCGGGCTCGACGTCGGTTCTCATCGAGTCCAAGACGAATTTCCTGGGGCCTGGTCGCGGCAGAGTGCTGCGCGCCGAGGCGAGCCCCGTTCACCTTGGCTCGACAATCTCGGTATGGCGGGCGCAGGTCTATCGCGATGAGCACCAGATCGCCGAGGTCACACAGACGCAGATGACGGTTGCCGCCGGCGATGTGGTGCCGCTTGCGCCTCGCGCCGCGAGCGGCCGCGAGCGCGGCGCCAATCCTGGCCAGGGCGTGGTTGCCGAAGGTTTTTCCAAATCGGTGGTGGATGAGCGCTGGCGGCGCATTGTCGATGGAGCATCCAAGGTCATTGCCGCCAAAGGGTTTGCCAAGGCGACGATCCGCGAGATCGCCGCGGCGGCGGACATGCCGGTCGCTACCATGTACCAGTATCTCGAGCGTAAGGAGGATATTCTTTACAACGTCTACAAGTTCTTCATGACCGAGATCGTCACGGCGCTGACCCGCTGGCGCAACAGCGAGCAGCCGCCCAAGGAAAAATTGGCCGGCGCCATCCGCACCGTCATAGAGGTGTTCGATCAGAACCATCGTTTCATCAAGCTGATGTTCCAGGAGAGCCGAGCCCTCACGCCCGAAGGGAGGCGCCAGGTCTATGAACTCGACGCGCAATATATCGCTGTATTCCAGGAGCTTCTCAGCGAGTGCAAACGCAATGGTGATTTCTCGATTCGCAACCCTGAGCTCACGGCCAATTTCATCTATTTCCTCTGCACGATCTGGCCGTTGCGCCACTGGTCGATCGGCAAATTCGGCGGAGAGGCGGTCACGCAGGAGATCGTCGATTTCGTCCTGAACGGCCTCAATGCCGACGGTCACGGCGAAAACAGGAGCACCCCATGAAGTTCATGTTCTTTTCCGAAGCGGAAACGCTCCCCGGCGCCTCCTACCAGACCCGTTACTGGGAGCTTGTGGAGCAGGTCATTCATGCAGAGAAATGGGGCTTCGACAGCTTCGGTGTTTCCGAGCAGCAATATGCCATCGGTGGCATCGCCACCTCCTGCCCGGAAGTATTGTTCGCCTATCTCTTTCCACTGACCAAGACCTTGCGCTTCGCCCATGCGATCACACTGCTGCCGAAGAGGATGAACCACGCGCTGCGCATCGCCTCGCGCACCGCCGTTCAGGACATCCTTTCCAATGGGCGCATCGAGCTCGGGGTGGGTCGCGGCAACACCACCCTGGCGCTCCGGGCATTCGAGGTCGATCTCGAGAAGAACCGCGACGAGGTCAATGAAGGCATCCAGGTCCTGAAGAATGCCTTCACCCAGGATCCGTTCATGTTTTACGGCGAGCACTACAAGATCCCGCCGCGTTCGCTGATCCCCAAGCCACTGCAGAGTCCACACCCGCCGATCTATGTGGCGGCCACCAGCGTCGAGAGCCATCGCATGGCGGGCAATCTCGGCGTCGGCGTCTATAGCTGGTCGAATTTCATGGGCTGGGATGCGCTCTCCGACTCCGTCTCCGCCTTTCGCGCCGCGACCTGTGACGCCAGGGCGCGGGGCGAGCATGTCAATGACAGCGCCGGCGCGCTTCTCCAGGCTTATTGCGCCGACACTGACGCAATCGCCGAGGCAGAAGCCGGCGCCGGCAACATCAAGTGGCTGCGCATCGCTATTGACGGCTATCCGAGGCTCGCGAAGGTGGCACAGAGCTATGCCTATATGAACAAGATTGCCGAGGTCGCGAAGAAGACGGATGACTTCGAATACTTCAAGGAAGGTTCGGGAGCTGCCATTTTCGGTTCGCCCGAGAGCTGCATCCGCGCGATTGAGAGGTTTGGCGATTGTGGCATCGACACGCTGGTCATGCGGATCGACAGCGTACCGCACGACAAAATCATGAAGTCGATCGAAATGTTCGGCCGTCACGTCATTCCGCATTTCAAGAGTCCACGGAATTACATGCGCCCGGCCGAGGACGTGATGGCCGACATCCGCGCCATGCGCGAGCAGGCCAAGGCGATGGGGATCTATGTCGAAGGCGAGGAGGCCCGCAAGCAGTCGGCTCCGACCAAGGCAGCGGAATGAGCCATGGGCCGCATAGTCGAGTTCCTCACCCTCAACATTGCGACCGACAATCTCGATGCGACACTCGCCAAATGGCGCGGACTGGGGCTTGTCAGCCTGCCGCTGGCCCATATGCCGGAGCCTCCCGTCGAGATCGACGACGTCACATTGCCTTTGGGCGAGGCAGGAGCGGTGTCCCTGATCGCTCCGACGGGCCCCGGCTCGCCGGTCCGGCGGTTCCTCGACCGCCGCGGTCCAGGCGCCTTTTCGCTTGCGGTCCGCGTCGATAGCCTGAGCGAGGTCATGACGGAGTGGAGTGCCGCCGGTGTCGAATGGGTGTTGCCGTCACCGCAGCTGCTTCCACCCGGAACGGCGGCAGCGCGCTACAAGCCAGAACGTCTCAAGGTCAATTGGGTCAAACCGAGCTCGCTTGGTGGCGTCATGCTTGAAGTCTTCGAGTTTGGCGGACGCATCGAACAGCAGGCGAGCTGATGAATTTTGGCACCATATTCGATTTGCCTCTGACGATGTGGCCCGACAAGGAAGCGCTGATCTATGGGCCACACCGGATCACCTACAGCGAGCTCGAGGAACGTACCAACCGTGTAGCGAACGGATTGGCAGCGCTCGGGATCGGCGCCGGCGACCATGTCGCTGTCCTGGTCAAGAACGATCACCGATTTGTCGAGACGCTGCTCGGGGCGCTCCGAACCGGTGCTTCGGTGACCCCGGCGACGACCCGCGCCCATTACAGCACGCTCGCGCACATCATGCAGGACTGTGCTGCCAAGGTACTCTTCGCCTCAGCCGATTTCACCAATGAGGCGGCAGTGCTTGCCGAGACGGTGCCGGGACTGAGGCACGTCCATGTGATGGACGAAGCGCCTGCGGGGACCATGCTCTATGACGACTGGTTGTCCCGGCAGCACGGCGCTCGCTTGGTCCGCGACCGGTCCGATGACGACATCGCCTATATCTCTTACACCTCCGGCTCGACGGGATTGCCGAAAGGCGTGGTGCTGACTCATGGGGCGGTCGACTGGGCGACCCGCAATCTGCGCCGGGCGTTGCTCTACGGCCCTCATGAACGTTGTCTCCTGGCTGTTCCGATGTTCCATGCCAACGGCATGTTTGCAGGCCTGTTTTCAATGCTGGAATGCGGCGGATCGGTCGTGATTCTTCATGATGTCGATCCTGGCGAGATGATCCGCGCCATCGAGCGGGAGCGTTGCACCTACACGACCGGCGTTCCGGCCATGTACAAGAAGATGCTGCTCGAGAAGAAGCTGCTTGCCATCACTGACTGCTCGTCGCTCCGTTTCGTCATCTGCGGTTCCTCCGAGGTTCCGGAGGAACTGCTCGAGGAGTTCACCCGCAAGCTCGCGCCGATGCTCGAGGCGTATGGGCTGACCGAATGCGGCTTCGTTTGCAACAATCCCCGCTGGGGCGTGACGAAACAGGGCACGACCGGCCTTCCCTATCCCGGCGTGGAGCTGAAGATCGTCGATCCGGAGAATGTCTCGCAGGAAGTCCCGGTGGGAGAGCTCGGCGAGCTGCTGATCCGCTCACCAGGCAACCTTCGATCCTATCACAATCTGCCGCAGGTGACGGCCGAACGACTGCTTGCCGATGGCTGGTTCCGCAGCCGGGACATCGTTCGCGCCGACGAGCAGGGTTATGTCGAGGTTGTCGGGCGGCTCGATGACCGGATCAGCTGCGCCGGCGAGAGCATCTACCCGAAAGAGGTCGAGAACGTGCTGCTTCAGCATGCCGATCTTCTCGATGTTGCGGTGGTGCCGATGCCCGACGACGTCAAGGGCGAGGTGCCGGTTGCGTTCGTGATCGAGCGTCACCCGGGCGCCGTTCGCGAGCAGGAGATCAAACAATTTTTCCTGGCAAACGGTGCGCCCTACATGCATCCGCGCCGCATATTCGTCGTCGAGGAGCTGCCATTGACCTCTGCCAAGAAGATCGATCGAACGGCCCTGAAGATGCTCGCCGAGCAAGCCTACAGATCGACTGGAAAAGGTGCTTCGTGAGCATTGCGCCGATAATGTCCGCCGGCCTGCAGCCGCAGGAGATCAACCTTGAAGAACACTTCAAAGCGGGAATGCGTCGGCTCGCCAGCGGCGTCTGCGTGGTCGCGACGGCCCATCAAGGCCGCCGCTACGGAATGACCGTGACCGCCGTCTGCTCGCTCTCGGCTGCTCCGCCTTCAATTCTGGTCTGCATCAATCGCGAGGCCTCGGCTCATGGGCCGATCGAGATCTTTCGTCGTCTTTCGGTGAATGTCCTGTCGGTCGATCAGGTGGAAATCGCTCATCATTTTTCCGGTGCTGGCGGCTGCAATGGTGAAGCCCGCTTTGGCCATGGCGATTGGATCAGCTGGCCATCGGGCACTCCGATGCTGCCGGATGCTGCCGCATCGCTCGACTGCCGCGTCATGGAAAGCACCCAATGCTCCTCGCACACGGTGTTCGTCTGCCGTGTCGATGCGGTGGCGCTCAAGGGTGAGTTTCAGCCGCTTGTCTATTTCGACCGGAGTTATGCCAGCCTGTCGCGTCTCTGACGTCCTTTCCTTAACTGTCTTTGCGTCCTCCGAACGGAACGTGGTAATCGACGCCGGAACCGGAGCGACGATCATGTCGAAATCATCTGCCGAACCGACATCCTATCTGGATCTCGCTGATCCGGATTTCTCGGTTCGGTCAAGTTCAGTTCGCGACGCCCGCCAGAAGAGCTGGTATGCGCGGACGCCATACGGACTCGCGGTCCTGCGTTACCAGGAGGTCGGCGAGTTGCTGCGCGACCCGCGCCTGCGACAAGGCAGCTACAAATGGCCAGCCCATAACCAAGCGACTGGCTCGTTCGCCGACTGGTGGCTGCGCATGCTCCTCAACCGGGTTGGCGCTGACCACACGCGGCTGCGTCGGCTGGTCAATCCGGCTTTCTCGCCCAAGCTCATCGCAACGCTCCAGCCGCGGTTCGAGGCAATTGCCGATGAGCTGATCGACAACTTCGCGAGCAAGGGTCGATGCGAATTCATGGCTGCTTTCTCGGAGCCATATGCGAGCCGTGTCGTCTGCACCCTTCTGGACCTTCCGGATAAGGATTGGCGAGACCTAGCCACCACTGTAGGCAGAATGGGTCTTGCACTCGGTGTCACCTATCGCACCGAGCAAGAAACGGTGAACCGAGCGACGGACCGGCTGTTCGAGTACTCCCGGCGACTGATCAAGGAGCGCAGGAGCGCGTCTGGAAATGATCTTCTCGGTCTTCTCCTTGAGGCCAACAGAGACAAGGACGCTCTTAGCGACGAGGAGTTGGAAGATATGGTGGTGCTGGCGATCTTTGGTGGCATCGATACGACACGAAACCAGATCGGTCTCGCCATAAGCCAGTTCATCGAGCATCCCGATCAATGGCAACTGCTCGCCGAGTCACCAGCACTTGCCCGCGCCGCAGTGGAGGAGGTGATGCGGACTCGGCCGAGCACCACATGGGTTACACGCGAGGCGTTGGAGGACTTCATATACAATGGTGTCGAATTCAAGCAAGGCACGACAATCCACCTGTTCACCGAATCCGCCGGCACTGATCCAAGTGCCTTCGCACCTGGTTTTGACATCACCGTGAATCGCCGGCAGCACTATGGGTTCGGGGGTGGGATACACCATTGTCTTGGGCACTTCATTGCCCGCGGCGACATGACGGAGGCCTTGAGATTGCTGGCGCGGCGGATCCGAAGTCCTGCCTATGATGGCCAGCCGACTTGGCTTCCTGACAGTGGCAATACGGGACCGATTGAGCTGCCAATCAAGTTTGATCCGGAAACCTGAGTTGCAGGGGTTGAAGCTGGTGAGTTCTAGATCCGGGCGAGCACCCGCGACCATCATGGTTGTCTTGTACGTCAGCACGACACAGGCCTTGAGCGCTGCAACGACCGGCATTCCTGCACCGTCATCGAACTATCTCGTCTTCACCTTTCTCGCATCGCTGGTATTTGCCGGTATCCATCTGCTCGGGCGCGCGATAGCGCTCCTGCGAACGCGGCGCAATGTGTGGCTGTCGACAGCGGGCGGGATCTCGATCGCCTATGTGTTCGTCCACATCTTGCCCGAGCTTGCCCATCACCAGGATGCGTTCGCCATACATGCCGGGCCGCTCACCTTTTTCGACACCAGTGAGCGGGATGTCTATCTCGCAGCCCTGTTGGGCCTGGTCACCTTTTACGGACTGGAATTGTGGGCCCGCTCCTCAGCCAACCGTCGGGCCAGACATGACGGCGTGCGACGACCTTCGAGCCGCACCTTTTGGCTACAACTCGTATTCTACGCGACCTTTAATGTGATCATCGGCTATCTTCTCCTCGACCGCGAGGAGACCGGCATATTGAACCTGTTGACTTATGCGGTTGCCATGGCGATGCACTTCGTTGTCGCCGACCAAGGTCTGCGCGAACAGTTCTATCCAGCCTACGATGCGAGCGGCAGGTGGATTCTTGCCATAGCGCCGGTCTTGGGCTGGGCAATGGGCGTGTTTGTCAACATACCACCCCCCGCCGTCTCGGCCATGTTCGCTTTCCTGGCCGGCGCAATCATACTCAACGTTCTGAAGCATGAGCTCCCCGAGGAGCGTCACAGTCACTTCCTCGCCTTTGCCCTCGGGGCGGGTCTCTACGCGGCTGTGCTTCTTGCAACAGGCTGAGCAATCCCCTGGGCAGAACTGCGGACGATAGAAAGGGAGTATTTTTCCCGATGTTGCTTTTGCACAGAACATCGTAAATTGCTGCCCGGCCCAGGCAAGAGAGGTAGCTATGTCCCGTATCCGTCACGCGCTGTCTTGCGGTTTGCAAAATAAGAAGTTTGCGATCGTTGTCGGAGCTGCGGCGCTGTTAGTCTTCGGTGCAGCTATCGCCGCACAGGACAAATACACCTTGCAAGTGCCGGGCGGGCTCGCATTCTCCGAGTTCAAGGGATACGAGGACTGGCAGGCCGTTTCTGTGAGTCAGACGGACAACGCATTCGCTTTGATTCTTGCCAATCCGGTGATGATCGATGCCTACCGTGCCGGCGTTCCAGGCAACGGCAAGCCGTTCCCAGACGGCTCCAAGATGGCGAAAATTCATTGGGCGCCAGAGAAGAGCGCGGATGCCCCTGACCCTTCGACAAAGGTCCCCGGAACCCTGAAGGACGTCGACTTCATGGTGAGGGACAGCAAGAGATTCGCCGACAGCGGCAACTGGGGGTGGGCCGCCTTCAAGTATGATGCCGCGTCCGACACGTTCTCGCCCGCCACCTCAGCGGACCAACCGCCGCAGGAGAACGATGCCAAGTGCGGCTTCGCGTGCCATACGGTCGTCGAGGGAAAGGACTACGTGTTCACCACCTATCCCCGGAGATAAGGCGGCCTCGCACGGCGGGTATCGAGCTTTCCGGCGCCTCGCTCCCACCGAGCTACGGCCCTTGTTGCGGAAGCGATGGCGCAACCCGCTAAAATCTCCGTTTGTTCTTCTTGGAAAAAGCAGCGTATGGTTGTAACGTCGATTTGTGGACGAGGTTCCAAGCCCGGGGGAACGCAGATGGACACAATTCTCGACGAGATCACGGCCGAGCGACGAACGCTTATGGAACTTGGCCTTCCGCCGAAAGGCCGGCCGATGCATCGCAGTGATCTGGCAAGGGCCGCCGCCGCCCTGGTGTTGTCAAGCGTTGAAGGTTTTGCCGAGGCCGACTGGCCGAAGGTCTTCTGGCCATGGAAGCAGGCGCCGTTCCCGCTGGGGACACCGCGCGAAAACCTCTTACGCTCGGCCGTCCTTATTGTCGCGGCGATCCGCAGACTTGATCGCCGCGGCCTAGAAAAGGGAGAAGCATGAGAGTACCGGATTGAGCCGACATGCTGGCAGGCGATGCACTGTCTGCACGATCAACGTCCGCGGCAAACTGATTGCATGGACATCACGCATGCTCGTTGCCGCCTTCGCCCAAGAGATCGGCCAACCAGCGGGTGGCGGGATGCTCGGCGGCAAATGCCAGCAAGACGATGACGATTGGAACGCCGATGAAAGCGCCAGGCAATCCCCACAGGAAAGCCCAGAAGAACACGGCCGCCACCACGATGACTGGCGATATTGCAAGAACATCGCCGGAAACTCGCGGTTCGATATAACTGCCAACAATGAATTGAATGACATTGAGGCAGACAAATACCGCCAGCGACAATTGCCATGAACCGAACTGCGCGAGTGCGAACACCGTCGGCAGGAGAGTCGCTATGAAGGAGCCGATGAACGGGATGTAGTTGAGTACAAAAGCGATGACGCCCCATTCCGCTGCATAGTTCAGGCCGATAGCGGCAGCAAAGGCCCACACCAGGAGCCCGGTCAGAACACTCATCAGTGTTCGCACCAGCATATAGCGTCGGAGCTTTTCGGCGGCGGCGACCGTGCCATGTGCAATGACCCGCGCCGTCGTCTTGTTCTCCATCCGCTGGACCTTCTGCGCAAACGCGTCGACCTCCAACAATCCGAGGACCAGATAGATCACCACGATGACCCAGAAGCTCAGGGTGGTGTTGACGCGCGCCGTGGTGCTCTGCACCAGTCGGATCAGCCAACTCGCATTGAAATGGTCTGCCCACAGACGAGCGAGCGCAATGCCGTGGCCCTCGAGCCATAGCGCCAGCTGCTCGTAGAGCGCCTGGAACTGCGCTGCGTCGTTGATCACGCCCCGGCCAACTCGCCCGAAGCTCCAAGCGATCAGCGCGCCGAACAGCACAAACACGATGACGATGGTAGCGGTCACGATCCCCAGGGCAGCAATGCGCGGCATCACCCTTTGCAGCCCGCTTTGCAGTGGCCAGACAATCGCCGCGATGAACAGGGCGAATACGATCGGCGCAAGAAATGATCTGGCGTAAGCTGCCGCCGATAGGATGACGATCGCCGCAATGAGAACCACCGCGGCGCGCACACCCCATTCGCCCGTCATGTGGCGATCCCTGCGCGCGAGACTCCCCGAGCCTCAGCTCCGTACACGAAATGCCCAAATGATGAGAGCCGCACCTTCGACGAGCAGCAGGACACCGAAAACCAGGGGCACTGCCAGGGCGGCTGCCATAGGTGCGCCGAGGAGGATAATTCCGATAAGGATATTGATGACGCCGAGCGCGAATGATCCGATTCCGCCGCCGGTGAATCCCCCGACGATCTGGATGGCGCCGATGATCAATCCGATGATGCCGAGATAGAGCACGATCGTCGTCGGCAGGAGAACCGCGGCGAACATCGGATGGTTCAGGACGATCATGCCGGCAATGATGCCAAGGATCCCGATGAGCAGCGACCAATACCATGCGACCGAGCGATCGACGAACACGCGGACGATTTCCAGAACGCCCATCATCAACCAGTAAAAGCCGAGAAAGACCACCAACGCCACAAGTGTCGCTCCGGGCTGCGTGATCAGCAGAACGCCGAACAACAAGGCGGCAATGCCCTCGAGCAGGAAGACCCACCAGATATCCGACTGGTCCGATTGTGCGGTTGCGGTTGCCATTTTTCCCTCCCTTGCCGGCAACATCCGGAAGCCAAGCAGAAGATTACATCCCTTTTGATAGGAATCTATCGGCAATTCGGATCAAATGCCCGTCATAGAAGGTCGTCGAGCTCGAAGGTCGCGCGGACGCCGAGATCTGCCCGATGTGCACTTAAGAACGCTTCTGCCGAGCGCCGACCTTCGTCACGCAGCATCGAGAGAAACTCCCATTCGGCATTGAGCTTCGAAGAATAGCCGAGCTCCGCCATTGCATCGCTTGCAATGCGATGGATTCGCATCCTGGCCCACCGCGCTCCTTCGCTGTCGTCCGAGGTGGGATTCGAGACCTGCCGCAGAACGGCGATCATGCGCAGTTCCTTCATCAATGTCGCGTTGAACGAGACTTCGTTCACCCGGTTGATGATCTCGCGAGCACTGCGCGGCGTACCCGTCCGCTCCACCGGATTGACCTGCACCAGGATCGTGTCGCTCGATGAGCATTCGCGAATCAGCGGCGTGATTGTGGGATTGCCGGAATAGCCGCCGTCCCAATAGGCTTCGCCATCGACTTCGACCGCCTGGAACAGGGTCGGCAGGCATGCCGAGGCGAGCAGAACGTCTGGCGTCACCTCGGCATTGCCGAAGACACGTCCGCGACCGGTCCGAACGTTGGTCGCTGTCACGAACAGCTTGATCGGCGCCTTGGCGAGCAGTTCCGTATCAATGCAGTCGGCCAATATGTCACGCAGCGGATTGGCGCCATGCGGATTGAGATCATAGGGCGAGAATACCCGCGCCATCAGGTCGAAGGTGAGAAAGATCGGTGATGTGTCGAGGGTCCATTGCCCGAACAGGATTTCGAAGGGGCCACGCCGGAACGGGCTCAACATTGCCGCTTGGGACACCCGCCGCCAGAAGGACTCCAGCCGCTCCCGCGCACCGACGGCACCGCCACGGGCATGACCGTCAGTGAGAACCGCAGCGTTCATTGCGCCGGCCGAAGTGCCGGATATCCCCTCGATCTGAAGCGTTGGCTCTTCGAGCAGACGATCCAGCACGCCCCAGGTGAAGGCACCATGAGCCCCGCCGCCCTGCAGAGCCAAATCGATCAAGATGGACTCTTTCCCGGAGCTGGAAGCACGTTCGTTGTGAGATCGTCCAGCCACTTTCATGAGCAAGCTCTGTTCGACGCCGTTCGATACGACGCAGCAGCAGATCCACCTCTGCCGCGCATTCCGATGGATGCCAGCGTAGGGCTTCCAGGATATCAGGCCGAAGTGATGACGGCTAGCGAGCTCGGTCAGGGATGCACCGTGAGCAGTGCGATTACTGCGTCGACGTTCGCGAGGATGAGCCACGGGAGTCGATCGCCACCCATGCGCCGATCGATGAAGGGACAACCCTTGCGAGGAAATGGTTGCAGTGGACCCTGATGGCTGCCGCGCTGGAGAACCTGGCAGGGCAGAACCCATACCAACAAACAGATCTTTAGGCTTGCGGCATCCAGTTCGAGGCACTAGAGGAGCAAGCTCATTGAACGTGAAGGGGGGAACGAAATGCGAGGCAAGTCCATCGCAGACATCATCGGAGAATGGCAAGGACTTTCGATCGGTCTGCATCCATCAAGCAATCTCAAGCCAAGCGATCTGCCGAAGGCGGCGGCAGCCTTCGCTTTGGCCGGCGTGCCGCGCTATGCCAAGGCAGGATGGCCCGAGCTCTTCTGGCCCTGGCGCAGACCGCGATTCCGGCCCGGCGAGCGACGCGACAATCTGGTCCGTGCCGGCGCGTTAATTCTCGCCGAGATCGAGCGTCTGGATCGCCAGGGAAGTTGAAGACGGGCTGAGGCAGACGCGGATCGGCAGCAACCCTTCATCATGGTCGGCGAGCCAAATCGACCTCGCGGCCGCGACCATGGGTTCGCATGAAATGCTCCGTCTCGGGCCGTTTGGCCAGCTGCCGGGCATATAGGTCCGCCAGGGCGGTCAGAAGTCGTCCCTGGCGACCTAAAAGCGTGTCGGCAAATTCGACCATGAGGGAATTGGGCCATGCCTGCGGGCGGAGGCCAAGAAGATGCGCGAAAATCCACTCCTCGCTTTCGTCCGGATTTGATTGGGCCAACAGGATTGCCATGGCTGCAGTCGAGCGGGAAATGCCCATATGGCAATGAACCAATAAATGGGCTTCCTCCGAGCCATTCGCGTGGTTCGTCAAAAAGCTCCCGAAGCGGAGGATTTCCTCAACGTGGTCCGGTTTCGGAAGCATCGTGTTCGGCCCGGGTTCGATCGCATCGTGAAAGCGAAGCGTCGTACGATGATGAGGTCCATATGCCCCGAAATCTGTCGGCTCGGCCCAGTCCGGATCCAGGATCGAGAGGACGTGTGTTACACCCCTCGCGCTGTGATGCGTCAACTCCTCAAGTCCGCAAATCGTGAGCAAAGACGTTGGAGGTAGCCTCATAGCCGAAACTCTCCAATTTTTAACTTTAGGCGAAGCAGGCCCGACTGGAACCGCGCGCTTTGCATCACCCCATTGCTGCTGATCCTCCCCTACTGCCGCACGTCTTACAATGGTTCATTGATCTGGGCTGCTATAACTCGCCCTGCACGTAGATGAAATGACCGCTTCCTGCCGCGTTGCGAGCGACTGTTCTTCGGACCTTACGGAAATTAATAAGCCGGTAAGCGCGGTTTCATGGCCGCGAGCGACGCCACTTTTCGCCGAGTTGGGGAAAAACGCTGGAGTTAATGCCAACTCGCCGATCAAACTGCCTCGGCGTGATCCTCGATCGACTTCAGCAAACGAATGAATTTGGTTTCAGGACCTGCTTCGACAACCCTGCGCCGCGACATATTCAGTGGGTAGTGAACTCGCTTGGTCAGGCTCTTCAGCGGCCCAACATCGTCAGCCTCGATCTTGCCATTGCAACGATCACATCGGATGAAGCACTTCTTGCCTGTCTGCTCGCAGGGTGGCAGGCATGCCGGGCAATCACATTCGTCGGCTTCGTGTCCCTGGAGATATCTCGCTTTCGCGTTGGTAAGCATGAATGCCACCTGAGCTTGGGTTTCGCGTCTCACCCGGCACATAGTGCGCGTGCGACGTCGCGCCATCAGGACTTGGTTTTGCCTGATCATACTCACGTATGACGGAAATGGTTTCAGCCCGTCGACTCAGCTGCCCCCGTGGCGGGCCGGATTCGTTCGATCGTCTAAACCGCGAGGCTCTCGGCGACTGGTCAAAGTCAACCAGACAGGTACTTTTTCAGGATTGAAGCCCCCAAGGTGTATTTGGGATCGACCATGTTGCCGAGACGAACACGTCCGGCTTGCGTCAAGAAGAAATAGGCCTCGTATTTATCCCATTTGTAATCGCTGACGAGCCAATTGATGAGCTCCCGATAGGCAATCCTTGCAGCGTCCTCCATCGGTCGGGTAGATCCGATGGCCATGATCAGGCGCTCGTTTTCAAGCCTCGGCCAGGCAATGCGCCAGTTCTTGATGAGGTCAACCTGAATGGTGGTCGTCGACGCGATTTCGACTGCCACACCGCAAAGCTCGCCATCGCCCTGCGTTGCATGACAATCGCCAAGATAGAGATAGGCTTCCTTGTGGTGGACCGGGAAGTAGACGATTGCGCCCGGTGCCACATCGGGAAGATCCATATTGCCTCCCCAATAATCCGGCTGCAGGGATGTCACCGCCTCGATCTCGGGACTTACGCCCAGCGTGCCGATGAACGGCTCATAGGGCAGGGTTATTCGGCTGTTGAACCGGATCCCGTCCTCGGTCACATCCATCTTCTTGACACGCTCAGGCAGGGGGTCGTTGAGCACGGCCGTGTGCGTCGTGCCTACCAGCCCTCCAAACTCCGGGATGAGCGCGGTGGTGCCGACCGGCTGCGGTCCTCTCGGTTTGATCGAATGAATGTGGACCGCCAGCACGTCCCCCTTTTCAGCACCCTCGACAGCGATGGGACCACATTGGGGATTGAGAAACGGCACATTGAGCAGAGCCGTCGGACTGTCTCCCTCCTTCTTGATCTTTCCTTCGAAGGCGTCCTTGGTCTCGGCGGCAACGATATCGCCAGGCTTGATCTTCAGGACCGGATCCGCATAGGGGCCATAGACATAGTGGTACTTTCCCTGCTTCGCTTCGGTCAGCTGATACGTGGTTCCGGCCTTGCCCTTGGCCACGCCCTTCCTTGCCATGTAAGACTCGGCGATCCAGCTCATTTTGGGCCTCCGCAATCAGAGTTGAACCAATTTCAAACCGCCAGAAAGGATGCGACACGTTCCGTGTCGCGGAGTTCCTCGCTGTCGAGAAGGTCAACGACGCTCCCCTTCTCCATCACATAGGCACGCTGCGCAACGGTCTGCAGGAGATTGATATTCTGTTCGACGATCAGAATTCCCATCGGTCTTCGCTGCACCAACGTGGTGATGAAGCCGCCGATTTCCTCCACGATCGAAGGCTGAACGCCATCCGAAGGTTCGTCAAGAAGCAGCAATTCAGGCCCGTTCACCAAAGCTCGGGCAATCGCAAGCATTTCCTGCTGACCCCCCGACAGGGTGCCGCCACGCTGGCGACTCCGATCCCCGAGAAACGGAAACCAATCATAGACCTGCTGGATGTTGAAATCTCCAGCGCCCTGGTTGACGAACTGACCCATTCGCAAATTGTCGAGCACGCTCATGTGCGGAAAGATTTCCCGCCCCTGTGGGACATAGCCGATGCCGCGGCGCGCTCGGCGATGAGCGCCCTCACGCGTGATCTCGTCGCCTTTGAAGCGGAGCGTTCCGCTTCGCGCCGGCAGCAATCCGATCACCGCCTTCATCAACGTGCTCTTACCGACGCCGTTTCGGCCGAGAACACCGACAACTTCACCTGGGGCCACGGTTATGCTGACGCCTTGCAAAACGTCTCCTGTGGCGTAACCGGCACGAAGTCGCTCGACATCAAGGACCGCCACCATTGTCAGGCCCGCCCTAGATAGATCTTTCGAACTTCATCATGGGCAGTGATCTGATCGATCGTACCCTCGGCAAAGACGCGTCCCTGATGGAGGACCGTCACCTTGCGCGCCACCTCGCGAACAAAGGCGATGTCGTGCTCGACGACCACGATGGTGAGGCCGGCTTCATTGAGGTGGCGCAAGACTCGCGCTGTCTTGCGCGTCTCTTCAGGAGACAGTCCGGCGGTCGGTTCGTCAAGCAGCAATATGTCTGGTCCGCCCGCGAGCACCATGGCGATTTCGAGCCATTGCAGCTTGTCATGTGGAAGCTCGCTTGCAAGCATGTCGCTCATCGGATCGAGGCCGAATGTTTCCAATGCGTAGGCATAGCGATCCTGCGCACTCTTTGCGCGCTCGTCACCAGGCGGCGGGATGGGTATCTCCAGATTCTGTCTGACCGTCAGCTGATGGTAGGCACGATTGGTCTGGAAGGTGAGGCCCAACCCCAGACGAACCCGTCGAAAAGCAGGTACGGTGGTAACATCCTGACCCTTGAGCAGAACCACCCCGCTGTCCGGCCGGTGAATGCCACAGAGCAGCGCGAACAGGGTCGACTTCCCGGCTCCATTCGGCCCAATGATGCAGCGCAATTCCCCTGACATGACGTTCAGCGACACATTGTCCGTTGCGACGACGCCGCCAAACCGCTTCGCCAGCGCCTCTGTGGCAAGAATCACCGCCATTGTCAGCACTTGCTCTCTGCAGCGTCCCGTCCTCGACGAGGCAGTTCGCGACCAAGCGTAACGATGATTCCCCTCGGGAAGAACATCATCACGACCAGCAGCAATGCACCGACAATGACGAGACCGTATTGATTACCAGAGGACGACAGCGAGTAGGTGAGCCAATTGAGGAGATAGGTTGATATCGCGACAGCTATCAAACTGTCGCGACCGCCTACCGCGACCCAGATGACGGGTAGAGCTGCTTGCAGCAGTCCGACTTGTGTCGGCGTGATGTAGTTTCCCCATTGTACATAGAGCAGGCCGGAAATCCCGGCCAGAACTGCTGCAATGACGAAGACCGCCAATTGTCGCGCGCGGATGTCATAGCCGAGAAGCTCGGTGCGTACCGGGTCTTCGCGTATGGCCATCAGGACCTGCCCGTGACGTGAACTCACGAACAGACGACAGGCAAGGAAGCACAGAAGCACGACGACGAGTACATAGTAGTAGAAGGGATATCCGAAGAACACGAGGTCCCCGAGTTGGAACGCAGGGATTCCCGTCATCCCGTTGTAGCCGCCCAGCTGCACGTTGCCGACGCGCCACTGATACCCGGCGGTCTGCCCGAGAAAGGTTTCAAGAAGCAGGGTGAACACAAGGGTCAGGATGGGAGCAATCCACATCTGGACTCGGGCGTAAAAGACGAAGTAGCCGAACAGAGCCGCCACCACGGCGCAAGCAAGGAGTCCTGCCATGCTGCCGATCAGCGGACCCCAGGAATTCCCGATCATATTGCCCGCAACGATGCCATAGATGTAACCGGCAATACCGAAATACGCGACCTGACCAAAGCTCAGTACACCGGCGTACCCCCAAAGCAGGCACAGGCCGAGCGCGAGCGGTATGTTCAGAAGGTAGAAGGCAATGCTCGATGATTCGAACTCGCTCATATGCTTTGGATAGTAGAAGAGAAAGGCGATCAACGCCGCGAACCCGACCCAGAAATACGCTGATTGGCCAATGTCCTCGGGACCGGAAAGCAGCTGCCAGATTTTTTTCATGCCCGCGTCCTCGCCCAGTTGTCGAGGCGTTTCTGCAGCCACGCCGAGATGCCGTCAGGCATGAGTCTTATGATGATCAAGGCGGCGAGGAGGAGCGCCACCAGACCGAGAAATGATCCAAACAGAAATCCGACAGGTGTTCTCACAAGAGACAGAAGAACGCTCGATCCGACGGCACCGGCAATGACGTTCGCGGCACCGCCGACAACCACGGTGATAAAGGCTGGAGCCACGAACTGCTGACCCATGAATGGCATGATCGAGGTGGTTGGCGCGAGCAGCGCGCCACTGAATCCGGCAAGTCCCGCGCCAAGGCTGAAGGTCAGCATGTAGATCCGCCCGGTATCGACTCCAAGCGCGCGCGCCATTGCGGCATTCTGCATGGTCGCACGCGCCTGCAGACCGAAGGTCGTGCGGTTGTAGAGCCACCACAAGGCAATGATCACCACGACACAGACGGCGATCAGCGACAGCCAGTAGACGGAAAAGGAATAGTGACCCGCACGGAGAAAGCCGCCCGGAATTTGAATCGATGGCATGAAGGGCCCAAAGAGCAGCAGCGAACCCTGGGAAAGGATCAGACTGATTCCCCAGGTGACGACCAATGCCCCGAGCTCGCGTCCGTAGAACCGCCGAACAACGACCCGTTCGAGGACCGCACCGAACAGGCCGACGGCAACGAAGGCAACCAGCACGGCGATTGGAAACGGCAAGCCATGCTGAACAGCAGTGGTCGCACTATAGGCACCCAGCATCATGAGCTCGCCATGGGCGAGGTTGATGATGTTCATCATTCCGAGGATGACGATCAGCCCCAGGGCCGAAAGCAGCAGGAATGCCCCGTTCGTACCGAACTGATAGAGAATGCTGAGTGCGGTCGCAATGCTGTCCATCAATTTTTTCGTACCGGCGACATCGGAAACGGCGACGGCCGGACGGGCAATCCCGTCCGGCCCTATTTCTCCGTCAAGCCTTTTTGCCGAACATCGCGAAATACGGATCTTCGTCGGGCGTGTACTGCTTGTATTCCGGATTGCGGATGAGATTGACGCCTAAACGCTGCAACCACCAGGCCTGTATCATTGGCCAGTCGCGCACGAATTTCACATTGTGGTTCTCGTCAGCGACCGCCAAACGGATCGGATGGGCGCAATGGTGGGTACCCGGTTCGAGAAAAACGCTGCCCTCCGGCGCCTCGATGTTCCATCCGAGTTCCAGGCATTTCTTGACCGTCGGTTGATCGGTCGTGCCGGCCAGACGGGCAGCTTTGGCATAGAGGTGGATAGTGAAATAGGTGTTCTGCGCCATCTCGCCGATATACTGATCGTCTGGAAACATCTGCATCCAACGTTTGACGAAGGCACGATTGCGCGCTGTGGGCACCTCGAGCTGATACTGAATGGCGTTGTGCATGTTCGCCAATGATGGTGGCTTGAAGCGCTTGTGCTCATAGCCCTGCGCCATGTTCACCGTGGATGCCATGGGCAGCCTCAGACCCGCTGCTGCGGCCTGCGGGTAATAGTTGTGATGATTCTGCCCGACCAGCAACGTCATCACCCAATCGGGATTTGCCTGCTGGATACGAGCGATCACCTGGCTGAATTCCGACACCGACAGGGGGATGAACTCCTCACCTATGATCTGGCCGCCAACGAGCGGTATGTAGGCCCGTGTCCAAGCAGCAGTCAGCTGGCCGAAATTATAGTCCGCAGCAATCGTGTAGGCGCGCGGACCGAACTTCTCGACCATATATTGCACGGTCGGGATGACCTGCTGTTCGCAGACCGGTCCGGTGCAGAAGGTGTTTGCATCCGCGACGCCGCCTTCATATTGATTGGTGTAGAAATAGAGCTGCTTGAACTGGTCGACGATTGGACGGATCGCTTCGCGCTCGGCGCTGGC
The DNA here is from genome assembly GCA_044870245.1 of Aestuariivirgaceae bacterium. Classification (GTDB taxonomy): domain Bacteria; phylum Pseudomonadota; class Alphaproteobacteria; order Rhizobiales; family Aestuariivirgaceae; genus DATAFF01. The sequence goes on along the minus strand of JBIOYR010000069.1, from coordinate 39,513 downwards.
GAAGCCTGCGACGAGAACATCGACCTTGTCCTCTTGGATCATGCGACGCGCCAATTGCTGCCATACCGAATTATTGCTCTGGCCGTCCGATGAGACCAACTGCAGCTCGCGCCCGAGAACGCCCTTCTCACCCGAGTCGATGAGGATCTCGCCATCCTCCTCATAGACGAGATCGGTTCGGTCCTTGGTGCCCCCATCATCGACCGTGTCGAGCGCGGTTCCCTCCTTGCTGATCACCGGAGGCTTGCTTGCCGCTTGGCCCATGGCACCGAGAATGCCGGCGCCGATGTTCGGGGCGCCCTTGAGCGTTTTGCCCTCGTTGATCTCCTTGACGGCGAGCTGCGCCGCGTGAAGCTTTTGCAGTCCGTACACGGCCAGATTGCCGCTCTCGTCTTCGATAAACCCCAGCTTGACGGGGCCGGTTCCCTGGGCCCTGGCGGACTGCATGAAATTGAAGTCGCGCAGATAGGTCGGCAGCGCGATGCTCGCCGCAGCGGCGCCCTTTACGACCGTTCTTCGGTCAGGCTTCGGATTTCTGTCGGCCTCGGCTCCGCTTTGCGGGCATGTCCGCGAATTTGGGAATTCGTCAGTCATTGGGGTCCTCTCCTGTTGAATCTTTTTGTAAGACGCTCCCCTCCTTGGCGATCCGTCCTTTATGCCAAGCGAGCCAATTTCGCAGGTTGCACCGATTTCGTCCAGCAGGGCTAACAGGATGGCAGCACAGCAGCCATCGCTTAGCAGTCCCGTACCCTGAGACCTGCTAAATCCATCGGCAGCGAAGCAGTGGATTTCGGTGCACATCGTGAACGAGTGGGCGCGCTCATAATGGAGGGGTCAAGAAGTTGATCGGATCGGACGAGCTCAAATGAGTAGGCTTCGCGATCTCGCTTACACGTTCGGTCGCCTCGAATTGGAGTAACGTGCCCCCGCTGGAAAGTCGGCAAGAATAGACTTGCCAACTTCGGATCGTCATCGAACAATGCACCATCACTTCCTCGGGAGTTGCCATGGTCGGGTTGGTCAGGCCCGTATTGATGTTCGCACCGGCGTTGACCATCATCAGCTTGCTCGGCGCCTGCGACGACAGCAATCAATACGTCGCCCCGCCGCCGCCAGTGGTCACGGTCGCCACACCGGAGCAACGAAACATCACCCCCTATTTCGAGACCACCGGGTCGACCGCGGCGGTCAACCAGACCAATCTCGTGGCGCGTGTCCAGGGCTATGTCGAGGATATCAAATACAAGGACGGCTCGCTCGTAACCAAGGGCACGACGCTCTTCGTCATCGAGCCCGAGCCCTATCGCGTGAAGCTGGAACAGGCCAAGGCCGCCAAAGCGGGTGCGGAGGCGTCGCTCAAGCAGCTCGAGGCGGATTTTCAGCGCCAGTCCGACTTGGTCAAGCGTCAGGTCGCATCGCGCTCGATCCTTGAAGCCGCTTTGGCAGCACGCGACGGTGCACAAAGCAAGCTCGACCAGGCCGAGCTCGATATCAAACAGGCGGAGATCAATCTCGGCTATACCGAGGTGAACGCGCCATTCGATGGTATCGTCACTGCTCGCCAGGTCTCGGTCGGCGAGCTGGTCGGCGCCGGCTCCACGACGGTGCTCGCCACGATCACCCAGATCGATCCGATCTATGTCAACTTCACCATCGCCGAGACCGACGTTCTGGAGGCCCGCGAGCAGCTGCGGAAATCAGGCGAGACGGTCGCCGATCTCATTGGCAAGCTGCCGATCGAGGTCGGCCTGCAGACCGACAAGGACTTTCCGTTCACGGGTGTGCTCGACTATGCGGCGCCCTTTGTCGATCAGTCGACCGGCACCCTGGCACTGCGCGGGATTTTCCAGAACCCCAAGCGGATGCTCCTGCCAGGTTATTTCGTCAGGGTCAGGGTGCCGATGTCGAACGAGCCAAAGCCAGTCCTGATGGTGCCGGATATTGCGCTCGGCACCGATCAGAGCGGCCGCTATGTGCTGGTTGTCAATGCCGACAACGTCGTCGAGCAGCGCAAGGTGGAGATCGGCGCCAAGGTCGACGACATGCGTGTCGTCAGCGCCGGCCTCAAGCCCGATGACCGCGTCGTGGTTGCCGGCCTGTTGCGCGCCGTACCCGGACAGAAAGTTGATCCGCAGAACCAGGCGCATGACAGCGCCAGCCGAACGCAATAGCCACGCAATGATTGCCAAGTTCTTCATCGAACGGCCAGTCCTGGCGAACGTCATCGCCGTTCTGATGGTCGTCATCGGCGCTGCCGCCTTGTTCCGGCTGCCGGTCGCGCAATATCCCGATGTGGTACCGCCAACGGTTCAGGTGACGACGCGCTACCCCGGTGCCAGTGCCCGCACCGTGGTCGACACGGTGGCGCTGCCCATCGAACAACAGGTCAACGGCGTCGAGGACATGCTCTATATGCAGTCCTTGAGCGGTTCAGACGGCAGCTATTCGCTGACGGTCACCTTCAAGATCGGCGTCGACCTCAATTTCGCGCAGGTTCTGGTACAGAACCGGGTCTCGAGCGCGTTGTCGCAACTGCCGCAGGCCGTGCAGAGCCAAGGCGTCACCGTTCAGAAAAGGTCGACGGCGATTCTGATGTTCGTGACGCTGACATCGCCCGATGCCCGCTTCGACAGCCTGTTCCTTGCAAATTACGCCACCATTCGGCTCAAAGACGAGCTTGCCCGCCTGACGGGGGTCGGCAATGTATCGGTGTTTGGTGCCGGCCAGTATTCGATGCGGATCTGGCTTGATCCCGAAAAGCTCAAGGCCCGCGGTCTGGTGCCGCAGGACGTCATCCAGTCCCTGCAGCAGCAGAGCCAGCAGGTCACCGCCGGCCAGGTCGGTATGCCGCCGACCCAAGGCCCTCAATCGTTTCAATATACGCTCAATATCGCTGGTCGGCTCGATGATGCCGAGCAGTTCGAGAACGTCATCGTCAAGACCGGTGACAAGGGCGAGATCACCCGCTTACGCGATGTCGGCTCGGTCGAGCTCGGCGCGCAGACCTATGGTCAGATCTTTACCCTGAATGGCAAGCCGGCCGCCGGAATGGCGATCTTCCAGTCGCCGGGGGCGAATGCGCTCGACGTGGCCAATGTCGTCAAGGATCGGATGACCGCGCTCGAAAGGGACTTTCCACCAGGAATGGTCGCCACCGTGCCGTTCGACACGACCGTCTTCGTTTCGCAGTCGATCAAGGAGGTCTACAAGACACTGATCGAGGCTGGGCTGTTGGTGCTCGTCGTCATTCTGCTCTTCCTGCAGGACTGGCGCGCCACGCTGGTGCCCGCCACGACGGTGCCGGTCACCATCATCGGCGCTTTTGCCGCCATGGCAGCCCTCGGCTTCACCGTCAACCTCGCGACGCTCTTCGCAATCGTGCTTTCGATCGGCATCGTTGTTGACGACGCGATCGTGGTGGTGGAAGGGGCGGCGCACCAGATGGAGAAAGGCCTGTCGGCGCATGATGCGGCGATTGAGGCGATGAACCAGCTGTTTGCCCCGATCATCGGCATCACCCTCGTGCTGGTGGCGGTTTTCGTCCCGGCCTCCTTCCTGCCGGGTTTGACAGGGCGGATGTATGCGCAATTCGCTCTGGTGATCGCTGCCACGGCGCTGCTCTCCGCCATCAATGCCGCGACCCTCAAGCCGACCCAGTCCGCCGCATGGCTTCGGCCGCCGGTTCCACCGGAGCAGCGCAATTTCTTCTACCGAGGCTTCAACGCGGTCTATGACCGGCTTGAGTCCGCCTATGCCGGACTGATCCGGCGCATGGTCGGCGTAAGCGCGCTCATGACCGCCATCGGCATCGCCATCATCGCGCTGTCCTTCTACGGATTGTCGCGGGTTCCGACCGGCTTCCTGCCGATCGAGGACCAGGGCTACCTCTTGGCCACCGTTCAGCTGCCCGATGCGGCATCGCTGTCGCGAACCCAGCAAAGCCTCGATCAGATCGCCGCCATTGCCCGTAAGGAGCCGGCAGTGCAGGACGTCATCACCATCGCTGGCGTGTCGGCGCTCGACAACAATGCATCATTGGCCAATGCCGGCATCGCCTATCTGGTGCTCAAGCCATGGAGCGATCGCGAGAGCCTGCTGGCGCTCTATCCTCGGATGGCATCGGCGTTTGACGTGGTCGAGAGCGCCCGCGTGCTGGTGGTGCCGCCGCCGCCCATCCAGGGTATCGGCAATGCCGGGGGTTTCGCCATGCAGGTCCAGTTGCGCGACGGCAGCAACGACTTCGTCAAGCTGCAGAATGCCGTCGCCACCCTGGTCGCCAATGCTCAGGCCCAGAGCGGTCTGCAGCGCGTCAGCACCACCTTCAGCGCCACCACGCCGCAATTTCGGATCGATGTCGACCGGGTCAAGGCGGAGACCCTGCGTGTCTCGGTCGACCAGGTCTTTGCAGCGCTGTCGTCCTATATGGGATCGAGCTACGTCACCCAGTTCAACAAATTCGGCAGGACGTTCCAGATCTACGTGCAATCCGATTCGCGCTTCCGCCTGAGCATCGACGACATCAGCAAGCTCAATGTCCGCAACGCCAACGGCGAGATGGTTCCGCTGGGTACGCTGGTGACCATCACGCCCGAGACCGGTCCGTCGCTGATCAACCTCTACAATCTCTACCCGGCAGCCAGCGTGATCGGCCTGCCGGCGCGCGGCTTCAGCTCGGGCCAGGCCATGACGCTCATGGAGCAGGTAGCCGCGCGAAGCCTGCCCCCAGGCACCGGCTATGAATGGACCGGCATGTCCTATCAGGAGAAAATCGTCGGCGGTCAGATCTATGTCGCTTTCGGTCTTGGCCTTCTGCTGGTCTATCTGGTGCTCGCCGGTCAATATGAGAGCTGGCTGGCGCCGCTCTCGATCGTGCTGTCGGTCCCATTGGCGCTGGTTGGGCCTGTTCTCGTGCTCAACGCCGTCGGCATCGACAACAATCTTTATGCTCAGATCGGGCTCATCCTGCTGATCGCCCTGTCAGCCAAGAACGCCATCCTCATTGTCGAGGTGGCCCGCGATCTGCGCCGTCAGGGTCAAGCCATCGCCGAGGCGGCGGTCAATGCGGCGCGCGCCCGCTTCCGGCCGATTCTGATGACCTCCTTCGCCTTCATCCTCGGCGTCGTGCCGCTGGTGCTGGCGACCGGGGCCGGCGCCAGCGCCCGCAAGTCGATCGGCGTCACGGTGTTCAGCGGGATGCTCGCCTCGACCTGCCTCGCCGTGCTGTTCGTCCCTGCACTGTTCGTCGTGCTCCAGCGCTTCGAGGAATGGCTGAAGAGCCGAAAGACAGCACCCGCGGCGGCAAAGGGTTGATCAAGCCATCTTGCCAATCAAGCGGCGACCACGGCGCGGATCACCTGGTTGACTCTGCCGGCCGCCTCCATCATCGCCATATGGCCGGCCCCCTCGATGATCTCGACCCTCGCACGGGGCAGCGCCCTCGCATGCGCAGCGGGGATGATCGCATCCTGCGCCCCCCAGATGATCTGGATGGGGAAGGTCGCCTCCTGCAGATCGCGCGCGAGTGACCGTCTTTGCTTGCCATCCTTGAACATCGCGTCGGCCAAGCCGCGCAGCGCCTCCTTTACGCCGTCCAAACGCTTGAACCTCAACAGATCGTCGATCATCTGGCGGCTGACGAGATTCTCATCGGCGAAGAGATTCTTCAGTACCGGTTTGAGCTCGCGGCGCGACTCCGCGGCGACGAAGCCGTCGACATAGCCGGCGTTGATCTCCTCGCCGAGCCCCAGCGAGCTGAGCAGAGTGAGTGAGCGGGCAAGGCCACCGCCCTGCAGGGCAACCATGCCAGCGACAGCGCCTCCCATTGAATGTCCGACAAGGTTGGCGTTTTGCAACCCGAGCGCTTCAAGAAACTGCCGAGCCGCATCGGCCAGCGCATCCAGCCCAGGATCGTCTATCGCCTTCGTCGAACCGCCATGGCCGGGCAGATCAAGCGCGTAGACCGGCCCGGCATCAGCAATGGCGTCGATGTTGAAAAGCCAATTGTCGAGATCACCGCCGAAGCCATGAATGAGCACGATGGGGTGGCCCCTGCCCGGTCGATGCGCATAGCGCAGTCTGCCGCGACCCGTTTCGACAATCTGGTATGATTGTTCCTGTTCCTCATCGGCCTCATTTGCCGTCGGGACCTCGAAGGCCGCGACATAAGCGTCGATCTCGGCATCGCTGACCTCAGGCGGCGCCATCACCCCGAGCAGCGCCTTGACCGGGTATATCTGTCCGATCTCGCCAATGCGGCGCCTGAGCAGTCCGCCGTCGGCAGCTTCCACGGCGTTGGCAATCTTGTCCGTCTCGACGTCCATGATCTCCTGACCGGGGGTGATCGTCTGCCCTTCCTCGACATGCCAGGCCGAGAGCGTGCCCTCCTTCATCGAGAGTCCCCATTTCGGCATGACAAGCGGCGTGATGTTCTGGTCCATCCCTTGCCTCACATTACCCTGTGCTGCGCGCCGACCGTCTTGCGCACTGCAGCGGCGATCGCTTCGACGCTCGGAACATAGAGGTCTTCCAACGTCGGCGAGAACGGCACAGGCGTGTGCGGAGCAGTGACCATTCGGATCGGCGCCTTCAGGGCATCGAAGGCCTCCTGCGCCACCATTGCCGAAATATCCGATGCAATGGAGCAGCGCGGATTGGCCTCGTCAACGCAGACGAGCCGGCCGGTTCCCTCGACGCTCTCGATCACCGTGTCCATGTCGATGGGTGACAAGGTCCTCAGATCGATGACCTCGCACTCGATCCCTTCCTTGGCCAGGAGACTGGCCGCGTCGACAGAGCGCTTGACCGTCTGGCCATAGGTGACGACGGTCGCATGCTTGCCGTCACGAATGACATTGGCCTCGGCGAATGGGATCGCATAGGATTCTTCGGGCACGTCCGATTCCTGGCCATACAGGTTCTTGTGCTCCAGAAAGATCACGGGATCGTTGTCGCGGATCGATTGAATCAGCAGTCCCTTGGCGTCGTAAGCGTTGGACGGGCAGACCACCTTCAGCCCGGGAATGTGGGTGAAGATCGGCGTCAGCATCTGGCTGTGCTGAGCAGCGGCGCGGAACCCGGCTCCGCACATGGCGCGAATGACCACTGGGGTTTGCGCCTTGCCGCCGAACATGTACCGGAATTTTGCCGCCTGATTGTAGATCTGGTCGAGGCAGACGCCCATGAAGTCGATGAACATCAGCTCGGCAATCGGTCGAAGGCCGCAGGTCGCCGCTCCGATGGCGGCACCCACATAGGCGCTTTCCGACAATGGCGTGTCCATGAGACGGTCACCATGCTTGGCGAACAGACCTTTGGTGACACCGAGCACACCGCCCCACGCGTCGGCTTCGCCGGGCGAGCCCGTGCCGCCGACAATGTCCTCACCCATAATGATGACGGTTGGGTCGCGCCGCATCTCCTGGTCGATTGCCTCGTTGATTGCATCCTTCATGCTCAGCTTGCGGGCCATGTGATCCTCCCCTGACGATTGTTATCTCTGTCAATAGGCGACGTAGACGTCGGTCAGCAGGTCGCGTGCATTGGGCAAGGCGGCTGCCTTCGCTTCGGCGACCGCCTCATCGATGAGGTGCGCCACCTCGCCGTCGATCCTCTCCATTTCGGCGGCGGAGAGGAGACCCGCTTCGCGGACCCGCGCTTGAAACAGCTTGATGCAGTCATTGTTGGCGCGGATATCCTCCAATTCGCCCTTGGCGCGATAGGTCTGGGCATCGCCCTCGAAATGTCCATGGAAGCGAACCATCTTGCATTCCAGAAGCGATGGCCCCCCACCTTCACGGGCCCGCTTGATGATTTCGCCGGCCGCCTCGTAGACCGCGAAGAAGTCCGTGCCGTCGACGGTGATTCCGGGCAGGCCGAAGCCGGTTGCGCGGTCGACATAGGAATCCGATGCCACGGCCCATTCCACCGAGGTCGATTCGGCATAGCCGTTGTTCTCGACCACGAAGATCGCCGGCAGATTCCAGACCGCCGCGAGATTGAGACTCTCCAGGAACATTCCTTGATTGGAGGCGCCGTCGCCGACGAAACAGATGCCCACTCCCTTATGGCCGAGTTTTTGCGCGGCGAGCGCTGCACCGCAGGCAAGCGGCGCGCCGGCGCCGAGGATTCCGTTGGCGCCCATCATGCCTTTCGACAGATCGGCTATATGCATTGAGCCACCCTTGCCGCGGCACGACCCCGTCACTTTGCCATAGATCTCCGCCATCATCTCCTTGACGTCGACACCCTTTGCAATGCAGTGGCCGTGACCACGATGCGTCGAGGCGATGCGATCATTGTCATTGAGATGCATCATGATTCCGGCGGCCGTCGCCTCTTCGCCGGCATAGAGATGGACAAAACCGGGGATGTCGCCGCGAGCGAAATCCACATGCAGCCGTTCTTCGAACTCGCGGATGGTCCGCATGATCCTATAGGCTTCGAGCAGTTTGCCCTTGCTCAGCGGAAATGCGTTCTCGCTCATTGAAATCCTCCCTGCTGAAGATTTTTTTGTTTGCTGACCGGTTCAACAAAGCTTCCCTGCGCTGCGGCATGCGCCATGCACGCGGCGATATCGATGGTGCGGAAAGCCGCACTACGCAGCGTCACGACGATGCTATCCACCTCGGAAAAGGTGATCTCGCGCTCACCATCCAGCGCTATGGACCCGGCTGAAACCGTCAGCGGCACTGGCATATCGAGTTCGATAGTCTCGATCCGTTCGACGCCGACCGGCTCGATCAAGCCTGGCGCGATCGGCGCCATCACCAGGGTTGGCGCGCGATCCCGCCGACCGAAGACCACTCTGCGACCATAGGGAGAGGTGCGTTTCACCGGCGCCAGCAAGCCGACAATGGACGACATGCCGATACCGCCGGGTTCAGCGAAGGTAACGAAAAGCTCGCGGAAACCCTCGGTCTTCCAGATCGCTCGCGACCCGACAAATCGCTCCTCGACAATGGCGACATCGACGAGCGCTATCTCGCGTCGACCGTTGATCACCACGTCCAGCCGCTTGTTGGCGACGAAGGCAGCCGACGCCGGAACTGCACCAGTGACGGCAAGCCCGACAGCCAAGCCGGTGACCGTAGGCTCGCGGGTTTCAGGGAAGGCATTGTTGGTGCCCGATGAAACGCCGGCGATCGGAACGCTCCCGCACTCCGATACGACAACGCGGTGAGTGCCGTCGCCGCCCAGGACGATGATCGCCGCGACCTCCAGCTTGCGCATCATGCGCGCCGCAATGGCGCTGTCGGCTGCCTGCCCCGTGACCTTCATATCGAGGAAGCTGAGATCGGGAAACCGCGCTTCGCCAGTGTTTCTCGCCCGCATCATGGCCCGCGCGAGATGCGTTCGGATGCCGGCATTCTCAGGCATCATCACCACCTGACCGATCCCGACGGCGGCGAGGCCGGCGAGAATGCGCAGCACGATGTTCGCACGGTCGGTGACCTGAAGGCTGCCGGCATGGGCGATGACCCGGCGGATGTCGCGGGCAGAGACCGGATTTGCAATAACACCCACGACAGGACCGGCCACCGCTCACTCCTGCACCATCACTGCCGGTTGTGGAACGAGGCGCATGCCAGTTGTGCGAAGCAGCGCCCTCGAAATGGCGGCTACGCCAGCGCCGGCAGCGAGCCTACAGCTTGCATCAGGCGCTTCGGCTTCGCAAGACGATGATCCCTCGTGCATGGCTTGTCGAACAGAAACACGTGATTTGAAGAGGCGCCGATCCTTCCTAAGTTAGGTGGACCAGGTAGGCGATAGTTCGGGTGAGCGATGGAGCGCAGGCTTGCCGCCATATTGGCCGGCGATGTCGTGGGATATAGCCGGATGATGGCGGAGGACGAGGCCGCCACCTATCAGAACTTGCGCCAAACCTTCGATGAAATAGTCACGCCGCAGGTTGATCGTCATTTCGGTCGCGTTTTCAAGACCACCGGCGACGGTTTCCTCGCAGCCTTTACCAGCGCCAATGACGCGTTGAGCGCTGCAGTCGAGATTCAGCGGGATCTCGAAAACCAGCCGCTCAAGCTTCGTATCGGTCTCAATCTCGGTGATGTGATTGAAGAGGGTGGCGATGTGTTCGGCGATGGCGTGAATGTTGCCGCGCGCCTTCAGGCGGTGGCGGAGCCTGGAGGAATATGCGCAAGCGCTGCGATCATCCGCAGCGCCGATGGTTCCCTAGGTTCAACGTTCAAGCGCATTGGCCGGCGGTGGCTGAAAAATATTCCCGAACCCGTCGAGTTGTTTGCGTTTCGTTCGGCCCAATCGGTCCTTCACCGGCGGTTATTCGCCTTGCCGCATGGGAAGCTTGCCCTGGGGTTCGGCACCTTGGCGCTTGTGGTGGTCGGGGCCGGCAGCTCGGGCACCGGGTGGCTCACGATGGTGGCCAAGACTCTCGACACGAGACCCAATGCCATAGAGCAGGACCTTGCCACCGATACCCGCCCGGTCGTGGCGGTGCTGCCGTTCCAGAACCTGAGCGGTAGTCCCCAGGAGAACTATTTCGCCGACGGCCTGACCGAGGACATCATTGCTGATCTTGCGCGCAATCGCGACCTGCTGGTCATAGCCCGCAATTCGACCTTTGCATTCAAGGACAGGGCAACCGACATCCGCACCATCGGCACCGAGCTTGGCGCAGGATACGTTGTCGAAGGGAGTGCCCGCCGGTCGGGGAACCAGTTGCGGGTCGTCGCACAGCTGATCGACGCGCGATCAGGGACCCACCTCTGGTCGCGAAGCTACGATCGTCTGGTCGAGGATGTGTTCGATGTGCAGTCGGACTTGACCAGCCGGATCGTCGCATCGCTCCTGTCTTACGTCAGGCAATCGGAGTCCGCCGCGGCGATGTCGCGACCGACCGGCAATCCGCGTGCCTATGATCTCGTACTGCAGGCCCGTAGCCGTTTCCCGCACGGGTCGAAGGACAGACAGGGGCTGCTCGATGCCCGTGGCATCTATCGGCGCGCAATCGACCTCGACCCAAGCTATGCCGCGGCACATGCTCTCTTGGCGCTTACCTATATCGTCGACTCCACCGAGAAGATCACTGGCGAACACAAGCCGACTGATCTCGATCTCGGGCTTGTCGAGGCGCGCGAGGCAGTGCGTCTTCAACCCGACCTCGCGCTCGGATATCAAGTCCTGAGCTACGGCCTTGCGGTGGCTGGCGACTACGATGCCAGCCTGACGGCAGGGGAACGTGCGGTCGAGCTCACGCCCAGCGATCCCGACAGCTTGGTATCGCTGGCGAAAGCACAGGTTCGCTTCGGCTCTTATCAGCAGGCTCTGGCCAACGCCGAACGTGCCCGCCGGCTGCATCCCATGACACCGGCCTATTACTACTATGTGCATGGTCAGGCGCTGTACGCCACCGACCGAATTTCCGAGGCCGAGAAGGTACTGGCGGAGTGCTTGTTGATCGCACCAAGGGAAGCGAACTGCCTGAAGCTTCGGGTTGCAGCGCTGATGCGGCTCGGCCGCACCGACGAGGCGCGAAGCGCAATGACGGAGCTGGTCGAAGTGGAGCCGCGCTTCTCGCTTGCCGGCGAGCGCCTCTATCGCAGATTCGGGTCATCGCCGCTGATGGAGCGCTATCTGAGAGACTTGACTGCCGCCGGCGCTCCCGCTGCTGCCGCGTAAGCACATGAGCACCACGAGCGAACTCTCCTTCATCCACCGTTTGACACCGGCGGCCGAACCGGGGCGGCGACCGCTTTTGCTGCTGCATGGAACCGGCGGCAACGAGGACGATCTGCTGCCACTCGGCCGGTTGGTAGCCCCCGGCTCCGCTCTGCTCTCTCCGAGGGGGAAGGTGCTGGAGGGCGGGATGCCGCGCTTCTTCCGCCGCCTCGCCGAAGGCGTGTTCGATGAGACCGACGTTCGTCGCCGTGCCAATGAGCTCGCCGACTTCATCGCCGAGGCGCAGGAGTCCTACAAGCTCACGGCACCCATTGCTGTCGGATTCTCGAACGGAGCCAATATCGCCGCAGCGGTTCTGCAGCTCCGGCCCGATGCCCTTGCCGGCGCTGCGTTGCTCCGGGCGATGGTGCCGCTCCAGAACCCGTCGAGCGTCGATCTCACCCGCAAGCCGGTGCTGATGCTCTCGGGAGCTTCAGACCCCATCGTGCCGTTGGAAAATGCAAGACGCTTGGCCTCGCTGCTGACGGAAGCCGGCGCGACCGTCCAACATCGCGTGCTGCCGGCGGGTCATGTCCTGACCCAAGCTGACTTGTCGCTCACCAAAGACTGGATCGACCAACTCTGACGCATCGAGATCGGATAGCACGATGGGATTGCTTGTTGACGGTGCCTGGCGCGACGAGTGGTACGACACCAAGAGCACGGGTGGGCGCTTCGTTCGCAAGGATACCAGCTTTCGAAACTGGATCACGCCGGACGGTTCTCCCGGAGAGAGTGGTGTAGGCGGCTTCCGGGCGGAGCGAGACCGCTATCATCTCTACGTGTCGCTCGCCTGCCCTTGGGCGCACCGGACGCTTGTTTTCCGCAAGCTCAAAGGACTCGAGAGCATGATCAGCGTCTCGATCGTGCATTGGCTCATGCTCGACAACGGCTGGACGTTCGCCGATGGCCCGGGCGTCGTGGCGGACCCGGTTCACGGCGCCCGCTTCTTGCATGAGGTCTACACCAAGGCCGAGCCACGCTATACCGGCAGGGTTACCGTGCCGGTCCTTTGGGACAAGGTGGGCGACACGATCGTGAACAACGAGTCCTCCGAAATCATCCGCATGTTCAATTCGGTCTTCGAGACCTGTGGTGCGGCGCCCGGCGACTACTATCCAAAGGAATTGCGGTCGGGCATCGACGCCTGGAACGCCCGCATCTACCACACTGTGAACAATGGCGTTTACAAGGCAGGATTCGCGACCACGCAGGAGGCATATGAGGCAGCCTTCGTCGAGCTATTCGCAACACTTGATGCCGTCGAGGCACATCTCGTCACGCATCGCTACCTGATGGGAGACCGCCTGACCGAGGCAGATTGGCGGCTGTTCACGACGCTGTTGCGGTTCGATCCGGTCTATTTCGGTCATTTCAAGTGCAACCTTCGCCGAATTGCCGACTATCCAAACCTGTCAGGTTATCTGCGCGACCTCTATCAGATGCCGGGTATCGCCGAGACAGTCGATATGCGCCACATCAAGGGACACTATTACGGCAGTCACCGCACGATCAATCCGACAGGCATTGTCCCATTGGGCCCCGCTGTCGACCTAACGCTTCCCCATGGGCGTGGCCGACTGTCCCTCGCCCGCGCCAAATGAGACCATCGCACCGCCGCATCTCCCCTGCTAAAGTACAATCAGTCAGTTGAGGGGAATCTCAGATGCGTAGAGAGTTTGCAGCGGCGGCGGCAATGCTTCTGATGATCACGCCAGCGTTCGGAAAGGTCCTGGCGGTGATCGACAAGCGTACCCAGACAGTCACCGTGTCGAAGGACGGGGAGCAACTGTGGGTTTGGAAGGTTTCGACAGGTCGTCCAGGTTATGCGACGCCGAGCGGAACCTTTCATCCGACCTTTCTCGATGCCGATCATGCATCGAGCAAATATGAAAGTGCGCCGATGCCATGGAGCGTCTTCTTCAATGGCGATGTGGCCATCCACGGGACAATGGAGGTCCGCAGGTTGGGTCGTGCAGTCTCACACGGCTGCGTGCGGCTGCATCCCGCCCAAGCGGCGGAATTCTATCAGCTGGTCCAAGACGAAGGACTGGGAAATGTGACCATCCGCGTCACCACGAGCAGGGGTTCCTTCGACACGGCTGACAGACCTAGCTCCTACAGGACCTATCCGAGATATCCGAGATATCCGAGATATTCGAGATATCCGCGCGACCCTTGGAGCGCATACCCGCCTCGGTATCCTGGGTATTATTGGGGATGGGGTTTCTGAAGACTGAGCGATTATGACGCGCTGATGACGGCTTGTCGCGAGACCGCCTTAGGCTAAAGTCGCTTCGCGGGGAGTGATCGACTTTGGTCCGGTGAACGTGATGACACAATTGACGCTTTTTGCGTTCCCCGACGAGCTTCGCTTGTTCAGCCGATCGACCGCGACCCAGACTGACAGGTGGGACAATTGGTGCCTCGCGATGATGTGCGGTCCCCGGTCTTTCTGGGATGATGATGAGCAGGAATATGGTCCTTTCGCTGCTCGCGCAGGCGCGCCGCGGCAAGAGACATTCGTGGGCTTGATCTGAGTCACATCGCCATTGCGCCGTGTCACCGGCGGAGCACAGGCACCGACAAATCTACAGATTTTCTCGCTTATCACGACAGCCATGAAAACCTACTATCCTGCCAGTCGTGCGCGGCAGTTCCAGGCCGTGCCATCGCGAAGGAGTGGCAGAATGGGATTGCAATCGGCTCGGACCAGCGATGACGGTGCCATTGTCGAGCTCGGCTGGAACGACGGCACCACCGCGCGATTCCATGCCCTCTGGCTTCGCGACAATGCCCTGGACGACAAGACCCGAAGCGCTGCCAATGGCCAGCGCCTCATCACCATTCTCGACCTGCCGCCCGAAACCTCGGTGAAAGCCGTGCAGCTTACAGCCGAGGGAGATCTCTCGCTCAGTTTCCTCCCGGAACAGAAGACGGTCGCCTTTCCTGCCGAATGGCTGCGCGCCCGGATCTACGATCGGACCGGGGAATCCCGGCAGGGCTGGACGCCTCCCGAGATCACGCGCTGGCATAGCGGCGATCTTCCGGTCCTGCCCAGCGCATCCTTCACCACCGTCGCCAGCGATCGCCAAGCGCTTGGGCGCTGGCTCGAGCAGGTTCGCCGCTACGGCGTCGCCGTGATGACCGAAATTCCTCGAGGTTCGGGCAGCCTTTGTCGCGTTGCCGAGCTGTTCGGCTATGTCCGTGAGACCAATTATGGCCGCTGGTTCGACGTCCGCGCCGAGGTCAACCCCAGCAACCTCGCCTACACCAATCTCGGGCTCCAGGCCCATACGGACAACCCGTATCGCGACCCTGTCCCCACCCTGCAGCTGCTTGCCTGCCTCGAGAATTCGGTCACCGGCGGCGAGTCGACCGTCGTTGACGGCTTCGCTGTTGCCGGTGAGCTGCAGCGCGAGAATGCCGAATGGTTTCGCCTGCTGAGCACCTACCGGGCCCGCTTCGAATACGCCGGCTCGACTGGTGTTCGCCTCAGGTCCAAGCGGCCGATGATCGAGCTAGCTCCGGATGGCGAGCTGATCGCAATTCGCTTCAACAATCGCTCCACTGCACCGCTTGTCGATGTCCCGTTCGCAGACGTGCCGGAATATTACCGCGCCTACCGACGCTTCGCCGAGCTCGTCCAGGACCCGCGATTCGACGTGACGTTCAAGCTTTCGCCAGGCGAGCTGTTCATCGTCGACAACACCCGGGTCCTCCATGCGCGAAAGGCATTTTTTGGAAGCGGATTCCGTTGGCTCCAAGGTTGCTACGCCGACAAGGACGGGCTGCTTTCGACTTTGGAAGCGATTGATGAAGAGCAGCGAGAGAAGCGATGAAACCTGAGCTCGACGCCAAGACGATCGTTCCATTCATCGCCGATATATTTGAACGCCGGGGCGCTGAGGAATATCTCGGCGAGCCGGTGACCTTGTCCGAGCACATGCTGCAAGGAGCCTGGTTCGCCGAGCAGGAAGGGGCACCGGATGAACTTGTCGTGGCTGCCCTGCTGCACGACATCGGCCACTTCACCAGCGAGTTCGGAACCTACACGCCCGACGATCACGAGGACAGGCATCATGACGATGCGGGCGCCGATGTCCTCGAGCCGTTCTTCCCGCCGGTCGTCACCGAATGCGTGCGGCTCCACGTTGCCGCCAAGCGCTATCTCTGTGCCACTGACAGCAGCTATTTCAGCAAGCTCTCGCCCGCCTCGGTGCATACGCTGGCGCTCCAAGGTGGGCGGATGAGCGACCGGGAAGTTTCGCAGTTCCGCACCAACCCGTTCCATGAGGAAGCCGTGAGAATTCGTCTATGGGACGAGAAGGGCAAGGTGCCAGGAATGAAGACGAGGAGCTTCCGCGACTATGTTCCGCTGCTCGAGAGGGTGGTCTGGAAACACACAGGGAATCGGTGATTCTCCCTAGGAGAGAGTGACGTTGCGGAGGCGCGACCGCATGGCGCGTTCGGTCCAGAAATGACCATCTCGCTTGCAACGTCTCGCCCGATTGGCCGGGCATTCAGCGCCGTCCTCGCGGGGATCACGGTGGATCCAAAAGGGGCAGTCAGGAGAGTCATGAAGATTTCAATGGGGATAGAGGCACGACACGCTTTCTGCGTCGACAGATCATCATTCTTGGGCAAGCAGCTCTTTCTGGTCAACGTCCCACGGCACTGACCGCAGCCCGGTAGTCCGCAATCTAAATCCCGAAAGCCGACATTTCTGAACCTTGCGACTCGCTTGTCGCGATGAGGGGCGCTGCTGCGTCCGCCGCGTAAGAGCGACTCCTTGGAACCAGTCGGCGCGTCCAAAATCAGGAGAGCCGAAATGCGTCAGTTGCTCGTCGCAATCGCTTTGCTTTGCACCCTCATCACGCCAGCCGCAGCGCGCTATGTGACCGACGGTCAAGTCGCCACCTCGGCAAAGCGCTATGGTGTTCCACTTGCCGTCGCGCGTGCCGTCATTCGCATGGAGAGCGGCGGACGCTGCGATGCGCGCGGCCGTGCCGGCGAGCTCGGCCCGCTCCAGATCAAGCCGGCAACGGCCCGCGGCATTGGTTACCGCGGCCCGACCAGTAGGCTCAGATCGTGTGGCGCGGGCCTCGACATGGGAATGAAGCATCTCGCCATGGCGCTGCGCCGCGGTTCCGTCGCCTTTCACAATGCCGGAATCCATGCCAGGCGCCTGCCAGCTGCTGCCCGCAACTATGCTCTGAAGGTCATGCGCCTGGCCCGCCGAGCCTAGGGATCAGGCGATAGGCATTAGGCAGAAGATCGGTGCACTTCCCTATTACTGCCTGCTGCCTACTGCCTTCTTAAGCTTAACCACAAAAACCGCTGTCCCACATTGACGTATTGAGAACCAAATCGTCGTAAGCTGCCGAACGATGACGGCGGCCTATCTCAAGCGCGATCGATTGATGACGCTCTCGATGCGTGCCGCCAGGCGACGGGCACGGGGCTGAGAGACTTCATGCGATTATCGCGACGCGAATTCGTGCAGTGGGTCACGACAAGCGGCATCGCGGTAGGCCTGTCCCGCTTCGCCGCCGCCGATGTCCCCGATTTTGCCGCTCGCGAGACACTGCCGGGGCGGCGCCCAGGCATCGCCGGCGCCGTCACGGGCCGCATCGATGGCATCGCCAAGGTCACTGGCGCGAAGCTCTATGCCTCCGACTTTCGGGCAACAGATCTTCCTGGTTGGCCGACAAGCACCTCACATGCGTTGCTGGTGCGGGCGCCGGATGCCTCGCACATCTACGAGGGTCTCAATCTCGGCCTCATCACCGATGAGGCAAAGCCGACGGTTATCGTTACCGCCGACGATCTCGCCCGTATCAACATTCGTGTGCCCGGCTTCTACTCAGGCGACCTTTTCTGCTCCGCCGGCGAGACGCCGATCTATCTTGGTCAACCCGTAGCGCTTCTGCTGTTCGAGACCTTCGACGCATTCGACAGAGCGCGCCTCGTGCTGCGCAACAGGAATTTCTTCAAGTTCGGAGCCGAGACCGGACCAGTGCCGCTGCCCAATTATGGAGCCTGGCGCTTCACCCGCATTGCCGGCCCGGCACCTGAATCGCCGGACGTCTACTCGCCTCTCGATGAAGGATGGGTCAGTCCTGGTTATTTCGAGAGCTCGGGACGGCCGATCTGGAAGCCCCTGCCGCTTGCCAAGGGTGCATCCTATGCCAAGGGTGCGACCTATGGCGAGGAGGTCCGAAAGCAGCTCGCGACCAACGACCCGGCGGTGCTGGTGCTCGAACGGGATTTCGAGACTCAGTCGATCGACCCGCTGTTCCTCGAGCCCGAAAGCGGACTTGCCTGGTATGACGGCGACAGTCGCAAACTCGAGCTGGTGCTCGGAGTCCAGTCGCCTTTCGAAGCAGCCGGCGCTATCGCCCATCTGCTCGGCGAAGCCAAAACAGGGTTCAAACCTTCGGAGATCAAGGCGCATTTCGCCTATGTTGGCGGCGGCTTCGGAGGTCGCGATCACACGCCCTTTCCCCTCTACGTCGCCCTGGCGGCGCTGTTCCTGCCCGGGCGACCGGTTCGCCTGGCGCATGACCGCTATCAGCAATTTCAGGGTGGCATCAAGCGACACGCATTCAAGATCCATAGCCAGATCGGCGTCGATCGGGAAACAGGCAGGATCGTCGCCTTCGCTGCCGACCATGTCCTCGACGGAGGCGGTCTCGCCAACTATTCGGGAAGCGTGGCGGTTGTCGGCGCCACCGGGGCGATCGGCATCTACGACGTTCCGAAGGCCGACGTCACCACCGTGGCACTGCACTCGCGTGGCGTGACCGCCGGCTCGATGCGCGGCTACGGCACGTTGCAGACCATGACGGCGCTGGAAACGCTGATCGATGAAGTGGCCACGGCCTTGCCGCTCGATCCCATCGAATTCCGCCGGCGCAACGCGCTCCAGACCGGCGGGCGAACCATGACCGGAAACGCCTACACAGTCTCGATTCGCACGCCGGAGATTCTCGACAAGCTGGAGATGCACCCGATCTGGAAGGATCGCCGCGAGGCCAAGACGCAAGCCCGCGAAGGATACGTCGTCGGCACTGGCGTTGCCTGCGTGACCAAGGACTATGGCACCGGCGCCGACAGTTCTCTCGGGATGGTCATGATCGATCCCGATGGTCATATCCAGATCCATGCCGATTGCGTCGAGATGGGCAACGGCATTGGAACGGCTCTCGCCAATCGCGCCGCCGGCTTTCTCGGTGGCATTGCCGATGAAGTCAGGGTTGCTGCGGTCGATGTGTTCGATGCGCTCGAGCTGGTGAGCTCGGGTGATCCCTATTCGATGGCACAGGCCGCTCAGGACGAAGCCGCCAAGAATCCGCGCTGGGTGCCGGCGATCAGCTCGGCGACTGCCGCCTCGAGCGGCGCCCATGTCGGCACCCAGGCTGTGACCGAGGCGGCGCGGGTGGTGTTTCGTTTCGGCCTCTGGCCGGCCGCCCTCGCGCTGTGGGGGATTGCCCCGAGCGATCCCCGCACGAAGCAATGGTACGAGGCCTTCTGGCAGGACGAGCACATTCTCCTGTCGGGGCTCCCACCACTGCCTTTGTCGGTGGTTGCCGCAAAGGCTCATGCTCAGAACGGCGTCACCGGCGCCATGACGCACGCCTTTTCGCGATGGGCCTGGTCGCAAGCGACCTTCAGCCTTGGCGGCGAGGACTGGACCGCCGACATCGATTCGCTGGCCGTCCGCAATGGCGCCGGCCCGTTCAATCGGCTCGATCGCAGCGCTGTGGCTTTTCCGCCGACCAACTACAACCGGATCGGCAGTGCCTTCACCGCGCTGTGCGGCACGGTCCTGCGTGTCGAGATCGAGCGTGCTACCGGCGCCCTTCGGATCGCCAAGGCCTATAGCGTGCTGGAATGCGGTGAGATGCTCGTGCCGCAAGTGGTGATCGGCCAGACGCAGGGCGGCTTCGCCATGGGGGTCGGTTATGCCCTTCTCGAGAACCTGCCCCCCTATGAAGACGGTCCTGGAAACGGCCAGTGGAACCTCGGCGACTATCTCATCGCCCGCGCCTCCGACCTGCCTCTTCATGATCTCGATATCGAGGTGCTGCCGCCCATCTCGCCGCGCGAGGGCCCGAAGGGCATGGCCGAGTTGGTGATGATTCCGGTCGTGCCGGCGCTGCTCAACGCCATCTACGACGCCACCGGGCGTCGATTCCAGTCTTTGCCGATCACCCCAGCCATGCTCAAGGGAGCGCTCGCGTGACGACACTTGCCCTCACCATCAACGGTCGCGCCTATGGTCCGATGGACGTCCGCGATGACCTGACAATGAACGACTTTCTGCGCGAGCGCCTCGGTATGACAGGCACCAAATTCGGCTGCGGTGCTGCCCAGTGTCTGAGCTGCGCCGTGATCGTCGACGATCCCAATGGGACGAGCGATACGAGCCCCACCTGCATCATCCCGGCGGTCGGATTCAACGGCAAGTCGATCCGCACGGTCGAAGGCCACGCCAAGGATGGCGAGCTCACTCCCCTGCAGAAGGCGTTCGTCAGTCACTTCGCCTTCCAATGCGGCTATTGCACCGCCGGCTTCCTCAATGAATCGCAGGTTCTGCTGGAGCGCCTGGCACGCAAGCCGGTGCCGCGAGACCAGCTCGAGGCGACGATAACCGAGGCGCTCGACGGGCATCTCTGCCGCTGCACCGGATACATCCGCTACCATGAGGCGGTGCGCGATGTGATTCTCGCCGATTCCAAACGCTATCTCGCCCCATGAGCCGCGCCGATGTTCAGTGAAAGACGCCGCTACCTCATGCCCGCGGCATTGCTGGTCCTGGCAGGCCCGCTCGTCGCCTATGCGGCAGAGCAATCGCCATCGAACGGTTTGCGATCGCTGGAGAGCTTCGCGACCATCGTCGATGAGAACCAGCGCTCGCAGGCACTGTTCACCGAGCTGGGAAAGGTTCTAACCCACCCGCGCTGCTTGAACTGCCATCCGGTCGGAGATCGGCCGAGACAGGGCGAGCATGGCCGACTGCACCAGCCCCCTGTCGCGCGCGGTCCCGACGGCTTCGGTCTCGACAGCCTACGTTGCCCGATCTGTCACCAGAGCGCCAATTTTGATCCCGGCAGGGTCCCGGGCCATCCGGAATGGCATCTTGCCCCATTCGAGATGGGCTGGTATGGCAAATCGCTTCACGATATCTGCGTCCAGATCAAGGACCCGGCGCGCAATGGCGGCCGCTCTGCCGCCGATCTCGTGCATCACATCGGCGATGACACGCTCGTCGGCTGGGCCTGGGCGCCGGGCTTCGGCCGAGAGCCGGCACCCGGAACCCAGAAGGAAGCAGGCGCGCTGGTCGAAGCCTGGGTGAAGACCGGCGCCGCCTGCCCGGATTGAGCGATCACCCGATCAGTCTCCCCCAAGCACCGGCAGCGCGCTTGCCGCTGTCGAGACGACCTCGTTCATCTTCTCGGCCTCGAGCTTGCTTGCCTGGTCGTTGGGTCGGACCACCCGGTATTTGACCACTCGCGCCGTCTTGTCCGATGTCGTCACGCCGCCCACCAGCAGATCTGCCCCGGTGGTTGTGCTCGTCGTTGCGACGCTGACACCGCCATCGCCTTCGAATGGGTCGAAGCTGGCAACCTCGGCGAATTCGACGTGCTGATGTTCCATCGCACTGTGGAGATACATCGGCGGTCCGCCATCCAGCCGCGAGCCGCTCGAATAGACCTTGACTTTTCCGCCCTCGGAAAGTTGGCCGACGACGATCCGCTCCGCGCCGCCCAGCGATGCGGCAAGCCAGCCGGTGGCGAGCGACACGCCGCCGCGATACGTCTCGCCGAATGGTGTAAAGCTCGCCGTGGTCGCTGGCTTCGGTGGACTGCTCTGCTGGTCTTGTGCCTTGACGGGCTGCATCAGCGAGAAATTGAAGACCTTCACCATTCCTGGGCCGCCCGGGCCCGCCGCTGTCACGATGCTGCTGCGTCCGGTAGCGAAGTCGACGAAGCCGGCGCTGACGGTCACCCCTGACTGGTCATCGTCGTAAGGATTGAACGACGCGAAGAGATCCGGTGCTGTTCCCCGCTTCGCCGGCAGTCGGTAGATTCGAACTTCGTCGAGGACTCCGGAACCGGAGCCGACGATGATATTGTCAGCGACGCTGCCGTCGATCTGTGCTGAAGCCACGCTGACGCCGCCACGCGCATCAGGTGCGAAGGCCATGAAACGCGCAAGCTCGATGGTGAATGGAGCCTTGCCCTTGTCTTCCTTGCCCGAATAGACGACGACCTCCGGGGCATGATTTTTGCCGGCGCCGACCACGAGGTCGAGGACATTGTCGGCATCGACATCGCCCATCGTCACTGTTGGAACGCCTTCATAGCCGGGGAATGGCGTCACTGTGCCAACCAGCCGATCGCCGGCCGCATCATAGATTTTCACCTCTGAGCTCTTGCCTGTCGCGCCGGGAATCACCACCGCATATGTCGATGCGGCCGGAATGACATTGACCAGCATCATCAGGCCATTGTCCTCGTGATTCAACCGATGGCAGTGCATCACGAAGAGGCCGGTATAGTCCTCGAACTTGGTGCGTATCGACAGCCGGCCCGGCTGGACGACGCTTTCTTCCGGCCCCAATGTCGGCGCCGGAACATTGGCATTGTCCTCGCCCCACATTTCGGGCCCCGTCGTGAGCCCGACTGTCGGGTCGTCATACGCAACGGTTTGGAAATCGTTGACATGGACATGGATCGGATGCTCGTCATTGTTCTTGTTGACGAAGGTCCATTCTTCAACCGAGCCAAGCCGCGGCTGGAACACCGGCGCATTCGGGAAGCCGATGTTCTCGAACGCATAGACGAAGGATTTCGGGTCGGACGGGCTTGCCAGGTCGTTGAGGAACCCACCTGAGATCAACAGTTCCCGCTTGACGTCGGGCTCGACCTTGGAGACATCGACAAAGGAGTCATAGGCGTTGAGTGCCTGACCCTCCTTGAAGATGGTCGTCCTTCCCTTGCCGCCTTCCGATATCGCCCGGGCGAGGACCTGCGTCGGAAAGGCGAAGAAACCATCCACATAGCTCACTGCCGAGGGAAGGACGCTCAGGCTGCCGAGCACGCCGGGCGGAGTTTCGCTACCATTGTTGGTGTAGAGCACTCCTGGCGCGATCATCGTCTTCGCGCCGCCGCCGCGTGGCGGTATCTCGAGAATGAGGTCCCCCTTTGCCGGCATCGTCACCGCAATGGCAAAACGGCTTGCCGGTGGAATCAGCAACCGCGTCCCGTTATCGGTGACCGGATAGTGCACCGCAGGATAAGGATTGCCGTCCTGGCCTATGATGGCGATCTGGGGGTGTCGTCCGGTCGCGGTCTCGGTGAGCTGCACGTTCATGTAGGCCATGTCGCTGATATTCGCCAGCACCCAGATTTCGGTCTGTCCGGGCTTGCTCTTGATCACCGGCTGGAACTGACCGTTCACTGTGAACTGAATGTCGCGCAGATAGTCCGGCAGCGACGGATCGGCCGCCACGCTGTTCTCGGCCTTGCCGTCATGCGGCGTGAATTGCTGCAGATTGCTGGGAATGAACTGAAACAGGCCGCGGTAATTCTGGATCGACAGCGGCCCCGAATACCACACCGTCGCGGCCCGCTCGCCGATCTTTGACTCGGCAAAATTGATCGGCGCCAGCGACGGGCTGTACTTCCCATCGGCGAGCTCACCGCCCTTAGGTCCCTTGAGTGTGCTGACCCACATCGACCAGTTGGGACTGTTCAGCTGCGCGAGCCCGCCCTTGCGATCGAACACGTAATTGTACTGCAGCATCATGTTCCGGATCGGAATCCGATTCGCAGTGACCAGCGGGATGTTGCCGTCGGTGCGCCCGATTGCCAGGAGACCGGCCAAGCCGAGGTAGGTCTGGGCAGTCGTCACCGTGTGAAGATGGCTGTGATACCAATAGGCTCCTTGCGGCATGTTCTTGGGAATATCGTAGACATAGGTGTTCGCCATCCCCGGCGCGATGTGAAGCAACACATTGTCGGCATTGCCTTTGGGACTGACATGGACACCATGGACGTGAAGATTGAGCGGTGCCGAGGTCAGCTGCGCGGGATAAAGCGGAACCTCTTCGCCCTTCTTGATATATATCGGGTCGAATAAATCCTTGATGGTTAGCGCGGTGAGCCCGTTGCCGAGGCGTATGACCAGCCTCTCGCCCGGATCGACCTTGAGGGTTGGCGCCGGATAGAGATTGTCGCCTTCCAGCTTGCCGTTCGAGGCTGTGCCATGGACCAGCCTGTAGGCGAAGACGAGGAAGTTCTGGACCGGCTTGGCGACCGTGTCGAGGGCGACCTCGCCCTGATGCGCCGTGAGCTCGACCTCCAGCAGGCCATCCTTGCTCGAGAGGGTGACGGGCTCGCGCAGCACGCTTCGCCGCGAAGGATCGAACGCGCCGGTTGTTTGCGCCGAGACCATCGGCGCCGCGGCAATGACACAAGAGATCGCGAGGGCGCTGAAGCAGAGCGCCCAAAAGGACCGGTTCATTGAGATCGCCTTCCCAGAGACAAGCAGCACGCGAGGAGGATACTCGACAATGGTTACCGAAAATATCGTACACTGATGAAATTTGTCGGTATTTACCGTTCACGCCTGATCAGATAGCGGACACCCTTCTCTCCATTGTCAATGATGGCTCGGCCGATCTCGACGAACCCGAATCGGGCATGAAAGGCATCCGATACCGGATTGGGCGGTCGGAAATTCACTTCGCAGGCGATCAACCGGCAATCCAACCGCCCTGCCCGCATGATCAGATCCTCGTAGAGCAACCGGCCCAAGCCGTGCCGTCTGTGCGTCGTTGAGACGATCACTCGGTCGATATACAAAAATCGATCGAGATGCTGCCGGAACCACTGGAAATGCCTGCCGTCATAATCGTCATCCTGGTCGAAGGCGAGCATGAACGCGAGTGCAGGCTCGATCACGGTCGCGACGCGCGCCGTCTCGATCATGACGGCGAACTTTTCGGCCGTCAGATGCGACGTCTCGCGCGCATTGTCGTTGTTTAGCTGCAACAACCGATCACGTCCTGGCGAGTCGCTCTTCAATGCCTTGACGGCATGGTCCATAGTCTTCGAATCCATCGATGTGACCTTGATAGAATAACTGCGCATGTCCCTTGGCGTCATCGATCAAATGAAGAGGACCGGAAGTTGAGAACCTCACTTTTCGTTGCAGGCCTGCTTGGCCTTCTCGGCAACGGAGCGCATGCCGCCGATCGGGTCACCGTGCAGCTGGACTGGCTGATACGTGGCAGTCACGCGATGGTTTTCGTCGCCGACCAAAAAAGTTACTTCAAGGAGCAGGGTATCGAGGTCGCTGCTGTCAGAACGGGAACAAGTTCCTCCGACGCCCTTGCCCTTGTCGGAGCCGGAAGTGCCGATTTCGGTTTTGCCGACTTGCCCACTCTTGTGGTGTCGCGTGAGCAGGGCGTCCCCGCGGTTGCGCTCCTTGCGGTCAATCAAAAGAGCCCGCTCGCCATGATCGCGCTCGCCAGGCGAAAGATCCTCGATAGCCCGAAGGATCTGCAAGGCCTCAGCATTGGCGTCCAGGCTGCCGGATCGACCTATGTGTTCCTCAAGGCCTTTCTGGATGCCAACGGGATGAGCCTTGCGGACATCAAGCAGACGCCGGTGACACCACCATACGAGGATGACCTGCTCTCCGGAAAGGTCGATGCGGTGCCGGGGTACATCGATGCCGAGGTTCCGGTGCTGGAGGCAAGATCGGGTGGCAGCGGCTCCCTGTCGATCCTGCTTGGATCGGATTTCGGCTACACGGTTCTCGGCTCCGGCTTGTTCACCAGTGAACGGATGATTGCGGAGCGGGCCGATCTCGTCCAACGATTTGTCAAAGCCTATGTGAAGGCATTCGCCGATGTGATCAGCAATCCTGAAGCAGCCGCCGACAGCATCATCCGAGCCAATGTCGATGCACCGCCCAAGGATGTTCTTGTCAAGCAGCTCGAAGCCGATCTCAAGCACACCTTCCTGAGCAGTCAGACAAGAGAGCATGGCATCGGCTGGATGACCGGCGAACAATGGAAGGAGACCGCGAGAGTGCTCGCCGAGCAGGGCGTGCTGAACAAGCCGGTCGATATCGACCGGGCCTATGATAAGAGCTTCCTCGAGAGTGCAGATCCACCGAGGCGCTAGCCCATGCCCGAATTCGACGCCGTTGTCATTGGAGCAGGCCACAACGGCTTGATCTGTGCCTGCTATCTTGCCAAGGCCGGCCTGCGGACGCTTGTTCTGGAACGCGGCGACGCGGTCGGCGGCATGACGATCTCGGAGGAGCTGGCCGCCCCCGGCCACCTGTCTGATGTGCATGCAAGCGGTTATCTGGTGGCCAAGCTCTCGCCGGCACCTGCCGAGCTCGGTCTTGCCGAGCACGGTCTCACGCTGATCACGCCCGATCCGAACTGGGCGCAGATCTTCCCGGATGGCCGCTCCTTCACCATCGGACGGGACATCGAGGCAACCTGCTCCAGCATGGCGCAGTTCTCACGCCGCGATGCCGACGCCTGGCGCGCCTGCTATCGGCGATTTCTTGGCGCCAAGCCTGACATCGTCGCCGCATTGAACAATGCTCCGACAAGCCTCGCCACCATGCTCAGCCGACCGGACGGCGCCGAACAGTATCGTTTGGAGATTCAGAACGCCCGTTCATGGGTCGATGCGACGTTTGAATCACCTGAAATGCGCTTGTTCTTCGCCTCGGCCGGGCTTCATGCCGGGCTTGCACCGGATGATCCGCTGGGGGCCAACTTCGCCTGGCTGTTCATGTCGGCTGTGCAGGATGTCGGCGTCAGCATTGTCCAAGGCGGGATGCACCGGGTGTCCCTGGCTCTTGCCGCGGTTCTTGCCAAGCATGGAGGCGAGGTCCGATTGAATGCCGAGGTCACCGCGATCGAGCTGAATCGCGATCGCGCCAGCGCTGTTCATCTGCGAACCGGCGAAACGATCCGCGTCCGTGACCTGATCGCCGTCAACACTGACCCTCGGCACCTCGCTCTCGACCTCCTTGGCGAGGCTGTGGTGGGGCAATCGGTTGCCAAGCAAATTCGCGACTACGAATGGGGACCCTCCTTTTTCGGAATCTATGCCGCACTTGACAAGCCAGTCGCCTACCGCGCCGGCAGTGAAGTTGCCAAGGCCGGTTACCTCCATGCTTCGGAAGCTTCCATGGATCTTCTCGCCCAAAGCTTCGTCGACATTCGTGCCGGTCGGCTGCCAGTCCATCCCATGGTCGGTATCATCAATGAGTCGGCGGTCGATTCGAGTCGGTCGCCTGCCGGCAAAGCGCTGATGAAATTCATCGTTCACTTCGTCCCTTACCGGATTGCCGGCGATGCGTCGGGGCGGATCGCCGGCACCGACTGGGATGTGATCAAGGACGCCTATGCCGACAACGTGCTCGAATGGCTGGACGACGGCTTCCTGCCCGGGCTGCGCCGGAACATCGTTGCCCGTTCCGTCCAGTCGCCACTCGACTACGAGCGGCGGATGCCGAGCGCAGTCCACGGCACCCACCAGCATGGCGCCTTTGTGCCGTACCAGATCGGGGCATTTCGCCCGATTCCCGAAATGAGCGGTTATCGTTCGACGGTGAAGAACGTCTATCTCTGTGGCGCCGGCAGCCATCCCGGCTCGGGTGTCACCATGTGCCCCGGCCGAAATGCTGCAGCCCTGATCTGTGCCGATCTTGGGCTCGCCTTCCCCGGAGCCGAGATCAAACCCTAATGCGCCTGCCGTTTCTTCCTCGTCGCCGCTGCCTTTCGCGCTGACGCCCTCCGATCGGCCGCCGTTCGACCCGTGCTCGGACGCTTGCCCAATTCGGTCCAGTCCGATTCCGACATTTCGACCCCATAATGCCCGGCTGCCTTCTTGATATTGGCAAAGGCCAGCTTGCGATCTTCGTCGGACACGCCGATCGTCTGATCGAAACGGGCAATGGCATTTCTGACGTGGCTGGCGTCCGTCATCGGTTCCTTGCGTTGTTTGGGAAAGGCAAAGACGCTGTCGGGCAGATCGCTCCGTTCCGTCAATTCACCGTGTTTCTCATGCGGTTTCCAGGTCGTCTTCATCGATTTCACCTCCTGAAGTCGATCCTCCTCGGAATCCACGAACAATCTTGCGTGGCTCGAGGTTTCCCACATGGACCATTCGCCGCGACGACGGTCATCGGACGAGGAATCGGATCTCCATGAGATGTTCATAGAGTCCGCCGGGCTGCAACCGGGCATCAGGAAAATGCGCGAAATTCGGCGAATCAGGAAATTTCTGAGTTTCGAAGGTGATCCCCGAATATCGCCGATAGAGCTGACCGCCCTTGCCGGTCACCGGAGGGTCAATATAGCCGGCCGTGTAGATCTGGACTCCAGGCTCGCTCGACCTGACCTCCATCGCTCTCCCGGATTTTGGATCATGCAGCGCGGCGACCGGCCTCAAACCTGGCCCGAAATCGCCAATGATCCAATTATGGTCGTATCTGCCGCCATCGCGGCCAATCGCCTTCTCTTCGCGGAAGTCGAACGCCGTCCCGGCAACCGACAGGATCTCGCCGATCGGCATGAGCTCGTCATCGACCGGCGTATAGAATCCCGCATTGACCTGCAGCACCTGATCGAGGACGTCGCCTGAATCATGACCTGCGAGATTCCAGTAGGAATGATGCACGAGGTTCACTACCGTTTCCTGTCCGGTCGACGCCGTCATGGTGATGATCAATCGGTCGTCGTCGGTGAGGCAGTATTTCGACCTGGCGATAAGCCGCCCCGGGAACCCTTCATCCCCGTCCTCCGATATCAGCGAGAAAGTGACGGAATTTTCAACCTGGTCGATTTCGGCATCCCACACCTGTTTGTCGAATCCCTTGAAACCGCCATGAAGATGGTTCGGCCCATCATTTCGACTGACCTCGACCGACCGACCGCCCAGGACGAACCGGCCCTGCTTGATTCGATTGCCGTAACGGCCGCATGTCGCACCGAAATAGCAGTTGCTTGCGGCATAGGCCGCGAGGTCGTCGAAGCCAAGCACCACATCCGCCAATGAACCGTTCCGGTCCGGCACCATCATCGCGATGAGCCGTGCCCCAAAATTGGTGAGACGCGCCACCAGCCCATGCGCGTTCCTCAGACTGTAGGCGCTGACCGCCCTTCCCTCATGCATCCCGAATGGCTGTTCCATCGACCTGGCCTGACCTTTACTGCTAGCGCGTCGACTTGATGGCGCTGAGGACCAAATGAGTGACGACCGCCGTGAAGACGATCAGTGCGCCAATGAGCGTGATGGTGCTGGGGGTCTCGTCGAAAGCGAGCCACACCCAAATGGGGGCGAGAGGCGCATCGAGCGAGCCGATCAGTGCCGTCTCGATCGCCGGCAGAAATCGTGCGCCGACCGTGAAGAGACCAAGCCCGACCGCCGAGTTAACCAACCCGAAAAGTGCGAGCAACAGGAATTCATGTCCGTTCACGGCCAAGGGTGCGCCGAGCGGCCAGCAGGCGATCCCCGCCAGCAAGGCCGACAGGGCCGCCGCGGCGAGCACGGAAATGTTGGAGAAGGAGCGCGCGATGACAGTCATCGCGGACATTGAAAAAGTCATCCCGAATGCCAGCAGGTCGCCAACCAGCGTACCCTCGACCGACAGGCCGACCATCAGCGCCACACCTGCAAATGCTGCGATGCTCGCAATGATCGCGCTTGCCGTCGGATTTTCGCCGAGGAACACCCAGGCGAGAGCGGCCGCGGTGAATGGGATCGTCGCATAGATAACCGCGACATGGGCGACCGTCGTGTGAGTGAGCGATGTGATGAAGAATATCATGCCGACTGTCGAGCAGATGATGAACAAGAGTCCAGGCCAACCCATCCGCAAAGCGCTCGTCCAAGCGTTCCAACCCTCCAGAACCAGCATGAACACCCCAATTCCGAGTGCCCCGAACACGCCTCTCCAAGCGAGCATGGTCCAGCTGTCGAGCGCCAACAACCGCGTAAAGAGACCGGCAGTGCTCCAGGCCACCGCTGACGCTGTGATGAGCGCCAATCCGAGACGATAATGCGATTCGTTCATGAGGGCGCCCGCGAGTGGTTCTGGGGAATCATGAGCCTGCATGCTGACAGACGGCTGATGACACCAGCTGTCAGCAGGCGGGAATTTGACCCAGGATCCTCTATAGTGGACGCATTGTCCGGCTGAAATGGAGATTGCTGATGAAAAACCCGCCAACCGGAGGACCCGATGTCGAACGCAAGCTGAGCGATCCCGGGCCGGAGAATACGCCGCTGCTGCGGGAAAATCCCAGCAGCAACGCGCCACCCTTCACCGATCGCGGCAATCCGGGTCCGCTCTGGTACTCCTTCGATCTCGCCCCGCGGCGGGTGCAGGAGGGGGGTTGGACTCATCAGGTCACGCAACGCGAGCTCCCTTCCTCGAGGGATCTCGCCGGCGTGAATATGCGCCTTGATCCCGGATCCTTTCGCGAGCTCCATTGGCACACGGCAAATGAATGGGCCATCATGTTGACCGGCAGGGCGCGCGTCAGCCTGCTGCAGGCCGACGGCAAGATGTTCATCGACGATGTCGAAGCCGGCGACCTCTGGTACTTCCCGGCCGGTTTGCCGCATTCCATCCAGGGTCTGTCCGATGATGGCTGCGAGTTCCTTTTGGTCTTCGATCAGGGTGATTTTTCGGAGGATGACACCTTCCTGCTGTCTGAGTTCCTGGCCCACACCTCACCGGAGATGGTGAGCAAGAACACCGGTTGGACCAGAGCCACCTTCGACCGCTTGCCGCAAAAGGAGCTTTACATATTCGATGCGATCCTCCCCGGACCACTCGCGGACGACAAGCGGTTCCTTGGTTCCTATCTCGAAACCGACCGCCGATACACCTTCAGGATGGCGGCGATGGAGCCGACGCTGACAGCGCCGGGCGGCACCGCACGAATCGTCGATTCCAGCAACTTTCCGGTGTCGACCGGGATTGCTGCCGCCATGGTGACGATCAAGCCGGGAGCGATGCGCGAGATGCATTGGCACCCTAATGCCAGCGAATGGCAATATTGGATCAGGGGCAAGGGGCGAATGACTGTGGTCACCACGCGGGCGACCGCGCGGACCGTCGACCTCAATGCCAATGATGTCGGTTTCGTCCCAAGCGCCGCCGGTCACTGCATCGAGAATACCGGCAGCGAGGATGCCGTATTTCTCGAGCTGTTCAAGGCGGCGCATTACCACGACATCTCGCTCAATGAATGGATCGCCCGCATGCCCGACAAGATGGCCCAGGCGCATCTGAAGATTCCGCTCGAAACGGTGCGAAGCGCCCCTCAGACCAAAAGGGGGCTGGTCTCGGAATAATTGGCAGCGTCTAACAATCGGTGCAGTTCAGCTGGCTCGATTGTCGCGGCCTCAGCGTTATCTGGTCCGAGAGGTTCACCTTGCCATCGTGCAGGATCCTGCCGGTCAGCGGCGCCACCTTGTAGCAGACGCGGGCAGTGATCACATCATTGCCCTCGCTGGTCAACTGCATCAGAAGGTCGGTATTCGCGATCGGAGCTGCGCCGCAACTTCGGCCATTGTTGTCATGCCAAGCGAGGACGACGTTGTCGCCATTGCGACGGTAGCCGAAAATTTCAAGCGTCAGATCATTTGTCGAGTAAGGGTCCATGATGGCTGTCGAGGCACGATAGAACCCCGCCAGCTCCGCCTTGGTGGTGGTTCCGGTCGATTGCGTGACCAGATCGGCCAGCGTGCTCGCCATCTGCGTCACCCGACGGTTGGCCGACAGCATGGTGGTGAGGTCGAGCAGGCCGAAGTAGATCAACAGCATGACCGGTAGGATGAACGCCGCCTCGATGCCGGCCACACCCATGACATTGTGGAGAAATGCCTTCGTCTGCTTCGCCGCGGAATCGGTCAGCCTCATGATCATCATCGCGCAAGCCCTCGAACCGCTAGTTGAGGAATGGCTCGTTGCGGAACGCAGTGGCTGCGGTCAGCACGCGCCGGTCTTTCGCCAGATTGGCGAGCAGCGTTATGCCGGGCGTGAAGAGTTTCCAATCGTAAAACACGCGCACGACCACCACGTCGAGCGGATTTCCCGGCTCAAACTGCGCTCCCGTCGTGACCTCTGGCGCCAACTGGCCGCCATTGCGGGACGGTGGGAGGCTGATGCTCTGGAAGTTCGGAAAGCGGCGAACATCGACATGGAGCTTGCTTTCGCAGTCGAGGACCTTCGCCAATGATCCGCATACCAGCTCCCTGAACCGACTTTGCGAGATCGCCTGGCTCTGCACCTGCCCGGTGCGGATCAGCCGCCCCGCCTGAACCGTGCCGTTCTCGATGGTATATTCTGTGAACAGCATGAGGCCGGTCTCGAACACCACGCAGAGCAGCCAGATGAACGGCGCTCCCACCAAGCCGAATTCGATGGCCGTAACGCCGCGGTCTGCGCAGCGGTAACGCCACAGCACCCGCCGCAGCAGGCGGATGTAGCCTGTCGTCATGATCGTCTCCGAGAAGGTCAATTGCGGCCCCTGCCCGTCGCCTGTTCGATTGACCTTTAGCGAAGCAGTCCTGATCGCGCGTTAACGCGATTGGTAAATTTAGTTGTCCTCGCGCGTCAAATAATAGGCAGCAAGAATGGGTATGAGCGTGATGGCGATGACCAGCACCGCGACGACATTGGTCACCGGCCGCTGCCGTGGCCTGATGAGCTCGGTCAGCATCCAGATTGGCAGCGTCGATTGCTGTCCGGCCGTGAACGTCGTGACGATGACCTCGTCGAACGACAGCGCGAAGGCCAGCATGCCGCCGGCGAGCAGCGCTCCGCCAAGCGCCGGCAGCAGAATATGGCGCAGCGTGGTCAACCCGTCTGCCCCGAGATCCATCGATGCCTCGATCAGGCTCGGCGAGGTTCGCCGCAATCGCGCGACGGCGTTGTTATAAACCACCACGATGCAGAAGGTCGCGTGGCCGAGCACGATCGTCCAGAACGAAAAATCGAAATCCAATATGTTGAATGCCGAGCGCAGCGCAATGCCGGTGATGATCCCCGGAAGCGCGATCGGCAGCACGAACAAGAGAGAGATCGTCTCGCGACCGAAGAAACGGGCCCGTGCCAGCGCCGCCGCCGCGCAAGTTCCAAGCAGCAGCGCCAGCAATGTCGCGACCACCGCCACCCGGAGCGACAGTGTCAGGGCCGCCCAGATATCGGTCCGCTGCGCGGCGATGGCGAACCATCGCGTGGTAAGGCCGGGGGGCGGAAAGACATAGCTCTTTTCCTCGGTGGTGAAGGCATAGAGCACGATGAGGGCGAGCGGCACATGCAGGAAAGCGAGTCCGGCTGCGGCAACGATCTTGAGGCCGAGCGGCGCCGGCTCGACGGGATCAGAGCGCATCAAACGCCCCCAATCGCTTTGCCCCCCACAGATAGCCCGCCATGATCACGATCGGAACCACGGTGAAGGCAGCGGCCAACGGGATGTTTCCGGCAGTGCCCTGCTGGGCATAGACCGCCTGTCCGATGAAGAAGCTCGAATTCCCGATGATCTGCGGGATGATGTAGTCGCCAAGCGTCAGCGAGAAGGTGAAGATCGATCCGGCCGCAATTCCGGGCATCGCCAGCGGCAGCACGATGTGGCGGAAGGTTGGGCCAGGTGCCGCCCCGAGATCGGCCGAAGCATCGATCATGCTGCGCGGCACCCGCTCGAGCGCCGCCTGAACGGGAAGGATCATATAGGGCAACCAGACATAGACGAACACCACGAACATGCCGAGAAAGCTGATCGACAGCGACGGGCCGCCGATCACCGGCGTCGCCAGTATGAAATCGAGAACCGGCCCAAGTCCCGTCTTGCCGGCTAGCCAGGTGATGATACCTTCCTTGGCGAGGATCAGTTTCCAGGCATAGATCTTGACGAGATAGCTCGACCACAGCGGCATCATCACCGCAACGTAGTAAAGCGCCTTCACCGCGCCCGTCGCGTAGCGTGCCGCATAATATGCGATCGGAAACGCAATCAACGCCGCGGCGACGGTCACGGCGGCGGCCATCAGCACGCTGCGGACGATGATGTCGACATTGGCTGGCTGCAGCAGCTCCGCATAGGTCGCGAGCGTGAACTCTTGCTTTACCATGCCGGAGAACTCGTCGACCGAGTAGAAGCTCTGCATCAGGAGCGCGATTAGCGATCCGACATAGACGACGCCGATCCACAAGAGCGGCGGCACCAGCAACAGCCCAAGCAGCAGCGGCGGATTGAGATAGAGATGGTCCGACACCCGTCGCAAGATGCCATCCGGCGGCTCGGCCAAGGTTGGTGCCAGGATCGGGGCGCTCATGGATCGTCATCCATCGGATTCATCGCCGACGCCGGCCATGACAGCCGGATGTGCTGCCCGGTCTGAAACCGCCGGCCATCGGATGGAACCGCGGCCTTTAGCGTCAGCCCGTCGCCATCCACCGTGATGCGGGTCAGCGCCCCCTGATAATGGACATTGGTGATCGTCCCGATCAGGCTTGCCTCATCATTCGCCGCAGCCTGCTCCGGAGCGGTCGCGCGGATCTTCTCGGGCCTCAGGCTCAGCCATTTTTCCGCTGCGCCGGCCTCGCCCTTGTAAGTCGGCGGCAGCACATTGGCCGAGCCGACGAAATCGGCCACGAATCGGGTGCGCGGCCGCTCATAGACATCGGCCGGCGCGCCGATCTGGACGATCCGCCCCGAATGGAAGATCGCCAGCCGATCGGCCATAGCAAGCGCCTCTCCCTGATCGTGGGTAACGAAGACGAAGGTGATGCCGAGCTTGCGCTGCAGCGATTTCAGCTCCTCCTGCATCTCCTCGCGAAGCTTGAGGTCGAGCGCGCCAAGCGGCTCGTCGAGCAGCAGCACCCTGGGCTGGTTGACGAGCGCGCGGGCAAGGGCCACCCGCTGCCGCTGGCCGCCTGAGAGCTGGCGAGGATAGCGCCCCTCGAAACCATTGAGCTTGACCAGCGCCAATGCCTCGCGCGCCCGTTTTTCCCGCGCCGGCCGCGGCAGCTTCCGGATCATCAGCCCATAGGCGACATTGTCCCCGACCGTCATATGGGGGAACAGCGCATAGTCCTGGAACACCGTGTTGACGTTGCGCCGATAGGGCGGCAGGCCCTCGGCATGCTGCCCGAAGATCTCGATGCCGCCTTCATCCGGCTGCTCGAAGCCGCCGATCAGCCTGAGGCAGGTCGTCTTGCCGGATCCCGACGGTCCGAGCATGGCGAAGAACTCGCCCTCGGCAATATCGAGGGTGACGCCGTCGACGGCCCGCACCGCGCCGAAATGACGGTGAACGTTGGTAAAACGCACGGCGACTGGCATGGCGCCGCCTCACATCCGTCCCCGGCCCCCTCCCCGCAAGGGGGAGGAGAACCAGGACGACCTCCCTGTGCTACCGACCACCGAGGACCGCTATGTAGTCCGAGACCCAGCGGTAATAGGGTACGCAGCCGGCGCTCTGCGACTTGCATTTGGCCACCGGCGTCCGCCAGAACTGGATCTGGTCGAAGTCCTCCGAGCCGTTGGTGACGCAGCCCTCCGTGCCGAGCAGCTCGTTGCCCTTGCACGCCGCCGGCACCGACGGAACCGATCCGAACCATGAGGCAAGATCGCCCTGCAGTTTCGGGTTGATCGAATGCTCGAGCCACAGATAGGCGCAGTTCGGATGGCGCGCCTCGGAATGCATCATCGTGGTGTCGGCCCAGCCGGTGGCACCCTCCGCCGGAATGGTCGAGGCAATCGGCTTCTTCTCGCCCTTGAGCAGATTGACCTGGAACGGCCATGACGACGAAGCTGCGACGCCCTCGTTCTTGAAGTCGTCGATCTGAACCATGGCATCGTGCCAATAGCGCCCGACCAGCTTTCGCTGCGCCCGCAAGAGCTCGAGGGCCGCCTTGTACTGGTCCTCATTCAGCTCATATGGATCCTTGATGCCGAGCTCCGGCTTCTTCTTCATGAGATAGAGTGCCGCATCAGCAATGTAGATCGGCCCGTCGAACGCCTGCACCCGACCCTTGTTCGGCTTGCCGTCGGGCAGATTCTGTTCCTCGAACACCACCGACCAGCTTTTCGGCGCGTCTTTGAACACCTCGGTGTTGTAGGCAAGCACATTGGCTCCCCACTGATAAGGCACACCATAATGTTCCTTGCCGACCGTGTGCCAGGGCGCCTTCTGCAGCCGTTCGTCGACCGTCGAATAACTCGGGATGAGCTTGATGTTGATCGGCTGCACCCGTTTGCCGGCGATCAGGCGCAGGCTCGCATCGCCCGAGGCGGTGACTAGGTCGAACCCGCCCTCGTTCATCAGCGCCACCATCTCGTCGGAGGTGCCGGCGGTCTTCACATTGACCTTGCAGCCCGTCTTCTTTTCGAAATCGGTGACCCAGTCATATTTCTTGTCGGTCTCGCCGCGTTCGATGTAACCGGGCCACGCTACGATATCGAGCTGTCCCTCACCCTTGCCGACCTTCTTCATTTCGGCCGTAGCAAGGTTCGCCGGGGCTCCAGCGGCCGCCAGGGCCACCACCACGGCAGGTAGCAACATTCTCATGAACACCTCCCTGTCTCCTCATTTTACTCCGCTCGCGGTTCGGCATACTGGCCGGACCGGCGGTAGCGGTAAAGATAGGCCGGAACCAGCGTCTCGATCCCCTCCGGCGTGATCCCGAGGCCCTCGAGCGTCCGCCGGTCATGACGAGCCGCTTCGCTCACCACCGTATCGCGCCGCAACATGCGAACCTGGTCGAGGGTCAGGAGCGGCTTCGGCAAGAGCCCGAGCACCGCCGCCTGCGTATAGGCAAGCCACCAAGGCACCGGCAGCAGCAGCCGCCGCCTTCCGATTGTGCGCAGCACGAACCCCATGAGCTGGCGAAAGGTCAGGATTTCCGGCCCGCCCAGCTCGAACACCTGCCCGGCCGTGGCGCCGCGCTCGAGGATGCGCACCATCGCCTCGCCGACATCGCCGGCATAGGCCGGTTCGAACCGGGTGCGCCCGCCACCGATCAGCGGCAGCGCCGGCGACCACACGGCCATTGCCGCAAAGCGGTTGAAGAAGTTGTCCTCCGGGCCGAACACGATGGCGGGACGGATAATTGTGGCGCCGGGAAAGGCGCCGGCCACCGCGAGCTCGCCCTCGGCCTTGCTGCGGGCATAGGCCGACCGGCTCTGCGGATCGGCGCCGATCGCCGAAACTTGGACGAAGCGCTCGGCTCCGGCGTTGCGCGCCGCCCCTGCCGCCGCCCCCGCACCCTTGACATGGATGGCGGTAAAAGTCTGGGCCCCGCTCTCATAGAGGATCCCGACCATGTTGATCACAGCGAAGGCGCTGGCCGACGCCCGCTCGAGCGACTCGGGAAAACGCAGATTGGCTTGGACCGGCATGATCTGGCCCGGGAAGCCGAGCGGCTGCAGGTGATTGGCGAGGTCCGGGCGGCGCACTGCCACCCTGATCCGATAGCCGCTGCGCGCCAGCGCCTGCACCACATGGCGGCCGACAAAGCCGGAACCGCCGATCACGACCACGATCCGATCGGAGGTGTTCACCCGATGTCCTGACACTGCCGACGCAATGAGCGAGATGGTTTGTAGCGGCAATGCAGAGCCGTTGACAAGCAGGGAGCTCGACCATTAAGTCAGGCCGCCTGCCCAGATGGCGGAATTGGTAGACGCGCTAGTTTCAGGTACTAGTGCCGCGAGGCGTGGAGGTTCGAGTCCTCTTCTGGGCACCATTTTCCACAGCAATTTGCCGCGAAACCGCTGATTTCCTGGCCTGCACACAAGCCGGTGATAACCCGGAGAGTGAAGCTATTCCCATATTGGCTAAAGACACAGCGGTGCCCGCGATGAGTAGGTGCCTGGTGAGATGCTTGTTTCGGAATCGAACACCATGACAACGGTCTTCAAGCTGATAGAAGCCGGTAGACAGATGCCCTTCCTATTCCAAGTCGCTTTGCAATTTCGGTAGCCCCTCTACCCCCACCTCCCGCTTTGTCGTGGGAAGGTACCGTTACCCAAGCAACGTTGTTCCAAGGCCCCCCGATATCGTCGGATCATCCCTGATGACCTTTCAGACTTCCAATGGACTTCCCTACCGTCTTGAATAAAATCTCGGACCTGTTTCTGTTGAATGCGGTCGTCCAAGCCTAATGTCTGGAGTCCCCATCGAACGCCGCCTCACCGCAATAATGGCGGCGGATGTGGTTGGGTACAGCCGGCTCATGGGGCAGGACGAGGCCGGGACCCTCACCGCCATCAGAGCATGGCGCAACGACGTCCTGGAGCCTCTCGTCGGTCGACACAGGGGGCGTATCTTCAAGGACATCGGTGATGGTGCTCTCGTCGAGTTCGGGAGTGCGGTTAACGCCGTGCAGTGTGCCATCGAACTGCAGGAGATGATGACCTCCGCCAATGCCGGCTTGCCCAGCGATCGTCAAATCGTGCTCCGTATCGGCATCAATCTTGGGGATGTCATGGTGGAGGGTAACGATCTCTATGGTGACAGCATCAATATCGCGGCCCGTTTGGAAGGGATTGCTGAACCGGGTGGCGTGTTTGTTTCAGGCATGGTCTTCGACTATGTCAGGAACAAGGTCAGCGCCGGCTTCGAGGATTTGGGCACCCCGACCCTGAAGAATATCGCCGGGCCGGTCCGCGTCTACCGTATTTCCGGAACGCCGCGGGTGCCGATCGCAACGTCCGAAGCACTATCCAGCAAGCCTTCCATTGCGGTGCTGCCGTTCACCAACATGAGCGGCGACCCGGAGCAGGAGTATTTCGCCGACGGAATAGTAGAGGATATCATCACTGCACTGTCGCGGTTTAAGGAGCTCTTTGTAATCGCCCGCAATTCGAGCTTCGTCTATAAGGGCCGGGCGGTCGATATCGGCCAAGTGGGGAAGGCGCTGGGTGTGCGCTACGTGCTTGAGGGCAGCGTGCGCAAAGCGGGCAACCGTTTACGCATCAATGCTCAGCTTATCGATGCTGGTACGCAGGCACATCTTTGGGCGGATCGTTTCGATGGTGGGCAGGAGGACGTCTTCGATCTGCAGGACAAGATTACCGAGAGCGTCATCGGCATTATAGAACCGCAGATCCGCAAAGCAGAGATCGGACGCTCGCGCCGAAAAAGACCCGAGAATCTCGACGCATACGATCTTTATCTGCGTGCATTGCCGCATCTCTACGCGATGCACCCGAATGACAACACTCAGGCGCTCGAGTTCCTTTTGCAGGCCATAGAGCTAGATGCCAGCTTCGCTCCCGCATTAGCTTTCGCCGCGTGGTGCTATGAGCAACGTCTCACCCGAGGATGGAATACTGTGACTGAGAGCGATGGAGACAATGCCATTGGGCTTGCTCGCGCCGCTCTTGCGACGGGGACTGATGATGCCAACGCGATTGGAATGGCAGGCTTTGTCCTGTTGATGATCGGGCGGGAATACGAAGTCGGGCTGTCGGCGATGCGGCGCGCCACCAGTCTTAACCCCAACAACGTCTTGGTGCTTTCGCATGCAGCATTTGCCTACGGTCACGCCGGAGATTTACAGGAAGCCATCATGTGCTTTCAGCGTGCGCGACGATTAAGCCCTGTTGATCCGGGTGCGTTCTTCTTCCTTACCGGGGAGGCGCATGCGCTATTGTTTTCAGGCCGATATTCAGAATGCGTCGAGCTTGCCCGTCGCTCCATTGCTACCTACGACGGTTGGGACTCGACATACTGGTATTTGGCCGCAGCATGTGGA
>JBIOYR010000068.1:0-9595 GCA_044870245.1 Aestuariivirgaceae bacterium | reverse complement strand
CGAGCACGACCACCTCGGCGAAGCGGACGGCGCGCAACGCATCGCCGACCGACAGCTTCTCGAGCTTGTCGACCACCCGGGCGCGTCGCCGCATGCCGGCGGTATCCCACAGAGTCACCTTGCGGCCCTGCCATTCCCAATCGACCGCGATGGCGTCGCGGGTGATGCCGGCCTCGGGCCCGGTGAGCAACCGGTCCGCGCCGATCAGCGTGTTGATCAGCGTCGATTTGCCGGCGTTCGGCCGCCCGACGATGGCGAGGCGCAGCGGCCTGTCCGGCGGCACCTCCTCGTGCTCCTCGATCTCTTCATCGGCCTCTGCCGCGGCGCTCTCCCCCTCGGGCGCGCCGATCAATGGACGCAACGCCTCGTAAAGCCCATCAAGCCCCTCGCCATGCGCCGCCGACAGCGCAATCGGCTCGCCCAGGCCCAGCTCGTAAGCCTCGAGCCGCCCGGCCTCGCCGGCCGAGGCTTCCGACTTGTTGGCGATGAGCAGCACCGGCTTGCCGGAGCGCCGTGCGATCTCGGCGAATTGACGGTCCTGCGCCGTGATGCCGGCACGGGCATCGATGACGAAGAGGCAGATATCGCCACTGCCGATCGCCGTTTCGGTCTGCCGCCGCATCCGATCGGCGAGGCTTCCGGCGGGTGCCAAATCGAGTCCGGCGGTGTCGACGACGCGGAACTTGAGCTCGCCGAGACGTCCCTCCGCCTCGCGGCGGTCGCGGGTCACCCCCGGCGTGTCGTCGACAAGGGCAAGGCGCCGGCCGGCCAGCCGATTGAACAGCGTCGATTTGCCGACATTCGGTCGGCCCGCTATGACCACGATGGGCGACATGGGATCACTTAACGAGAGGCAGTGGGCTTTAGGCAATAGGCAGTGAGCTGCGTTCTTCCTCTACTGCCTCTGCCTATCGCAAGGCGATCAACGTCCCGCCATCCGAGAGCAGGTAGATCGTCCCGTTGGCGATTACCGGCGGGATGAAGAACTTCTCGCCGAGATTGATCGTGCTCATCGACTGGCCGGTCTGCGGCGACACCGACACCAATAGCCCCGCCGAGCCGACCACCAGCAGCCGGCCGCCGCCGACCACCGGTCCCGCCCAGGTTCCGCCGCCTGCCAGATTGACCGACCAGCGCACCGCTCCATTGCGCTTCGACACCGCCGCCAGCGTCGCCCGGTTGGACAGCACGAACACATAGTCGCCGGCGAGCCATGGCGTCTGGCTGCCGGCGATTTCCTGGCTCCACACTTCGCTGCCGTCGCTGAGCTTGAAGGCGCCAAGCCGGCCGGCATGGGCGATGCCGAACACCACCCCATTGTCGATCACCGGCCGGCCGGCAATATCATTGAGATTGGCCAAGGAGGTCGTCGGATCGGCGGCGGCAAGCGATTCGTCCCAGGCCGAGATGCCCTGCCCTGCCGAGAGGGCGATCAGCTCGCCGCTGGTCGAGGGCACCACGACGAACCCGTCGGCGACCGCCGGGCTTGAGACTGCCATCAGCGACGCCTGCTCGCCCGTCCCCTGGTGCTTCCAGGCCGGCTGCCCGTCGCCGGTGTTCAGCGCCGCGACCTCATTGGCGACGGTCACCACGAAGACTTTGCCATCCGCGACCGTCGGCGCTGCCCTGAGCGGCGCGCCAAGCTTCTGGCGCCATACCTCATTGCCGGTCGCGGCATTGAGCGCCACCACCTCGCCGAAGGCGGTTGCGACATAGATGTTGTTGCCATCCGAAGCGAGACCGCCGCCAAACGCACCCTCCGGGTCCCTGCCCTTGGGTGCCAACGGCCGGCCCCAGATCCGGGCACCATTGGCGGCACTGAAGGCGCGGACATTCGCTTCCGAGTCGAGGACGTAGACCCGTCCGCCCACCACGATCGGTCCCGACAGCAGGCGGTCGCGCCCCGACGAGCCGGCGCCCGCCGACACCGCGAACACCTTTTTGAGCTGCAGGCCGAGATCGAGATTGTGCATGACGTTGGACGGCACCCCGCCAGGCTGCGCCCAATTGGCATTGCTGACGGCTGCCGGAATGGCGACCGGATCGGTCGCAGCCTCCTTGGGCGCTGCCGCCGCCGCTTTGTCCAGCGGCGAGTTGCTCAGCTGCACGCTTTCGCGGGTCCCGGGAAGGATCTCGTCCTTCTTGCCGGTGAACGGCTCGAGCAGCCTGTCGGCGGCGCCGGTGCATCCGGCAAGGACCGTGAGGGCGAGAAGCAGGACGCCGGCGACTCTGATCATCACCCCCTCACTTCTTTGACTTGATCAGCGGCTGGAGCACCGCCGCCATGATCTGGGCCCTCTGCCGCATTCCCTGCGGCGCGGCAGGATCGGCTGCAATCTCGCTGGCGAGCTTGAAGGCGTCTTCATACCGCCCCTCGCGCCAGGCGGCGAGCGCGTGGATCTCCCGGATCGGCAGGCGCCACACCGAGTCGGGCTTGTCGAGAGGGGCAAGCCGCGCCGTGAGATCGGCCGCGCTTGCCGTGTCGGCCAGGAGATAGGCGGCGCGGATGGTGGCGGCCTCCTGGAATGCCTGCGGCACCGAGCGGTCGCCGGCGATCGCCTCATAGGCTTTCAACGCCTCGTCGCGCTTGCCGGCCTTGGCCAGCTCGCCCGCCAGGCTGAACCGAGCGAGCAGCGCATAGCCGGACGGGCCGCTTTTCGCCAGCTCCTGAAGCTCGTCGTCGCGCGCGCCAGCCGCCGACCCTTGGTCGAAATAAACCTTCGCGGCCGCCTGGGAGCGGCTCAACTGCCAATATTGCCACCCCTTCCAGCCGGCAACCCCGATGATCACCAGCAGGCTGACCGCGACCAGCAGAGTGCCGTAGCGGTCCCACAGCTTCTTGACCTGCTCGCGGCGGACCTCCTCGTCCACCTCGCGAAACAGCGACTCATCGCTCACGCGTCATGGCCTCCCATTGCGCCGTCGGGGCGAGCGGCGCCAGCACCCTTCGAGAAGGGCGGGTAAGTCAGCGGCGTGACAAAATCAAGGCGATTCCACAAGCTGTTGCGGCACTTCGCCCCGCGGCGGCGCGCCCTCGCCGAGACGCTGGAGAAGGACCTCCATGGCCAGCGGCAGCGGCGCTGCCGAATCCGGGGTGCAGAGCATCGCAAGCCTCCGGAAGATCGCAATGGCGGCAATGCCGCCTTCCTCGCAGGTGATTTCGCTAGTCTCGACGCTGCCCATGGCCTCGAACCCCTTGCGCCGCCTTCTCGGTCATGGGAATTGCCGCCGCGGGCGTTCGTTCCCGATCCTTGTAATTTTAGGTAAATACCTGATTAAAATTGGGAAAGTCGCGCAGATCAGCAGCCCTGCTTGATCCACCCGCTGATTTCCTCGGGCGCCGAAAATATCACCGATGCCCGATCACCGGCCATTCCGGCCCCGACAATGGCGGGAGCACCTTTGATCGGCCCGCTCTCGCTGCTGTCGGTCTTGAAGCGCAGATTGCGCTCCCAATAGTCCATCGTCTGCCCGTCGCCCGTCGTCACCTTGTAGGTGTCGCGACAATGGCTGATGCCGGTGACCCGCTGATTGGGGGTCAATTGGCGGAGGTTGGGATCGGCGGCCCCGGCCATTCCTTCTTCCGCCTCGGCCGCTTTGCCGGGCTCGCTCCTCTGCTTGAGGAGGGCGATCAGATCCTGCCGCCAGCCGGCGTTCTCGAGGCCGGGAAATGTCATGCGGTTCTTCGGAACCATTGCGGCTGGATTGGTGAGCCAGCGATCCAGGGTGCCTTCATCCCAGATGATCCGTGATTCCTTGAGTGCCGGCGAATAGCGCGAGAAGCTGGCGAGCGACCCGGCCTTGCGCTTCCACACTCCCGCAAGGCTCGGCCCCGTCATGTTCATGTCGGGCTTGAGCGAGTGACACGCGACGCATGCCCGACGGTAAAGCTGCTGGCCACGGTTCGGATCGCCCTCGGCGGCCGCGGCGGGCAGGGTCAGCGAAGCGCCGAGAGCTATGGCCGATAGGACTCGCATGGTGCATCTCCCTCTCGGGTGCAAAGCTTGGTCCCCCCCGGGACGATGATCAACAAGGCCCGATCAACCTATCGTGAGGGTGTCGTGCCGAGCCATCCGTGCCAGTAACTTCGGATCGGTGTCCGCTTACGGAGGTCAGGATGAACCGTCGCATTGTCACCAAGGTCCTGATCGGGGCCCTCAGCGCCGTCTGCTCGGCAAGGTTCGCCATGGCGGAGGCGTGGCCGCCTGTCACGACATACCGGAATCCGGGCTGTCCATGCTGCGAGAAGTGGAAGCAGCTCATGGCCGAAGCAGGGTTCAGCGTGACCATGATGGAGGACCCCGATCTTGCCGCCAGAGCAACGAAATTGGGGATCCCCGGGGATCTTCACGGATGCCACACGGGCACCGTCGGACACTATGTGATCTCCGGTCATATTCCCCCAAAGGACATCGCACGGCTTCTCGCCGAGGAACCGGACATAAGGGGACTTACCGTGCCAGGAATGCCACGAGGGTCGCCTGGAATGGAAGTCGACGGCGAGAAAGATCCCTTCCAGGTGCTCGCGCTGAAGGCGGACGGCACGACCTTCGTGTTTGCCAAATATGATTAATCGAGACGATTGTCGGCCGACCGGCCGCGGTGGCGCTCGGCGATGACGATTGCGAGCAGCAGCCAGAAGGTGCCGACCAGGAGTCCGGCCACGACATCGCTCGGATAATGCACATGCAGCATGACCCGGCTCGCAGCGATGAGCAGCACCGCCGCCAGCGTCCAGTAGTAGACATGGAGCGCACGGCTTGGCT
The DNA here is from genome assembly GCA_044870245.1 of Aestuariivirgaceae bacterium. Lineage (GTDB taxonomy): Bacteria > Pseudomonadota > Alphaproteobacteria > Rhizobiales > Aestuariivirgaceae > DATAFF01. The sequence goes on along the minus strand of JBIOYR010000068.1, from coordinate 4,829 downwards.
CGAGATCCCGGGCAATGACATAAGCGACGATCCCATAGACGGCGAGCGCGTTCGCCGCATGGCCGCTCGGGAAGGACGGCGATGACGCGGTAACATCGTAGAGGAACTCCGGCCGCGCCCGGCTGAGCGCGAACTTGCCGCTCCAGGTGGTGATCTGCGACCCGAGAATGGCGACCCAGCTCGGCAGCAGGAATGCGCGGGGCCCATGGGCCAGCAGGAAACCCGTGGTCACGACGACCACCGCGAGGAGCGTCTGGAAGCTGCCGAACATGGTGATCCAGCGAAACACCATCACGATCGACGGTGTGTTCCACCGTTCAGTCACCGCGAACACCCGCTTGTCGAAGGCCTCAAGCTCCCGGACCTCCATCAGCTCCTCGACGAGACCGGCCGCCAGGCTCGCGGCATAGATCGCGGCGATCACCATCAGGGTGACGATGAGCCCGTCGCTGCGCCTCGGGTCGAACCGCCGCTCGATAAAGGCGGTGAGGCGCGGCGCACGTCCTCTCAGCATCGCCCCCGGCCGCTCCCAGCCGGCTTGCCACAGCCTCGCTCCCCGCCCGACCAGCCCGACGCCGAAACGAAGGTAGAGCTCCCTGAGCACGATGGCGGTGAGCCAGCCGGCGATCAGGATGAGGGCAAGCAACGGGAGAAAGCGCTCGGGCGGCAGGGTCAGGAACGAGGACATGCCGTCTCACACCACCTCGAACCAGGTGGCCATGCCGGTGCTCTGGTGCTCCAGAATGCTGGCGGCAAGCATCCATCGTCCGGGATTGTCGGCGACAAAGGCCAGTGTCGCCCGCTCGCGGGGATCGAGCAACACCGTGTCGCGATAGGAATCGATCGGCTGGGTGGCATCGAGGCGGCCGATCACCCGGGCATAGTGACCGTGCAGATGCAGGCTTTGCGGCCACGGGCTGCGATTCTCGATCAGCAGATGGACCTCCCGCCCCTTCTCGACGCGAAACAGCGGCGCCTTGGTCATCCCGACCTCGCCATTGAGCGCCCAGACCTTGCCCTCGGCGACCAGCTTCCGCATCGTCAGGCGGCGCCCGCCATAGCGCGCGCCTTGAAGTCCGCCACCGGCACCGCCCTCGATCCTGAGCGTCGCCTTGAACACCGCCCCGCCATCGCCGGCCGCCGGAGCGAGCCGGCCGAGGGCCGGCGGCGGCGCGCCGACATCGCCGCCGCTGCGGCCGGTGCGGACGATCGTCGCGATCTCCAGCGGCTCGCCTCCCATCTGGTTGACGATCGTCGCCGGCTCCTGCGACCGCGGCAGAATGAGATCGGCGCGCTGGCCGGGCGCCAGGTCGAGGGGATGGCCGGCGAGTCTCAGCGGCGTGACCGGATGACCGTCCAGCGCCGCGAGCCAGACGTCCGACCCCTTGAGCACGATCGACATGATGCGGGCATTGGCGGCGTTGATCAGCCGCACCCTGAGCCGCCGCTCGGCCGGGGCGGTGAACCGCGGCTTGGCGCTGCCATTGAGCGTCAGCCAATTGCCGAGCCGCCCCTCATGGGCCGCCGCGATGAGGTCGCCCCGCGATTTCTCGTCCAGGCGACCCGACGAATCGATCAGCCAGTCGTCGATGGTCACCACCAGCTCGTCGAGATCCGGCATGATCGGCTCCTCGACGATCAGCGGTCCATAGAGCCCGCGATCGACCTGAACCTCGGGGCGGAATCCGGAATGGTACCAGAAGGTGCCGGCATCGGGCGGGGTGAAGACATAGTCGAAGCTCTCGCCGGGAGGCACCGGCCGCTGCGTCAGCTCGCTTCCGTCCATCGCATTCGGCACGCGCACGCCATGCCAGTGAATCATCGTCGGCTTGGCCAGCTGGTTGACGAGGCGGACCTTCAGGGTCGCCCCCTGCATCACCCGCAGCACCGGGCCGGGGCATTGGCCCTCGTAAGCCCACACCGGCAGCGGCTCCTTGTCGGCGCCGAGGATCGGGCTCTTCGCCTCCATGGCGCGCAGCACGATGAACCCGTCCTCGCCTGCGAGCGCCGGCGCAAGCGCGGCCTGCGCGGCATAGGGCATGCCGAGAAGAGCGATGAGAGCGGCCCGACGATTGAGCACCGATGGACCCGGTCAGTCCTTGACGTCATAGGTGTGCTCGGGCGCCGGAAAGTTTCGGCTCCGCACATCCTGGGCATAGTCGCGAATGGCGCGCTCGATCGCCTTGCCGACCTTGCCGAACTCCTTGACGAATTTCGGAACGCGCGGCGACAGGCCGAGCATGTCCTCCATCACCAGGATCTGGCCGTCGCAAAACGCCGAGGCGCCGATGCCGATGGTCGGAATGGAAATGCTTTCGGTGATGCGCCGCGCCAAAGGCTCGGCCATCGCCTCGAGCACCACCGCGAAGGCGCCGGCCTCGGCCACCGCCGCCGCATCGTTCTCGATCGCCGCCCAGCGATCGCGGGTGCGGCCCTGCGTCTTGAAGCCGCCGAAGACATTGATCGACTGCGGCGTCAGCCCGATATGGGCCATCACCGGAATGCCGCGCTGGCTGAGATAGTGGACGGTCTCCGCCATGCGGGCACCGCCTTCCAGCTTGATGGCGCCGCATTGGGTCTCCTTCATCACCTTCGCCGCGTTGTGAAAGGCTTGGGCGGGGCTCTCCTCATAGGAGCCGAACGGCATGTCGACGACCACCAGCGCCCGCTTCGATCCGCGCATCACCGCCCGCCCATGCATGATCATCAGCTCGAGCGGCACCGGCAGGGTCGTCTCGAAGCCATGCATCACCATGCCGAGCGAATCGCCGACCAGCAGGAAGTCGACGTAAGGATCGGCGATCGCTGCCGTGTGGGCATGATAGGCGGTGAGCGAGACGATCGGCTCGCCTCCCTTGCGGGCGCTGATCTCGGGTGCCATGGTCCGCGGCGACACTCTCTGAACCGACATCGAAGTCTCCTACGGGGAGAGGGCCATCACCGGCACGCCGGCCAGAATGCCGTGCAGCTGGGTGGTAACGCCATAGAGCGCCACGCCGGCCAGCACCGACAAAAGATCATGGCCTGAACGCCAGTCCGGGGATGGCCGGGCATCCCTCTGCCAGGAAAGCAGTATCAAAGCCATCCCATAAAGCAAAAGCCCGCCGAACAGAACCACCCCTGCCAGATCACCCAGGGCGAGCAGATGGCCGAGCGCGAGCAGCACGATGGCGAGCGCGAAGGGCCAGCGGACGAGCTGCCTGAGGCGCCCGCGAAACAGGGAGATGCCGATCGAGATGAAGGCGAGAAGCACCGATATGAACCCTGCAATGCGACTCCAAAGCGGAGGATCATAGAGCGGGATTGCCGGCGATGCACGCCAGGCTGCGACCATCAGGAGAAGGCTCGCCGCGCTGGCTGCGCCATAGGCCGGCCCGGCCCCGGCGCCGAGCGGACCGGCCAGCCGGTCGGCGATATCGGGCACGAACGGCAAGAGCTGAACAAAGGCGAAGACAAGCACCGCAATTGCAAGAAGAACCATTGGAGCGCGTTCTAAACAACCGGGACCCCGATGATGATCGGGTGGAGGTACAACAGGAGGCCATAGATCACCAACCCGCCGACCACCGCAATGACGTCGTGGAGGGGCTTGGGAACATAGGCCGGGACCTTGCCGATTGCGGTGCTTCGGATGATGTCGATGAGGCTGAACACCAGGAAGCTGCCGAACAACAGCACTTCCGGCAGGCTGCCATTGGCGAAGAGATGACCGGTTGCCCATAGGGCAATGCCGATCGACATCGGCTGCTGGAGCCAGAGCTTCAGCCGCCCGCGATGAAATGCCGCGACGAGCGAGATCACCCCGAGCAGCACCAGCAGCATGGCGACATGGCGACCGAAGCTCGGCGGGTCGTACACCATCGGCTCGACCTCGAGCCGCGCCGTGCGGAAGCCCCAGATCATCAGGACGAATCCGACGAGCGACACCAGCGCGAACACGCCCTTGTAGGGACCCTCGCCGAGCCGCTGCTCGAGCGCCGGCTTGAGGCCGGCGACGGGAACGAGATGAATCCCGAAGAACAACAGGATGCCGATGATCAGGAGACTCATGCCTGCCCTCCGAAAGCGGCATTAGGCATTAGGCAACAGGCATTAGGCAATAGGCAGCGAGATGCGCCATTCCCTACCGCCTACTGCCTGCTGCCGACTGCCGACTGTGATCCAAACCAGGTGGCGAGCGCCTCTGGGAGTCCCGTTTGGCTTCGGTCTCCCGCCCAGGCGACATATCCGTCGGGCCGTATCAGCACGGCAGTCGGAGCAGGAACCGCGCCGACCACCGGAAGCTCGAACCGGCCAGCATGGGCAGCCTCGATCGACCGGACCCGATCCGCCCATGGCGTGATGTCGAGGCTCGCGGGCGCGCCGAGACTGAGCAGCAGCGGCCGGGCATCGTGCAGCAGGGTGAACAGGCGCCGCGGGCCATTGGCGGTGACGAGGTCGAGATCGGGCATGCGGCGCCCGAGCAGCGGGTGCCCCTCGCCGAAATCGTAACGAATGTCCAGGCCGGACATCACGGCGGCGAACCGCTTGCGGGGTTCCTCCATGTTCAGCACCTCGGAGAATGTGTCGCGCAGGGCCTCGATGCGATCGTCGTGGCGAAGCAGCGCGGTCTGCGCCATCGTGTTGCGCAGGACACGCTGAGCGATCGGCTGGCGCTCGGCGTGGTAGCTGTCCAGCAGGCTTCCCGGCGCTGTCTTCTTGATCACCTGGGCCAGCTTCCATCCCAGGTTCACTGCATCCTGCACACCGATGTTGAGTCCCTGCCCACCCACCGGGAAATGCACATGAGCGGCGTCTCCGGCGAGCAGGACCCGCCTGTCGCGATAGGA
>JBIOYR010000067.1:0-28424 GCA_044870245.1 Aestuariivirgaceae bacterium | reverse complement strand
TCAGTTGGTGGGTGTAACAGGATTCGAACCTGTGACCCGCTGATTAAGAGTCAGCTGCTCTACCAACTGAGCTATACACCCGCGCCAAAAGACCGCACCAGGAGCGATGCCTGATACGGCCACTCTCTATCAGAGCGGCGCCGGACTGTCCAGACTGCCTGGGCGGGAAATGTTGCCTTTCGGTCCCGATTGGGCCACACAGGCACGACGACCTGGTGTCGCCCGAGGAAGAGCAGGTTAGGGATGCACGCTCAGTTGAGCGATCTGCCGATCGTCTTCTCGAAGGTCTCGCTCACCGCCGGCTCTGTCGCCATTCTGCGGGAGTTGTCGCTAACCATCGCGCCGGGCCCTCCCACCGTGCTGCTTGGTCCCAACGGTTCCGGCAAGAGCAGCGTGCTTCACTTGGCGATGGGCCTGATACGGCCGAGCAGGGGTTCGATCAGCTGGGGAGGTCATCCCATCGAGAAGGCGCGCCGCCTGGCCATCGTGTTCCAGCGACCGGTGATGTTGCGCCGATCCGTCGCTGGCAATGTTCTCTATGCCTTGCGGGCCAGCGGCAATGCCGCGGACGCCGCGCAGAGGGTCGAAACCGTGCTGCGGCGCGTCGGGCTCGAGGGCTTCGAGGAGCGCCCGGCACGCCGCCTCTCCGGCGGCGAGCAGCAACGGCTTGCCCTGGCCCGGGCGCTCGCAACAGACCCGCAGGTCCTGTTTCTCGATGAGCCCACCGCCAGCCTCGATCCCGCAGCGACCAAGGGCGTCGAGGAGATCGTGGAGTCGATCGCCCGCTCCGGTGTCAAGATCGTCATGGCAACGCATGATCTTGGGCAGGCTCGTCGGCTCGCCGGCGATGTCGTGCTGCTGGCGCGCGGCCGCGTCATGGAGCATGCTCCGGCGGCGACCCTGTTTGCCAATCCGCAATCGCTCGAAGCTGCCGCCTTCCTGCGCGGCGATCTGGTGCTCTAAGCAGCCGGCTTGGCCGCGGCGCGGCGGGTGCGCAGCAGCGCTTGCGCGATCAGCATGAGACTTAGCGATGCGATGAGCACCACGGAAACCGGCTGTTCGAGCCTGCGATCATGCGCAACGAGGTGGTCTTGCCGCAGCCGGAAGGCCCGAGCAGCGATACGAAGGTCCCCTGGGCGATCCGCAAACTGATATTGTCGACCGCCAAAACATCCCCGTAACGCATTGAAACACCTTGAAATTCTACGACAGGGTTGGCCGCGGCGCCGGTGCGCATGGCAATGTCGACGACGGTTGGTCCATGGCCGGTCATCATGCAGAGAGCTTTTCGATTGAACAAGGGGCGGGTTCGGTCCCCGGGCTGCTGCCAGCGCCCTGTCATGAGACTTTGAAATCCGTCGCCGGCTTTCATTGCCGAAGGCTGAAATGCCGTCGCGAATCGTTGCGCGGGTTTAGGGAATCGGCCAATCCTCCGAAGGACGATGCTGCGAATCCTGCACACCGGCGACTGGCATATCGGACGCACACTCAACGGGTGGACGCGGCGCAACGAGCATGCGGCGGCTCTCGCCGAGATCGAGCGCATCATTGTCGAGCGGCAGATCGATGCCTTGCTCGTCGCCGGCGATGTCTTCGACAGCATGGCGCCGAGCGCCGATGCCCGCGGCATGTTCTACGGCGCCATGGATCGCATGCATGCGCGGCGACCCGGCCTGTCGAGCATCGTGATCGCTGGCAATCACGACCATGCCGGACAGCTCGAAGCCCCCTCTGTGCTGTTGCAGCGGCTCGGCACCCGGGTGGTGGGGACGCTGCGACAGGTTGAGGGCCGCCTCGACGCCACGAAGCACCACGTCATCTTGAAGGATGCGGCGGGGTGCCCGAGGGCCTGCGCGCTGGTCCTGCCGTTCCTGGGCGTTGGCGATATCCCCCGAATAGCGCCGGAGGAATGCGCCGGCTCGGCCATTGTCGAGGGTGTGCGGCGCCTGCATCAGAGCGCGATCGCCCAGGCGCTGGCGGCAGCCGGCGGGCTGCCGCTGATCGTGACCGGGCACCTGACGCTTGCCGGCTCGGCCGAGAGCGAGATCTCGGAGCGCCGCATCCTGGTCGGTGGCGAGCATGCCGTGCCGCATGACATCTTCCCTCCATCGGTCGCTTATGCCGCGCTTGGCCATCTCCACCGTCCGCAATGGGTCGGGCGGACCACGGTGCGCTATGCCGGCTCGCTCTTCCCCTTGTCAGCGTCCGAGCGTGACTATGAACACGGGGTGAGCGTGATCAGCATCGATCCGGCTGGTGGCGTCGCGGTGGAGCATCTGCCGCTTGCCCGACCGGTGCCCTTCATCCGCCTCCCGGCCAGCGGCGCCATCGAGCGGTCGGCGATTTCGGATGCCTTCCGCGAATTGAGCCTCGATCCGCAGCTCGCAACCGAGCTCAGGCCGTTCGTCCATGTCGCCGTCAAGGTGAATGGTACGGCGGCGGGGATTCGCGGCGAGGTCGACGAGATCGCCAGCGGCTTCCCGGTCAGGGTGGCGGCCGCCCCCGAGATCGTGCGCAGCGGCGCGATCGAGCTCGCCAGCGACGTCGCCGGCGCGGCACCGCCCCAGCTCAAGGACATCGATCCGCTCGATCTCTTCACCCAGGCCTTCGTCGCCTGTCACCAGGTGGCGCCCGCGGAAATTCACCTGCGGGCTTTTGCGGCAGCGCGGGAAGAGGTCTAGCCATGCGCATTCTCAGAATCGCCGGGGAAGGCTTGGCAAGCCTGGTCCAACCCTTCGTCATCGATCTGACCGTCGAGCCGCTGAAGGGCGCCGGGCTCTTTGCCATCACCGGTCCGACCGGTGCCGGCAAGTCGACGATTCTCGATGCCGTCTGCCTCGCCATTTACGGTCAATATCCGCGCGCCGGCCATGCCGGTCCGGAGAAGATTGCCGACGTTCAGGAGGAAGAGCTGGCAGCCGGCGATGAACGCTCGATCCTGAGCAAGGGCGCCGCCTGGGGGTGCGCCGAGGCCGAGTTCATCGGGCTGGATGGGCAGCATTACCTGGCGCGCTGGCAGGTCCGGCGGGCGCGCGACCGGCCAGACGGAAAGCTGCAGCGGGTGGAGCGCTCGCTGGCCCGGATCGGTGATGGAGGAATCGAGATGATTGCGGCCCAGGCCCGGGAGATCGACCGGGAGGTTGAAGCTGCAACCGGGTTCACCTTCGAGCAGTTCCGGCGCACCGTTCTTCTGGCGCAGGGCGATGTCGATGCCTTTCTGCGGGCCCGCCCCAAGGATCGCGCGGCGCTGCTCGACAAGATCACCAACACCGGCGTCTATGCCGAGATTTCGCGCCGGGTGCATGAGCTGTGCCGGGCTGCCGAGGCCAGCATCGAGCGGCTGACCGCCGAGCTTGACGGCATCGGTTTGATGCCCGCGGAAAAACGTAGGCTGCTCGAGGGGGAGCGGCGGGAGGTCGAGCAAGCGCTCACTGCCCACAAGGAGGAGCGCGATCGCATCGATGGCGAGATCGTCCGCCATGGGCAGATCGAGGCCTGTCGGGCTGCCCTGACGCGGGCCGAGAGCGATCTCGCAGAAGCCGTCAGCCAGCAAAGCGCCGCAGCCGAGCGGACGGCGCGACTCGATCTTCTCGACAAGGCGGCGGCGCTGCGGCCGATGGTCCGCCATCTCGAGGCGGCGCGGGCTGAGACCGACAAGTGTCGCCAGGCCCATACCAGCGCCAATGACGAGTTGACGCGCTGCGCCGACGCCAGCGCCGAGACGGCGGCAGTCCTCGCCAGGCGAGCCCAGGAGGAGCAGGCGAGCGAGCTCGAGTTCCAGGAGCTGGTGCCGCTCTGGGAGGAAGCCGCCCGGCTCGACGGCCAGATCGCCAATGCCCGGAAGGATGCTGCCGAGCTCCGCGAGAAGGTCAATCGCCAGCGCATTGCCGCCGTCGATGCCGCGGCCGCGACGCAGGAATTGACGGCGAGGCTTGCCGAGCTCGAGAAGCAGCTTCGCCAAGTCGGCGGCGAGTTGCGCAATCATGGCTCGGCGCGGCTGCTCGCCGAGCAATGGGCGACGGTCGAGGGCGATCTGCCGAAACGCGACGCGCTGCGCCGTGACGCGCAGGAACTTGCCGAGTCGTTGGCAACCATTGTCGTCGAGCGCGGCCACATCGTCGAGCGACTGGACAAAGCCGGCACAGGGATTGCCGAGATCCGCGACCAGGCAGAGGCGTTGCGCGAGCGTGCCGCGGTCAAGGCCGCTGCCCTGAAAGCGGCCGAGAATCCTGCTCTCGAGGCCCGGGCGGCCAGCCTCGACCAACTGGCGGAGCGCGCCCGTATCATGCAGGAGGCAGCGCGCCGGCATGCTGCAGCCAGGTCGCGGCTGGCCTTGGCCGAACGGGCGCAGCGCGACGAGGCAGATGCGCTGGTGCGCCACATGGAGGCCGCGCGGGCGGCTCAGGCGAGGTTCGTCGACGCGCGCGATCGGCGCGGTGCCGACCAGCTGCTGTTCGATCTGGCCGAGGCTGCCGTGTCGACGAAGGCGGTGGAGCTCAGGGCCGCCCTGGTCGACGGCGAGCCCTGCCCGGTCTGCGGCTCGGCAACGCATCGCCAGCCAGAGGAGACGGCCGAGCTGGTGGCAGCGCTGAAGCTGCGCAAGGCGGCGATCGATGCGCAGATCGAGGAGGCCGAGCGCCTGGAGGCAGAGGCTCTCGGGCAGGCGGCAGCGGCGCGGTCGCGCCAGGGGGTGACGGAGGAGCAGATCGCCACCCATCGCAGCGAGTTGGTCGAAGCGCGGCAGGCCTATGGGCGAAGCCGGGCGTTGTTCCTGGCCGATCGACGGCAGAAGGATCGCGATCTGGCGGCCAGCGCCGATCCGGATCCAGTGGCGACCGAGTCGCTGATCGCGATGATCGAGGAGCGCCGGGCGGCGTGCCGTGAGAGGCTCAGGGCGTCGAGCGCCTTGCGCCAGGAGCGCGATCAGCTGGTCGAGGCGGCGGAGGGCTTCGAGCGCGAGCTCGCGCGTCTGACCGAGGATCGCAGCGCTCTTGCCGGCCGTCTCGGCGAGCTGAGGGAGGCCGCCGCCGTTGCCACTGAACGGGGGCATGGCTTGCGCGACCGCATCGCCTCGATCGACCGCGAGCTCAAGCCGTTGATCGAGCCCCTCGGAATGAGCGAGCTCGATCTCGATCGCGATCCCCCCGGGGTCCTGACGCAGCTGGCCAAGCAGGCCACGGCCTATCGCGCTCTCGCCGATCGATGTCGCGACTGCGAGAACGAGGTTGCAAAGCTCAATCCTCGTTGCGCCGAGAGCCGGGCATTCGAGGAGCGGGTCCTGGTGCAGCTCAAGGAGGATGAGGCGGCACTGGTTGGACGCGAGGAGCGGATCGACGAGCTGCGGCTGCGCCGCGCCGGTCTGCTCGCTGGCGAGGAGACCGCCACCCATCGGGCGCGGCACAGCCAGCTCAGGCGCCAGGTGCGCGACACCTTCAAGCTGGCCGAGGCAGCTCATGGCGTGGCCAAGGCCGAGGAAGCATCGGCTGCAAGCCGGGCCGCCTCGCTCGCCGCTTTGGTCGACCAGGCGCGGATGCGCGAGGACCGCGCCGCCGACGATCTCGCCGGTGCGAAACGCAAGGTGGCAATGAGCGAAGCCGAGCTGGCCGCCCTGATGGCGGTCGATGAGTCCGAGGTCGACGCATTGCGTGCCGGCCTATCGATGGTGGCGGATGCGGTGAGCCGCATGGCGGCGCTGGTCGACCAGCGCGAACGGGATCTTGCGGTGGCGCTTGCCGGGGGCGAGCCTCAGACAGAGCTCGAGACCCTCGCTCGCCGCCGCCTTGGGCTCATCGACGAATTGGAGCAGCTGCAGCGCCGCGTCGGGGAGATCGATGGCATTTTCCGCGGCGATGATGACAACCGGCTGCTGGCAGGCGATCTCGAAGAGCGCATTGCCTCGGCCAATGCCGAGGTCACGACCTGGCGGGAGGTCTGGCAGGCCGTCGGATCGGCCGATGGATCGAAGTTCCAGCGTTTCGCTCAGAGCGTGACGCTGACCAATCTTGTCCACCTCGCCAATATTCATCTCACCGACCTCAATCCGCGCTATCGCCTCGAGACCGCGCCGGGAAGCGATCTTGGCCTGCAGATCGTCGATCTCGAGCAGGACGAAGCGCGGCGTTCGACCGTCAGCCTGTCGGGGGGCGAGCGATTCCTCACCTCGCTGGCTTTGGCCTTGGCGCTGTCCGGTCTCGAAGGACGGATGAGCTTCGTCGACACGCTGTTCATCGATGAGGGTTTCGGCAGCCTCGACGCCGATACGCTCGACGTTGCCATCGATGCGCTCGAACGGCTCCATGGCAAGGGACGCAAGGTGGGTGTCATCAGCCACGTCGAAGCGATGCATGAGCGCATTCCGGTCCAGATAAGGGTCGAAAAGCGCACCAATGGCCGCAGTATCGTCGCCATCGAGGGGGCGTCAGCGCCGGGCAAGCCAGACTTGACCGACGAACAAGTATTTTCTCTATCCAAAGTTGGATAGTCACAAGATTTATTGCGTTAACGGTTGTGTTGCGTTATAACCGCGATGGTTGTGCAAAACCGGGGGATCACACAAATGCGAGTAGATCAGCTCGTGCGTGAGCTGGGCGTGAGGCTTGGCCTGCCGCTGGCGCTTGATGGCAACGGCATGTGTCGGCTCGTCTTCAACGGCGGAATGAACGTCGACGTGGAGGCCCTGCGCGACGACGGTGAAAAGTTCATCATCTATACGGTGCTCTCGAAATTGCGGCCGGGACCTCGGGGCGCGCTGTACCAGGTGCTTCTCGAGGCCAATCTACCCACCGAGGACGGTGCTGCAGGCGTCCTCGCGCTCGATGTCGAACGCGATGAGATCCTGCTTCAGAGAATTCTCGACGCCGCCTCGCTGAATGCGGTCTATCTCTCTGAAATCGTCGAGAAATTCGTAGACATGGCGGTCAGCTGGACGGAGCGGATCGAGCGCTTCGATCAGCGGGCTTTGACAGGCGGCCCGGTGGAGCGCGGCGACAATGACGAGCTGGGGCAGGGGATTTATCACCCGCGTGCCTGATCACCTGCTTACCGAAATGGTTCGAACACTCAAGGGGGAAAAAGCATGGTCAACGATCTGATCGCAGGCATGGCACAGAAGCTCGGGCTGTCCATGGAGCTCAATGACGAGGGTGCCTGCAGGCTGGTGTTCGAGGACAAATACACGGTCGACATCCAGGTCCAGGAGGGCCAGGAGAGCCGCTTCTACTTCCTGAGCACGGTCGGCCAGTCAGAGGCCCCCACCGAGGCGCAGCTGCGCACGTTGCTCGATGCCAACCTGTTTGGGCAGGGCACCGGCGAGGCGGCTCTCGCCTTTGATCCCGAGATGGAGGAAATTGTCCTCCAGCGCTGCTTCGACGCGCGATACCTTGATCTCGGCCAACTGATGGCCTCGCTTGAGGAATTCGTCAATATCGTGGCGAGCTGGACCGAGCGGCTGGGGAATCGGGAAGCGGACAAATCGCGCAACTCGCCAGAGGCGACCGCACTCGCCCAGGGCGATCCCTCGTTCCTCCGGATCTGAGCATCGGCGTCTGGCGCAACCTTATTCCAGGCAGTAGGCTTTCCCTGGCGATCAGCCAGAGGAGAGCGCAATGAAGGAATCCGACAGCTTCGCGAGAGAGGAACGGATCAGGGCGAAGGCCTATCAGATTTGGCTCGACGAGGGTTGTCCCAACGGTCGCGACGAAGCGCATTGGGAGATGGCGCGCGAGCTCGTTGCCATCGAGGACAATCCCGAATCTGGAAGAATGCCCATCCCCGATGGCGATCTGGTCGGCGAGTGGGGCGAACCGGTCGAGGACTCCGAGGTTGCGGCAAATGCTCTCGGCGAGCTTCCGACCACCGTCGACGAGGACGAGCAACTCTATCCGCCTTCCCGCGGCAATGCCCGCAAGGTCGCCACGCAAAAGCCGGCAGCGACTGTCAAGCCGCGCCGTCCGGCCAAGCACTAATTTCGGTATTCGGCGGTAGGCAAGGTCTCAGGTCACTGCCTAGTCCCACTGCCTACTGCCTGATCGCTACGGTGTCTTCGGAACCCGCCCGCTATGAAGCTCGAAAGCCGTCGGCCGCGAAAGCTGCCCCGGACCTTCGACATCGCTCGCGACATTGGTGTTCTTCGGCACCCGGCCGGTTGCCGTTCCCGGGCCGACGCGCGTTCGCGTGGTCGTGGAGCCCGCCGGCGCATCGCTGGGCATGTTGCCGGTCTCGGTAGTGTCCGATGGAGCGCCAGGCGTCGTGTTGAGCTGCTGATTTTGATTGATGCCGGTGACGGACCGCTGGATCGGGGTGCCGGCCGGGGTGGTGGGGGTGAGCGGATTTTGCGCCGCGGTGCCGGGCGTCGCAGGGCCGGCCGGTGCACCGATAGCACCCGCGCCCCCAGGCGAGGCTCCAGCACCGCCAGTCGCAGCACCGCCGCCCCCCGCAGTCTGCGCCCATGCGGCGCCGGAAAGCGCGGTTCCGATGGCCAAGGCGATGATCGTCAAACCTGCACGTCTCATTCGTGCTACTCCTCGCAATTTCACCATTCACGCCCCCTCGAGCATCATGCTCCAAACCTGTGGCCCGACCCTGTGGTTCCGCCGGCGGACGAGATGCCTTGACGGAGGAACGACCGGCATCGGACAAACCATAACATGAGACTATACCCTGCGACGGCTTATGATTTCCTAAGGTCCGTCGACAGCCATTGGGAAGCCACCGCGCCGCCGCTTCGACAATCGCTCGCACCGCTGCGAAGCGCAATCAAAGCCGATGCGGCGGTCATTGGCGCGGGCTATACCGGGCTTCATGCCGCTTATCGGCTTGCCAAGTTGCATGGCATGCGGGTGGTCGTGCTGGAGGCCGCCACGCCGGGCTGGGGTGCCTCAGGCCGCAATGGCGGGTTCTGTTGTGTCGGATCGGCGAAACTTTCCTATGCGGCAATGCTCAGAAAATATGGCCATGCTGCAACCCGCGAGTTCTTCGACGCGCAGCTCGACGCCGTGTCCCATGTCGATGATTTCATCAATGCCCATGCCATCGATGCTGAGCGCAGCGACAATGGCGAGTTCCAGCTCGCCCATCGCGCCTGGGCGATGGACGAGCTCAAGGCCGAGCACGATCTCCTGGCCGCGATCTTCGGCTTTCGTACCGAGCTTGTGAGGCGCGAGGAGCTTGGCGAGCGCGGGGTGGGTGGCGCCGAGTTTCACGGCGGGTTGTGGAGCCCGGTCGGTTTCGGTCTCCATCCGCTGCGCTATCTGCGCGGCCTCGCCGGCGCAGCCCTCGATGCCGGCGTGGTCATCCATTCTCACTCCGAGGTCAAGTCGTGGCGGCAGGACGGCGGGGCGCATGTGCTGTCGACCGCCGCGGGCGAGGTGAGGGCGAAACAGGTGCTGCTCGCCACCAACGCCTATGGCGATGAATCGGTGCCGGGCTGGATCGGCGGCAGGTTTCTCCCGGCACTGTCCGGGGTGCTGATCACCCGGCCGTTGACGGTCGACGAGCGCACCGCCCAGCGCTGGACGACTTTCGAGCTCGCCTGCGACACCCGAAATCTCGTTCATTATTTCAGGCTCCTGCCGGATGGCCGCTTCCTGTTCGGCGGCCGCGGTGGCACCGATTTGTCGGCTGGCGGCCTCGAACGCGCTGCGGCGACGCTGCGGAAGCATTTCGAGCGCATGTTCCCGGTGTTCGCCCATGCCGAGATCGAACGAAGCTGGTCGGGCCTGGTGTGCCTTTCCTTGCGGCTTGTCCCCTATATCGGCCCGGTTGGTCGAGCGGACGGCGCCTATGCCGCGTTGGCCTATCACGGCAATGGGGTGGCCTTCGCTAGCTTTGCCGGACGCCTCGTCGCCGACGTCATGGCCGGCGTCGAGGGGGCGGAGCGGCGAATCCCCAGGATCATCGCCGGGCCGCTGCGGCGCTTTCCGCTGCCGCAGCTCCGGCGCATCTATCTCAAGGCCGCCTATTCGGGCTACAGCTTGCGAGACGAGCGACCTTGACGACGAGGAGGCCAGGCCATGCCGGCTGAAACGACGGTAGTTGACCCGCCGGAGGCGCTCTATTCGCTCGATTTCGAGACGCTGCCCCCGGAAATTGCCGCGCGGGCTTTCCCGCATGGGCCCTATGCCAAGAGCAAGCCGATCGAGGACAAGAAATACGAGAAGCGGTTGCGGCGCCTTCAGATCGAGCTGGTCAAGCTGCAGCATTGGGTCGAGACCAAGGGCGAGCGCATTGTAATCCTGTTCGAAGGGCGCGACGCGGCGGGAAAGGGTGGCTGCATCAGCCGGTTCACCCAATATCTCAACCCGCGTCAGCTGCAGGTGGCGGCCCTCGCCAAGCCCACCGAGACCGAACGCAATCAATGGTATTTCCAGCGTTATGTCGCGCATCTTCCGGCCAAGGGCACCATGACGCTGTTCGATCGCTCCTGGTACAATCGCGCCGGCGTTGAAAGGGTCATGGGCTTCTGCGGCCCGGGCGAGGTGAAGCTGTTCTTCAAGGAGGTGCCGGCCTTCGAGGCGATGCTGGTGCGCGATAGCATCCGCCTGTTCAAATTCTGGCTGACCGTCAGCCGCGACGAGCAGCTGAAGCGCTTCTACGAGCGCAAGAACGATATTCTCAAGAGCTGGAAATTGTCGCCTGTCGATTTCGCGGCGGTCGGTAAATGGCACGATTTCACCACGGCCATCGCCGATATCTTTCGCCGCACCGACACCTCCGACGCCCCCTGGACAGTGGTCGATGCCAATGATCAGCGTCGCGCCCGGCTGCAATGCATGAAGGTCGTGCTGTCGGCCTTCGCCTATGACAACAAGGATGAGGAGGCGGTCGGCACGGTCGATCCCGACCTGGTGACCACCGGCCTTGGCTATCTCGAGCGGAAAACGGTCCGATGATGACATCGATCATGTGGCGGCCTCTCCTGGTCATGGCGCTTGCCATGCTCGGCGCCGCGCCGGCGCGAGCCGAAACCGTAAAATCCGAGGCGGCACGCTTCACCATCGAGGAGATCGCCGCCGGTCTCGAGCACCCCTGGGGATTGGCTGTTCTCGACGATGGTCGAATGCTGGTTACCGAGAAACCGGGCCGACTGAGGATGATCGGCAAGGATGGGAAAGTCGGCCCCCCGATCAAAGGGGTGCCCGAGGTCGACAGCCGTGGCCAGGGCGGGCTGCTCGATGTCGCCATCGATCCGGAATTTGCGAGCAACCACCTGATCTATTTAACTTTTTCTGAACCAGACGGCAGCGGCAGAAACGGCACGACCGCGTTGCGCGCCAGACTGTCCGATGACGCGATGGCGCTCGATGATGCGACCGTGATCTTCGCCCAGAAGCCGAAGGTCACCAGCACCGGTCATTATGGCTCGCGACTGGTGTTTGACGGCTCGGGCAATCTCTTCATCACCATGGGCGAGCGCCAGCAGGAGCGCTTCCGCGGTCAGGCGCAGGACCTCGGCTCGCATCTTGGCAAAGTGGTGCGGATCCGTCCCGGCGGCGGCGTCGCTGCCGGCAATCCCTTCGCGTCGACGGCTGGCGCCTTGCCGGAGATCTGGACCTATGGCCACCGCAATGTTCAGGCGGCGGCGATCAATCCGGCGAGCGGCGAGCTGTGGACCATCGAGCACGGCCCCCGCGGCGGCGATGAGATCAACATCGATCGTCCTGGCCTGAATTTCGGCTGGCCGCTCGTGTCCTACGGGATCAATTACGATGGATCGCCCGTCAACAAGGGTGAGAGGACCATGCCAGGAGTGACGCCGCCCATCTATCAATGGACCCCGGTAATCGGGCCGTCGGGCATGATTTTCTATTCTGGCGACGCATTTCCGGGCTGGAAGGGCAATCTTTTCGTGGGCGGTCTGGCAGTGGGGGCCTTGGTGCGCCTGGTGCTCGATGGCGACCGGGTCTCTCATGAGGAGCGGCTGCTGGGCAGCCGAGGGGAGCGCATCCGCGATGTCGCTCAGGCGCCTGACGGCAGCATTTTGGTGATCACCGACGAGAGCAACGGCAAGGTGCTGCGGCTGGCGCCGGGTTGAGCGCCAGCCGCCGAAATCTGTCTAGACCGGCTGGCCGTTATTGTCGAAGGTCCCCTTGCGCTCCTTCATGAATCGGTCGAACTCCTCCCGGTCGCGGGCCTCGCGGAGCCGGCGGACAAAGGCGGCAAACTCGGCCTGCTCGCGCGCCAGGCGCTCCAGGGTTTCCGCCCGATAGGCGTCGAACGCCGCATTCCCAGACGAACGCTGCGGGAAACTGACCCCTTTGAGCTGCGAGAAGCCGTTCTTGAGCAACTCGTCAATGCTTCCGCCCCACAGGACATAAGCGATTGCCGCAATGCCGAGCGGCCACCAGGCTGCGAAGCCGAGCACGACGGTGGCGACGTTGATCGGCGTCCAGCGCGCAGTGCGGGTTGCGACAGTGTTCATCAGCGAATGCCTCCGATGGTGAGTTCTTGTCGAAAAACCATACGGTCGCGATATGGTGATCGCCGGCATCGCTTCAAGGGAGGTGGGGCTGGCAAGAAGCCACTCCGGGGGAGTAGAACAGCGCCATGGACCCCTCGCTCAAGGCACCTGCCTTTGCTGACATCGCTGCGGCTCGCAAACGGCTGGAGGGCTATGCCGTGCGTACGCCCCTGCTGAGCTCTCCTGCGCTTGATGCCTCCTGCGGCGGCCGCATCCTCGTCAAGGCCGAATGTCTGCAGCGCACCGGCTCCTTCAAATTTCGCGGAGCGTGGAATTTCATCTCACAATTGCCGGATGAGGCCAGGACGACCGGAGTGGTCGCATATTCCTCGGGCAACCATGCCCAAGGAGTGGCGGCAGCAGCCGCTCTGCGCGGGCTGCCCGCGGTCATCGTCATGCCGGAGGACGCGCCCGAGATCAAGAAGGCCAATACCCGCTCCTATGGGGCGGAGGTGGTGACCTATGACCGCCTGAGCCAGTCGCGCGAGGAGATCGCCAAGGCAATTGCCGATGAGCGTGGTGCGGTGCTGGTCCCGCCCTATGAGCATCCCTGGATCGTCGCCGGCCAGGGAACGGTCGGGGCGGAGATCGCCGAGGATGCAGCCACTCTCGACCTCACCATCGACCAGGCAATCGCTTGCGCCAGTGGCGGCGGCCTCACCGCCGGCATTGCGCTTGCACTCGAGACGCTATCGCCCGGGACGGAGATCTATACGGCCGAACCTGAGCAGTTCGATGATCACCGTCGCTCGATTGCTTCCGGACGTCGCGAGCGCAATGCGATGCGCACCGGCTCGATCTGCGATGCCCTGCTGTCGCCGGAACCAGGCGAGTTCACCTTCTCGATCAATCGCGACCGCTTGAAAGGCGGGCTCGCGGCAAGCGACGAGGAGGTCATGGCAGCGATGCGCTTCGCCTTTCAGACCTTCAAGATCGTCGTCGAGCCAGGCGGCGCCGTAGCGCTCGCCGCGGTGCTGGCCGGGCGCATCGCAACGCGCGACCGTGTCGTTGCAGTGGTAGTGTCCGGCGGCAATGCCGACCCGGCGACCTTTGCCGACATTCTTACCGCAGCTTGACCGGCGGCATGACGCTCACGCGGCGCTCTCGTCGTCGCTCCGGCGCTCGTCGGCGAGCGGGATGGCAGTGTCGCGCGAGGATGCCCGGCGCACGACGATGATGCGCTTGCGCTCTTTCAGCGACCCGGTCATCGGTGTGACCACCGGCAGACCGCTTGCCGGTTTTGCCGGCGGTGCGAACAGTTCCTCATCCTCGATGAAATAGCGCAGGTGCCTCGCATCGATCGCCACCGCCGCCGATAAAAGATCAAGGTCCTGTTGCGGGGACTCCGAAAGGATCGATTTGAGGCCGGCCTGGATCTGGTTGAACTGGGCGATCGTTTCTGTGCGCTTGTCGGCATCGCCGACCGGCGTGGCAGGGCGCACCACCGGCCGCTTGCCGATCCCCTCATAGGGTGGATAGGGCAGGGGCGGCACTGGATGCTCGCGGATCGCTGCCTCGATGCGCCGCATGGCGTCCATCAGTTCGGTCACGGTGTCGAGCCCGCGGCGCCGCGAATATTCGGCGAGGAACCATCGGCCTCGCGGGGATTCCATCACCGCCGACTCGATCCTCTCGTAATCGGTGTCGCTCAACGCCTGTTCCACACCCATGGCCCTCATCCCGTCGCCCTTTGCCCTCGAGCAGGCACGATGATTGGCGAAACAGGTTAGGGAATGGTTGAGGGCTGATCGGTTGGGGTCTGCAGCGTGACGCGGGCCGGGTAGGCCTGATTTCATCACGCTCTATCCCCAGAGTTCGGGCCGAGGCGGATTCATGATGCTGCCGTCATAGCGAAAGCCGGGAATACGGTCGCGCTGCAGCAGCAACGGGCCGTCGAGATCGACATAGTCGGCACGCTGGGCGATCAGGAAGGCCGGAGCCATGGCGAGCGATGTCGACACCATGCAACCGACCATCACCCGCATCTTGCGCGCTGCTGCGGCATTGGCAAGCGCCAAGGCGCCCGTGAGGCCGCCGGTCTTGTCGAGCTTGATGTTGATTGCATCATACCGATCGGCGAGGGCAGTCACGTCGGAAGCCACATGGATCGATTCATCGGCGCAGACCGGAACGGGACGCCTGACCGCCGCGAGCGCGGAATCCCGTCCGGCAGGGAGCGGCTGCTCGATGAGCTCGACCCCATATTCGGCGCAGGCCGCAAACATCGCCTCGAGGTCGGCTTCGCTCCAGCCCTCATTGGCGTCGACGATGAGCCGCGACGCTGGCGCATGGCCGCGCACCGCGGCCAGACGGTCGTGGTCCTCAGGCCCGCCGAGCTTCAGCTTGAGCAGCGGGCGGCTCGCCGCGGCCGCCGCTGCCTCACCCATGGCAGCAGGGTCGGCCAGGCTCAGCGTGTAGGCGGTGACGAGTGCTTGCGGCTCGGCAAGTCCGGCCAGCTGCCAGGCCGGCCTGCCGGTTCGCTTCGCCTCGAGATCCCACAATGCGCAGTCCAGCGCGTTGCGGGCAGCGCTGGCCTGAACCAGCTCAGGCACCTTGTCGCGATCGGTATTCGCCTCGATGGCGGCTCGTGCAGCCTCGAGCTCGGCCACGACGCCGTCGACCGACTCGCCATAGCGGGCATAGGGCACGCATTCGCCGTGGCCGACGACGCCGTCCTGCTCGAGCGTGACTGTCACCACCTCGGCGGCGGTCTTGGAGCCCCTCGCAATGGTGAAGGTGGCGGCAAGCGGCCAGGTTTCGCGGGCGATGACGAGGTGCGGCATGATCAGACCGGGAATCGCTGTTCGAGGGCATCGACCAAGGACGCGACGCCGGTGCGGATCGGATCGACGCAGGCGAGCCTATGGGCCTTGCCGGTGGCGGCGAGGAAATCGCGGGCCGCCGCTTGGTCCAGCGCCTCGGTGTTGACCGCGATGCCGATGCATTGGATCGCCTGGTTGGTCAGGCGGCCGGCCTTGATGGTGGCATCGATAACCTCCTGGATCGTCGGCAGGGGATGCTCGACGCCACGCATCCTGCGCCGGGTCGGCTCATGGCAGACGACAAAAACGTCGGGCTGGGAGCCATGGAGCAGGCCGAGGCTGACCCCGGCGAAGGAGGGGTGGAAGAGCGAGCCCTGGCCCTCGACCACGTCCCAGTGATCGGGGTCGTTGGATGGCGTCAGCCACTCGGCGGCGCCTGAAATGAAGTCGGCCACCACCGCATCGATGGCGACCCCTCGGCCGGAGATGAAGATGCCGGTCTGTCCGGTGGCCCGGAAATCCGCCTTGTAGCCCCGCACCGTCATTTCCCGCTCCAGCGCCAGGGCAGTGTATTTCTTGCCCACCGAGCAATCGGTGCCGACCGTCAGCAGGCGGCGACCTGGACGCTTGATGCCCTTGCCGGTGGCAAAGGTCATGGCGGAATGGCGAACGTCGAACAGCTGGCGTTCATGTTTCTCAGCGGCTTCGGCGATTTCTGGCACCGAGGCGAGGCGGGTATGGAGGCCCGTCGCGACATCGAGGCCGCCGGCGAGCGCCGCAATGATCTCGCGCGTCCAGTGACGCGGCAGAATGCCGCCGGCATTGGCGACCCCGACGACCATCGTCTTGGCGCCGCGGCTTCTGGCTTCGGCAATGGTCAGGTCGGTGATGCCGCAATCGGCTTTGCAGCCGTCAAGCCGCAGCTGGCCGACACACCAATCTGGACGCCAATCGACGATTCCTTGCGCCGTCTTGGCTGCGAGCTGATCGGGTACGTCACCGAGAAAGAGCAGATAGGGTCTGTCGATTTGCATGGCGGTCTGGCAGAGGCGAAGAAGACGGAGCTTCTTTCCCTACCAGTTTCCGTCGTCGCCGCGAAGTGGGCAGTAGGCAGGAACACCGCTCACGGCCTATTGCCCAACGCCTACTGCCTCTTTGCCTTCTCAGGCGTGAAGGCGGCCGCTTGCCTGGCCAAGCAGCAAATAGACCTTGCCGCTCTCGGAATTGAGACAGGCGTCGACCATGTCCTCGCCGCGCGGCCCTTCCGAGACCGTATCGAGCAGGCGCTCGAACAGACGAACGAAGGCATCGAGCCGACCGCGGACCGGGCGCTCGCGTTCATAACGGCTCGCCACCTCTTTGAGCATCTTGTTGCCGCGGCGGAGATAAAGATGGTGGGTGTAGACATGGCCCTCGCCCGCCACATATTGGCTCTCGAGCTCGGGCGGTGCGCTCCCATCGAGCGCTTCCACCAGATCGCGAGCAGCCGCATTGAGCTTTGCCACCAATGTCTCGGTTTCGCGGGGCGGAGCTGATGCTTTGCTGCGGCCGTTGCCCCCCGCCGCCAGGGCCGGCATCAGATCGGCGGTGCCCTCTTTGGCCGGGCCACGGATCAGGCTTTCCACCGGTCGGCCCTTGACCGCGGTCAGCGACTGGTCCTCGCTCGCTTCGCTTCGTTGTTGGCCCTGCGACTTGCGATTCCCGGTCCTTGGTGACGGGGCTGGAGCCGCAATGGCGGCAGCCTCGGCCTTCGCCGCGCCATTGTCCTTGCCGTTCTCGCGAGGTGGTGACGGCACATGCACACCGGCACCGGACAGGCCGAGGGCGCCAGCCTGTCGGCGCACGACTTCGGCAAGGGCATTGAGAGCGGTGATCTGATCGGAAACGACGCGGCGCATCGCGTCGGCATTCTGGCGAGTCTCCTCGGGCAGCTCGAGAATCGACCGCTTGAGCTCGGCTCTGACGAAGTCGACCTCCTTGATCACCTGTTGGGCCGTGCTTCGCAGCTCCTGGGCCGTCTGGCCGAACTCGGTGGCGGTGGCAGCGATTGCCTGGTTGATTGCCGCCATGAGCTTCTCATGCTGGGTCTGAAGCGTGCGGGCAGCCGAGGCAATGGCGGCGTCCGACACCTGTTCGAGCCGCCGGATCTCATCTTGCAGATTGTTGGAGGCGGCATCGGTCTGCGACACGAACAGCCGCCCGATCTCCTCGGTGCGGGCCTCGGCATTGGTCAGGCGCTCCGATATCAGCGAAATGTAGTTGCGCATATTGCCGTCGACCTCGGCATGCCGGCGCGACAGCTGATCGAGCAGCCCGGCCAGCACGTCCTCACGACTATGCAGCACGCGCTCGATTTCGGAATTGAAGCGCTCTACCGAGCGGTCGATCAGAGTCGAGGCATCATCGAGCCGGCCGGACACGCGAAGGCTGGTCTGCTCGAGTCGACCGGTCAGCTCGGTCGAGATCGTGTCGAGGCGACGATCGAGCTCCTGGGCAGCGCCTCCCAGAGTATCCGACAGAATTCCGCTCGCCTTGTTCAGGTGATCGGCGAATTTCAGGCCGGCATCGTCCAGTCGGCGGGTGGTCAGCGCCGTGTTGTTCTCGAGGCCCGAGGCAAAGGCCGAGGAGACCCGTCCAAGCTCGCCGATGATCTCGTCCTTGGCGCCGTCGAGGCCCTCGGCAAAGGCCGAGCGGGCGCGGCCCAGCTCGTCATAGATCTGGCCGGCGCGGTCATCGAGAATCTTGGCGAACTGCTCGCCGGTGCCGTCCATCTTGTTGATGACCTCGCTGGTCACCTCTTCGAGCATGGAGGTGGCGACGTCGAATCGCTTGCCAAGGTCGCGGGCCGCGGTGTCGATCCGCATGAACATCGACTCGCCCGACTCCGACAAGGTCTGGGCGACCTCGGCGGAAGTGGCGGCGAAACGTTGTGTCATCGCCCCGCTCTGGCTTTCGAGATGCTGATAAAGGCGGGCTTGGGTGGTGTCGAGGGCGCCGGTCAGCGAGCTTGCCACCTCGCCGAGGCGCGACGATAGGCGGATCGAGGTGGTCTCGAGCCGGTCGGCGAGATTGGCGGTGGACTCCTCGAGGCGGATCGACACGTCGTCGATCTGCTCGCCAAGCCGCCCGGCGCTGGCTTCGAGCCGGCTGCTGACGTCGGAGGTGGAGGCCTCGACCCGATAGGTGGTGTCCTCCAGCCGGGTGGCAATCTGGCTGGAAATGCCGTCCAGCCGATCGGTGACCTCGCGTGCCGTGTCGTCGAGCCGCGCCGCCACGTGACCGGAAGTCTCGGCCAGCCGGCCGGTCAGGCTGCTGCTGGTATTGTCCAGCTGCTCGGCGATCTTGAGAGTGGTCTCGTCGAGCCGTTCCGTCATGTCGCCGGAAGCATTGTCCAGCCGGGTCGCGAGCTGCTGGGTCGTGGTCTCGAGGCGCGTCGTCATCTGGGTGGATGCGACATCGAGCAGATCCGACATCCGCCCGGTGGCCGTCTCGAGCCGCGTGACGAGCTGCGAGGAGGTCTGCTCGATCTGGCCGGCGAGCTCGCTCGTCGACTTGGCGAGCGTGCCGGTGACATTGCCGGCCGAGGACTGCATGCGCGAAATCAGGTCGTCGAGACTGCGTTCGATCTCTGCTGCCGTCTGGCCGGTTCGTTCGGCAATCTTGCCGAACAACTCGTGGGCGGTCATCTCGAGCCGCTCCGCCAGGCCGTCGGTGGTGGCATCGAAGTAGCTGGAGAGCTCCTGCCTGGCGCGGGCGACATTCTCCACGAACTCGCCGGACACCGCAATCAGCCGCTCGGAAATGTTGCGGCCGGTCGACTCGACTCGCGAGGCGCCTTCGGAGCTGGCGTTCTCGAGCTTGTCGATGTGATCGCTCAAGGTCGCGACATGATGTGCAAAGCGGCTGTCGACAGTGCCGGCAGCGGCGACGAGCCGCTCGTTGACGAGATTGGCTGCCTCGTCGAGCTGGGCCGAGACCAGGCCGGTGCGGTCCCCCATTTTGGTGAAGAGCTGATTGACTGTCTCCTCGAGGCTCTCCGACATGGAGCTCGAGGCGACGTCGAAATAGTCGGACATCTCCTGGCGCGCGCGCGCCACATGCTCGATGAACTGGCCCGACACGGTGATCAGCCGCTCAGACATGTCGCGTCCGGAGCCCTCGATGCGGGCCGCGAAATCGACGCTCGAATTCTCGAGCTTGCCGACGTGATCCGACAGCATGCTGGTGCTCTCGGCGATCTGGCCGGTGATGTTGCTGGTGGCGTTCTCGAGCCGGCCAAACACCTTGCTCGCGGTTTGGTCCAGTTCGAGCGACATCTGCCCGGCCCGCTCGCTCATCCGCGAGAACAGCTGGGTCGTCGTGTCCTCGAGCCGCGCCGTCAACCCGACCGAGGACTGTTCGAGATAGGAATAGAGATCGTCGCGCGCCCGCGCCACGTTCTGGACGAACTCGCCCGACACCGACAGCAGCTTCTCCGAGAGCTGGATCCCCGAGCCTTGCAGCTGCTCGATGACGGCCCCCGCCGCCTTCGTCATGGTATCGGAAGCCTCGCTGGTGGAGGAATTGAGATGGTAGGTGACGTTTCCCGCCGCCGACTGGAGCACCTCGGCCATTTGCCCGCCGGTTTCGCGCAGCTGGTCGGTCAGGGTGGAGGAGATGCGCTCGAAGGTGCGCGAAACCTCGTTGTGCACGGCGTTGAGCTCGCCCGCGCTGGCCCTGAGCGACTGGACGATATTGGTCTCGAGCGAGCGGATGTGATCGCTGAACTGCGTGCTCTCGGCCCTGAGCGCCTGGGCCGAGTTGCCCAAGGTCCCGAGCTGGGTCGACAAGTTCTCCGAGAACAGCCTGATCTCGTTGTTGATGACGCCCGACACCTGCTCCATGCGCGCGGTCTGGGTCCCGATCTCGGTCGTCGCATGAGCGGCGCGGCTGGCGATGTCGTCCATCGTCCGCGACAGCTCGTAGGAGGAATCCTTGAGCCCCTGCTCGAGCGAGAGCAGCGTCGTCGAAGCGGTGCCGATCACCGTTTCGAGGCTCGCGGTATTCTCCATCAGTCGGTTGAGCAGCGGATTGGATTCGGTGCCGATCAGCATGCCGGCGGAGTGAAGAGCATTGCGTTGATTCTCGAGCCCGGCAAGCAGGGTGCGGATACGCTCCTCATTGGCGCCGAAGGCGCGCTCCATATTGGCGATCTCGCGATGAACCAGCGATTCGAGCTCGCTCGCCCGGCCGACGGCATGCTCGATCCCGCCCACCAGCTGCTCGATCTCCTGGCGTATGGTCTGAGCAATCGTGGTGACCCCGTCGCTCGCCACCTCCTGAGGGCGGATCAGCCGCAGCGCCGCATGAACCAGCGCCTCCGAAACGTTCTGGATCTGCTGGGCGCGCCACAGCAGATAGGCGGCGGCCCAGATCAGCAGGATCGGAAGCGTGATGGCAATGAGCGCCGCCGCGAGCCCGGCCATGCCGGTGCCTTGAAGCGGCGACGGCAACCCGGCGCCGATGGGGATGAACATCACTACGGTGCACAGGATGATCCACAACAGCGAGGTGGCGAAGGCTGCCCAGAATGGCGAGGTCGACGGGCGCCGTCGCAGCGCCGCAGTTGCCATGCTCGCGCCGGCATCGTTCTCGTTCGCCGGCCGCGTGCGCGGTGCCTCGGGGCGACCCCTGAGTTCGGGCTCCCGCGGCCCGACCAATGGCCCGCCTCGTTCGTCGCGGCGCGTCGCTCTGCGCGGCGCCCGCCTCTGATCATTTGCTTCACTCGCCATACCGACCACCACCCGCAACGAACTTGTGAAGTTCGTGGCCCCGGCTCGCGATCGAGCCAACGCCGCCCCGATTCGTTCGCCCCGACGAAGACATTGCAAATCCTGAGTAAAATTGTGGTCCGCTTTGGACCACTTCGCAAGACGGGAACTCTGCCCTTGAACAGCTTTGTTAACCGGACATTCGCGCCTGCCTGCTAGGCTTTAATCCAAGAGAAAGGCCGCAAATGGCCATTCAGGGAAGGCGACGAGATGTTCTGCAGCGCGAATCACGGGTGCGGCGAGCTCGCTGACAACCATTCCGAGTGCGACGAAGATGCAACACAGGAAGAGATTTTCGATCTCGCTCATCTGCGCCGCTACACGGATAACGATCTGGAGCTCGAATGCGAGCTCCTGAGATTGTTCCGCTTGCAGATCCGCCAATATGCCGAGCGGTTGGCGCTGATCACGGATTGCGAGGAATGGCGGATCGCCACCCATTCGATCAAGGGCGCGGCCCGCTCCATGGGGGCACGCAGGATCGCCGGGATCGCCGAGATGCTGGAGGTGAGCGGGCCTTGTGGCGACACGGCCGAGGGGCGGGCGATGATCGCCGATCTCATCCGCGATCTCGAGGCCTGCGAGGAGGCGATTGCCAGGCTCGGGCCGCCAAGGCGCGGCTAGAAGGCGGATTGTGCTCTGCGGAACTATCACCTAAATAGCGCGCAACCGCGCCGCTTTCTGGCGATGTCAATATCAGAGCGTAACGAATGGCAAAGTTGACTTTCATCCAGAAGGACGGGACACGGCAGGAGGTCGAAGGGCAGAACGGCATGACCGTCATGGAAGCGGCGGTCAAGAACATGGTGCCGGGAATCGATGCCGATTGCGGGGGTGCCTGCGCCTGCGCGACCTGTCATGTCTATGTCGAGCCCGACTGGCGGGAGCGGGTAGGTCCCCGCAACGAGATGGAGGAGGACATGCTGGATTTCGCGTTCGATGTGCGCGAGAACAGCCGTCTGTCCTGCCAGATCAAGATCACCGATGCTCTCGACGGGCTGACGGTGAAGGTCCCCGAAAAGCAATTCTGACGCGGCTCTCAGGGATCCCGCGATCTTTCGAAGGAGTGGTTCATGAGCGAGGAAACGGTCCTCACCGATGTGGTGATTGTCGGTGCCGGTCCCTGCGGTCTGTTTGCGATCTTCGAGCTCGGCCTGCTCGACATTTCCTGTCATGTCGTCGACATTCTCGATCGGCCCGGCGGCCAATGCGCCGAACTCTATCCTGAGAAACCGATCTACGATATTCCGGCGCTGCCGATCGTCACCGGCCAGGAGCTGACCGACCGGCTGATGGAGCAGGTGAAGCCGTTCAAGCCGGTGTTCCATTTCAACCAGATGGTCACCGAGCTCAAGCGCACCGCGGATGGCGGCTTCGAGCTGCATACCGACGGCGATGTGGTGCTGCGCTGCAAGGCGGTGGTGATCGCCGCCGGCGGTGGCTCGTTCCAGCCGAAGAAGCCGCCGATCCCGGGGATCGATTCCTATGAGGGCACCTCGGTCTTCTACTCGGTTAAGAAGATGGAGAGTTTCCGCGGCCGCGATGTTCTGGTGGTGGGCGGTGGCGATTCGGCCCTCGACTGGACCCTCAATCTGCAGCCGGTTGCCCGCAGCATGACGCTGCTGCACCGGCGCGACGATTTCCGCGCGGCGCCCGACAGCGTGAACAAGATGCGCAAGCTCGTGGCCGACGGCGCCATGCGCTTCCTGATCGGCCAAGTCACCGGGCTGAAGGGCACCGCCGGCCGGCTCGATGCCGCGCTGGTGAAGGGCCCTGAAGGCGTGTTCGAGGTCGCAACCAACGCCATGCTGCCGTTCTTCGGCTTGACCATGAAGCTTGGTCCGGTCGCCGAGTGGGGCCTGAGACTCGAGGAGGAGCGCATCCCGGTCGACACCGAGAAGTTCGAGACCTCGACCCCCGGCATCTTCGCCATCGGCGACATCAATTCCTATCCCGGCAAGCTGAAGCTCATCCTGTCCGGCTTCCACGAGGCGGCGCTGATGGCCCAGCAGGTGTTCCACATCAAGAACCCCGGCGAGCGGCTGGTCTTTCAATACACCACCTCGAGCACCAGCCTGCAGAAGAAGCTGGGTGTGGCGTGAGGGAGTAGGCAGGAAGACCGATCACTGCCGAATGCCTAATAACGCCATCAACCCCTCATGCGGCAGCGCCCGAACCTCGAGATCGCCAGCGCCGGTCATCGGCCGGTTGGCAATCATCGCATCGATCACCGCCTCCTCGACCGTCTCGACCGTGGCTTCGAATAGCGAGTCGAGCTCGTCATTCGGCAGGAACGCCATGGCGCGCGGACCGGTGCCCGGGATGAAGGCATCGGCATTGGCCGTGGACAGCGCGATGAAGATGTCGCCCGATCCGTTGTGCGACACCGAGCCGGTGCGCGCGAGACCGAGCGGCACGCGCCGTGCCAGCCGCTTGAGCTGGTGCGGCAGGAGCGGGGCGTCGGTGATGACCACCGCGATGACCGAGCCCATCGGTTTCGATCGCACCTCGCCGCCCTTGAGATGGCGGCCAACCGGTGCGCCGAGGATCGTGAGCTCGCTGCGGATGCCGAAATTGGCCTGGACGAAGCTGCCCAGGATAAAGCTGCCGCCGGCCGCCTCGACGATCCGCGATGCGGTGCCTGAGCCACCCTTGAAATCATAGGCGATCATGCCGGTGCCGCCGCCGACGCTTCCCTGCTCGATAGGACCGGAGCGGGCTCCGTCGAGCGCTGCGAAGACATCTGCGTCGGTGACATGGAAGCCGTTGATGTCGTTGAGCTCGCCATCATAGGTCTCGCCGACCACCGGCAGTCCCCAGAGCTGGCCCTTCGACGCTGAGGACCGGACAGTCCACTTCACCAGGGCATCGCGCACGAGGCCCAGCGAATGGGTGTTGGTGATGGCGATCGGCCCCTCGCACTGGCCCGATTCCTCGACCCAGATCATGCCGGTCATCTCGCCATTGCCATTGAGGGTGAAGCCGCCGGCGGCGCAGGCGAGGTGGGCGCGCTCTCGGCCGCGCGGGAGAATTGCGGTAACGCCGGTGCGCACCGGCCCCGATCCCCGGACCAGCGGACCCGATCCCTTGATCAGAGTCGCATAGCCCACCTCGACATTCGGGATGTCGGTGATCGCATTGAAAGGACCCGGCTGACCGCCGAACGCCAGGCCAAGGCCCCGGGCCCGCATCAGGCCGCTTGGCGTGGCCTGCCATTGCTCCTTGATTCGCATGATAAAAGTCTCCTAAAAGCCACAGTTCATTCAGCTGGTATTCAGCAATTGGGAGCAGAATGCCGCCCAGTTCGGAGTAGGGGCTCATGTCCGCTTCCTGTCACAATAATTTCCGTCCAGGACTGTTCGCCGGCCTCTGCGCCGCATGCGGCGGCTCCTGGGCGCGCCGGCGGGTGGTTCCCGAGGCGGAGGGCATCGTTGTCGAAGCCGGGATTGGCGGCGGAGTCAACCTGCCGCTTTATGACAAGAGCAGGGTCAAGCTGGTGATCGGCGTCGACCCCGACCTGACGGTCCTCGACCGTATCCGCGGCGGCCGCCCCGGCTGTGACCTGCCACTCGAGCTCTATGAGGGCAGGGCGGAATCACTCCCCTTCGAGAGCGACAGCGCCGACACCATCGTCCTCACCTATACCGCCTGCAGAATCCCCGATGTTCGGGCCGCGCTTGGCGAGATGCGGCGGGTTCTGAAGTCGAGCGGCCGGCTGCTGTTTTGCGAGCACGGCCGTTCGCATGACCGCGCGGTGGCCGAGCTGCAGGACCGCCTCGATCCGGTGTGGCGGCGCTATGGCGGCGGCTGCCACATCAATCGCGACATCGCCCGGCTGCTCGACGAGTCCGGCTTCCGCATCACCTGGCTCGATACCTTCTACGGCACCTGGGCGCTCCGTCCGCTGAGCTTCCATTACAGCGGCGCCGCGGTCCGCGCCTGAATGCCTGATCTTGCCGAGCGCCTGGTCGAGCTCTGCGGCGCGCGGGGCGTGCGCCGGGGCGATGCGATCAAGGCTCTCGATCCGGGCTTCCACAAGGACAATCTCGCCGCCGCGCTCGCCGTCTTCCCCGAGACCACCGAGGCGGTGGCCGCCGTGGTCGCGCTCTGCCGTAAGGAGGGGGTTGCCATCGTTCCGCAGGGCGGTCGCACCGGCATTGCCGGCGGCGCGGCGACCGCGCCTGACGCGGTGATCGTGTCGCTGAGCCGGATGCAGCGGATTGTCGCCCTCGACCCGCTTGCCCGGACCGCGCTGATCGAGGCCGGCGTGACGCTGGGCGCCCTGCAGCAGGCCGCCGCCGCGCATGGCCTATCGCCCGGCATCGACATCGGCGCCCGCGACAGCGCCACCATCGGCGGCATGATTTCGACAAATGCCGGCGGCAGCGAAGCCTTTCGCCACGGCACCATGCGCCAGCGCGTTCTCGGCATCGAGGCTGTGCTACCGGACGGCACCGTTCTCAGCGACCTCACCCAGGTTGCCAAGGCCAATGAGGGCTATGACGTCAAGCAGCTGCTGATCGGCGCCGAGGGCACGCTCGGCATCATCACCCGCGCCGTGCTGCGGCTGTCGGGCATCCCCTCGATGCGGGTCAGCGCGCTTGCCGCCTGTGCCAGCGCCGCCGCCGCGGTTGCCGCTCTCGACCGGCTGCAGCGCCAGCCGGGGCTCGGCCTGATCGCGGCTGAGGCCATGTGGCGCGACCATCTGGTGGTCACGGCCAAGGCCAATGGACTCGACGCGCTTGCCAGCTTTGCCGAGGCCCCGCTCTACATCCTGTTCGAAGCGGGCGGCGATGACGAGGCAGCCGTGCGGCCGGCCTTCGAGACGGCGCTTGCCGAGGCGGTCGAGGCGGATGAGATCGTCGATGTGCTGATCGCCGCGACCCTCGCCCAGCGCGCCGACATGTGGCGGGTCCGCGAGGACTGGGCGGTCGACCGCGCCTTCCCGGGAGGCTTGTGGTTCGACATCTCGGTGCCGCTCGGCGCCCTCGATGCGACCGTCAAGCCGATGATGCAGCGCGTCGAGACGCATGACCCGACCTACCGCGTCTTCATCATCGGTCATCTCGCCGACGGCAATCTGCATGTGACCGTGAATGCGTCTTCACCGATCACCAACGCTTATGATGAGGTGGCACCGCTGATCTATGACCGGCTCAAGGAGATCGGCGGCTCCTTCTCCGCCGAGCATGGAATCGGCCTCGAGAAGCGCCGGGCGCTGCAACTCTATGCCGATCCCGGCAAGCTCGCGCTGATGCGCCGGATCAAGCACCTGCTCGACCCCGACGGACTGATGAACCCCGGCAAGGTGCTCGGTCCCTGACCGCCGCTGTGCCTTTCGGCACAGGAAGCATCGAGCGACGATGTTAGCCTATCGTGTCATTCATTACGGGGGACCATCATGGGCAATACGCAACCGATCAAGGGCAGCGGCTCGACGCCGCCGGTCACGCCGCGTGAAGTGAGGAAGCCGAAGCCGACTGTCAATTTTGAGGAAGTCGCACTCGGCCAGGCGACGCGCGTGCTGCCGGAGCACGACAAGCTGGCGTTGGAGCAACTTCATTCATCGCAGCCAGAATCAGCAGCTTACGAACAATTGAAGGACAGGCGCGGAAGGACGAAAGGGTCCAAGTGCATTGTAACCGGCCTTGATCAGGAAGGACCCCTCGGAGCGGGTTTTTGTCACCGCTTGAAAAAAGACGATTATTTCACAGGCATCAGAGCGGAGTTCTTCATGGGTAAGGACGGCACTGTCACGCTGGTCAGCAATGTTTCGAAGGAGATATTGGCGACAGCCTTAGAAAGCGAATTCAATTTGATAAATAACCTGCGGAAATTGAAAATCGATGAAAGAACCATCGCGTCTCTTTTGTCGTCCAGACTCTATTTCCCTCCATGTTTGAGGAACTCTGTAGATCAGCTTAAAATTTATCCCACCGAGATAAGCCTAATCATCGCGATGATAAATCACGCATTTTATGATTTGTCAGCACGCCTGTTGGATATTTTCGCGTCTGATCCAGATTTCAAACATAATTTCGGAGGCAGGTGTGTCAAGGACCTCATTGTTTGTTTTAAAGAACTCCGTAAATCTTTGACTCAGCGCGGCATCGACGTCGATCTCTACTCACTTCAGCGAAAGAATTACTCGCTAACGCGTGATCTGGTGAAGGATTTGAAGGTGTTGTTTTGCATCGACCTCTGCACCAGAAAGCCAAGCGATCCGTTGCAGGCGGCCCGCATCGTTATGAAGCATCTCTCGGAGAATGCCGAAGCATTGCCCTATCAAGATAAAGTCATGGATGCTTTGATTGGTGCTGTGAGGACACCGCACGAGGCCAACGATCTCGTGCAAACCTTGACAGAGAAATTACCCAAGACGACACCCGTCGCCGAGTCGTGGTTGAAGCCGTTGACTACTTACGGAGACAAGGTCGCCTTCGATGAATCCTACACAAAGCTACTGGAATCCGGAAAAGTTGAAATCAGTGATGTTCAGAAAGGTCGCGGTGACCTCCCTGATATTATCGAACTCGCCCCTGTCGGGAAGGCGGATACCCGCACGATCTCGCTTCTGATCAAGGTGGTCCAATCCGGGATGTCTCTGGTCAAGGAGATGGGGCAGGTTCTTGGCGCCTTCACACTGCTCGCCAGGATCACCATCGAGGAGGGAGGCTCGGACCTGAGGAAGGCCGTCGAGCAACTTGGAAAGGAACTCGTGCAGAAGGTATTTGACAAAGAGAATTTCAATCGGTTCGCCTGTGAGCAGGTCTTTGAGCTGGCCGGGGATCACATTTGGCATAGGGGTAGGGTGAGGGTCGATAACGCCACGCCTGGCATTTTGCCGGTCGCTGATCCGCAACCAGATCTGGATCCTCCCGAACCGACCTCCTAAAGCCGGGCAGTCGAGGCACATGACCCGCCTGTGCCGTTCGGCACAGGAAGCATCGAGAAGTGATGCTAATTTATGGCGCCATTCATTCGGGGGACCATCATGGGCAATACACCATCCGTTGGGAAAACAACGCCGCGAATACCTCGCCAGCCGAGACCACGGAACCAGAATCCGATTTTCTCTGGAGTGCTCGGCGAGACGGTTGGCCCCCTCGTGCAACATACCGAAGCGTTGTCATTGACCGTCACTCCGCTGCTCGGCAATGCGCCGGTGGTTCTGATGACGCCGGAGGAGATTAGCGCGCTCGGGCCAGAACGACCAAAGAGATTGGAAAATCTCAAGCGAATCTGGTTCGGAGAGCTGCATGTCGAGATACAGTGCTCGGATGAAACACAAGAACGGACGGACGAAAAGGAATTCAGAGTTACCGTTAAGGGAGTCAAATCCAAAGAAACACTTGCTGCGATTGGAAAGGTACTTGAAACCCAGCTTGCGCGCTT
>JBIOYR010000066.1:0-20535 GCA_044870245.1 Aestuariivirgaceae bacterium | reverse complement strand
TGCCCGTCGGCGCCGACCTCCGTCGTGGTCGCGCTGGC
Organism: Aestuariivirgaceae bacterium; assembly: GCA_044870245.1. GTDB lineage: Bacteria > Pseudomonadota > Alphaproteobacteria > Rhizobiales > Aestuariivirgaceae > DATAFF01. The sequence goes on along the minus strand of JBIOYR010000066.1, from coordinate 20,497 downwards.
CGACAAGATCGATTCGCTGGTGGGCTTCTTCGCGATCGACGAGAAGCCGACCGGTTCCAAGGATCCGTTCGCGCTGCGGCGCGCGGCGCTGGGCATCATCCGCCTGGTGCTCGACAATGGGCTGAGGCTCAGACTCCTGTCGCTGATGGAGTGGTATCGCAAGCGGCTCCTGCCGAGCCTGCCGCGCGGCGCGAGCGGCAATTTCGATGCCGCCAATCTTCTCGACTTCTTCGCCGACCGGCTGAAGGTGCATCTGCGCAGCGAGGGAGCGCGGCACGATCTGATCGATGCAGTGTTTGCGCTTGGCGGCCAGGACGACCTCACCATCATGGTGAAGCGGGTCGAGGCGCTGGCCCGGTTCCTCGACAGCGAGGATGGGCAGAACCTGCTCGCCGGCGTGCGTCGCGCCTCCAACATCCTGAGGATCGAAGAGAAGAAGGATGGACGGCGCCATGACGGCGTGCCCGACAAGAACCTGCTGGTGCAGGGCGAGGAGAAGGCGCTGGCGTCGGCCATCGACCGCGCCGAGGCACAGGCCAAGGTAGCGATCGCGAACGAGGATTTCGAGGCGGCGATGCGGGCGATCGCCAAGCTGCGCGCGCCGGTCGATGCGTTTTTCGACAAGGTCACGGTCAATGCCGACGACCCGAGCTTCCGCGAGAACCGGTTGAGGCTGCTCAACCGGATCCGATCGGCCACCCTGGCGGTTGCTGACTTTGCCCGAATTGAAAGGACGTGATGATGGCGGCGGCGAAATGGGTCTATCGCTTCGGCGGAGGAAAGTCGGAGGGCGACGCGTCGATGCGCAATCTGCTCGGCGGCAAAGGTGCCAATCTGGCAGAGATGGCCAATCTCGGCGTGCCGGTGCCGCCCGGCTTCACCATCACGACGGAGATCTGCGGCGAATTCTATCGCTCCGGCCAGAACTATCCCGAGGGGCTCGAGCGCCAGGTCAGCGCCGCGGTCGAGGCGATCGGCGAGGCGGTCGGCTCGCGCTTCGGGGATGCCGAGAGACCGCTGCTGGTGTCGGTCCGTTCGGGCGCCAGAGTGTCGATGCCCGGGATGATGGATACCGTGCTCAATCTCGGCCTCAATGACGAGACCGTCGAGGGGCTGGCGCGGCGCTCGGGCGACCGGCGCTTCGCCTATGACAGCTATCGCCGATTCATTCAGATGTATTCCGATGTGGTGCTCGGCGTCGAGCACCGCGCCTTCGAGGACATATTGGAGGAGTTCAAGGACGCGGAGAATGTCGTGCTCGACACCGAGCTCACGGCCGAGAACTGGACCGACATCATCGAGCGCTACAAGGCCCAGGTCGAGGAAGAGACCGGCCGGCCGTTTCCGCAGGATGTAAACGAGCAGCTGTGGGGTGCGATCTCGGCGGTGTTCAAGTCGTGGCAATCGGCGCGCGCCGTCACCTATCGGCGGCTTCACGGCATCCCCGAGGACTGGGGCACGGCGGTGAGCGTGCAGGCGATGGTGTTCGGCAATATGGGCGACACCTCGGCAACCGGTGTCGCCTTCACCCGCAACCCCTCGACGGGGGAGCACGAGCTCTATGGCGAGTTCCTGGTCAATGCCCAGGGGGAAGATGTGGTTGCCGGGATCAGAACGCCGCAAAACATCAGCGAGGCGGCGAGGGTCGCCGCCCAGTCGGATGCGCCCTCGCTCGAGGAGCTGATGCCGGAGACTTTCCAGGGGCTGACGGCAATCTTCGATCGGCTCGAGCGGCACTATCGCGACATGCAGGATCTCGAATTCACCATCGAAAACGGCCGGCTGTGGATGCTGCAAACGCGCTCCGGCAAGCGCACGGCGCGTGCGGCGCTCAAGATTGCGGTCGACATGGCCAATGAGGGCCTGATCAGCCGCGAGGAGGCGATCGGCCGCATCGACCCGGCATCGCTCGATCAGCTGCTCCACCCGACGCTCGATCCGAAGGCCCGGCGCGACATCATTGCAACGGGTCTGCCGGCCTCGCCGGGTGCGGCCACCGGCGCGATCGTGTTCGATCCCGACGAGGCCGAGAAGGCCAAGGCGCAGGGCAGGGGGGTCATCCTGGTGCGGGTGGAAACGAGCCCGGAGGACATCCATGGCATGCATGCGGCGGAAGGAATCCTGACGACCCGCGGCGGCATGACCTCGCATGCCGCCGTGGTTGCCCGCGGCATGGGCAAGCCCTGCGTATCGGGGGCGGGCGGCATCTATGTCGACCAGGCCGGCGATCAGATGACGGCGCAGGGACAGGTGCTGAAGAAGGGCGAGATCATCACCATCGACGGCTCGACCGGGCAGGTCATGCGGGGGCAGATCCCGACAATCAAGCCGGAGCTGTCGGGCGACTTCGCCACGCTGATGGAGTGGGCCGATCAACTGCGCGGCCTCGGCATTCGCGCCAATGCCGATACGCCGGCCGACGCGCGGCTGGCGCGCGAGTTCGGGGCGGAAGGCATCGGGCTGTGCCGCACCGAGCATATGTTCTTCGATGCCGAGCGGATCGCTGCGGTGCGCCAGATGATCCTCGCCTCGACGCCGGACGGACGGCGGGCGGCGCTGGCCAAGATTCTCCCGATGCAGCGCCAGGATTTCATTTCGCTGTTCGAGATCATGGCTGGGTTGCCGGTGACGATCCGGCTGCTCGATCCGCCGCTGCACGAGTTCCTGCCGGCGGACGACGAGGTGGAGGAGGTGGCGCGGGCGATCGGCGCCGATCCGTCGGCGCTGGCAGCGCGGGTGGCTGAGCTTCGCGAGTTCAATCCGATGCTCGGCCATCGCGGGGTGCGGCTCGCGATCTCCTATCCCGAGATCGCCGACATGCAGGCGCGGGCGATCTTCGAGGCGGTGGTGGAGGTCGCCAAACGCACGGGCACGCCGCCGATTCCGGAAGTGATGATCCCGCTGATCGCGACGCGCGCGGAATATGATGCGGTGGCGCAGCGGATCGCCGCGGTGTGCCGTGAGGTCGAAGCGGCGTCCGCGACCTCGATCCACTATCTCTGCGGCACCATGATCGAGCTGCCCAGGGCCTGTCTCAGGGCGGCGGAGATCGCCGGGTCGGCCGAATTCTTCTCCTTCGGCACCAATGACCTGACCCAGACCTGCTTCGGCATCAGCCGCGACGACTCGGCGCGGTTTCTTGGCGAATACACCGCCAAGGGAATTCTGCCGCAGGACCCGTTCATCTCGATCGATCAGGAGGGCGTCGGGGAGCTGGTGCGCATGGGCGTGGAACGGGGCCGTGGCGCGCGGAGCGAGCTCAAGCTCGGGATTTGCGGCGAGCATGGCGGGGATCCGGCATCGATTCGCTTCTGTCATGAAGTCGGGCTCGACTACGTCTCCTGCTCGCCTTATCGCGTGCCGATCGCCCGGCTGGCGGCTGCGCAAGCCGTGCTCAAGCGCGACGAATGAATTGAGGCAAAAAAATGTGCCGACCTGTGGCAGGCGGGCCTGTACATGATTGCAATCAAGAAGCGAAGATAATCCACCGAGTCTCAGTTTTTCCAACCAAGGGTCGTATTAACGATTGCTCGTTAAGGTTAACCCGTGCTAAAGGCATGAAAGGTATTTTCGTGGGGTGTGCGAGTCAGTTTCCGGCTTGGGGCAGGGCTGCTGGGTCGCCAAATACCGAGGGGTCAGGTGAACTCGTACGACCGCTTTGTTCGGCCGTCTCAAGACGTCTCCAGCCTTCATCATCCGGAGGCCGAGTCGGAGTTCTCCATCTCGCAAGTTCTTTCCTATGTTCTGGGCGGCATCTCGCTGGTCGCCGCCTTTGCCTTCGCCGGCCACTATATGGGCCAGAACGCGGTGGCGCGGAGCCTGCCCGAGCTCGAATTGCGTCCGGTCGACACCTCGCCGGTGTCGAGCATTTCGACCAAGGGGTCGATGCTGGAGATGCCGTTCAAGCTCGAGGTGCTGCCGGTCAGTGCCAGGCACGACGAGCAGATGGTGCAGCTGGCGACTAAGGGTGATTTTTTCATCGAGCAAACGATCCTGCCGCGCGAGGACGATACGCCGCGGCTCGCCAGTCTCCCGGGGACGCCGCCGGCCTGGAAGCTCGAGGAGTCGTTCAAGCTCAAGCGCGACCTGAAGAATCAGGTTCTTGCCGAGCGCAAGAAGCGGCTGGCCGAACAGTCCTGCCTTGCCACTGCCGTCTATTACGAGGCCCGATCGGAGTCGGAGCTCGGCCAGCTTGCGGTGGCCAAGGTCATCCTCAACCGCGTTCGTGATCCGGCCTATCCCAAGACGATTTGCGGCGTGGTCTATCAGGGCGCCGACAAAGGCCATGGCTGCCAGTTCTCCTTTGCCTGCGACGGACGGGCCGAGCAGCCGCGCTCGGGCAGGGACTGGCAGGAAGCCAAGCAGATCGCCAGTCGGGCGATGGCCGGCGAGGCCGACGTGAAGATCGTCTCGACCGCCACGCACTACCATGCGGACTATGTCCAGCCGCGCTGGGCTGGTACGATGAAGCGCCTTATGAAGATTGGGCGACACATCTTCTATCGCGACAGTTGACCGAAGCCGATCCTCGTCCGCTCGTTGGCGTGAGCACCGTGGTGCATCATGAGGGGAAGGTGCTGCTGGTCGAGCGCTCCAAGCCACCCTGGCAGGGTCGGTGGTCGCTCCCGGGAGGGCATGTCGAATGGGGCGAGACGCTGCGCGACGCAGCGGTCCGCGAGGTCCTGGAAGAAACAGGCGTCACCATAGCGATCCTGGACCTGGTCGATACGATCGATGTCATCAGCCGCGATGAAGGCGGAGCGGTGAGGTCCCACTATGCGCTGACCGTGTTTCTGGGGCGGCTCATCAGCGGCGTACCGCAGCCGGGTAGCGATGCGGCGGCGGTGATGTGGGCCGATCCTTCGGAGCTGAAGCAGCTGCCGCTGCTTCCAGGAACAAGCGAGGCGGTGCTGCGTGCGCAGGCAGTAGGCAGTAGGCAGTAGGCGAGAGGCCATTCACTGCCGCATGCCTAACGCCCACCGCGTCTGATGTTAACCTTCCCGCAAGGTCGGCGCTGCGCCGGGCGTGGTCGATTGCTAAAGTTGGAACCATCGCGCGCACCGGTGGGACGGCAGTCGCGCATGAAAGGGGAGCGTGCCGGTGGGCTCGACGACATGCAAAATGGCTGATGCCATCGACAGCCTGCAGCAGGAACGGGAGCCGCGGCATGCGGCACTGCGCTACATCCTCGATGCCTGGGAGGAAGCGATCCATGACGGCATCGATCCGGATTGCATCGCCACCGCGGCGATCTTTGCCGCGCTGTCCGACATGATCGCAACCTATGGCGAGGAGCCGGTGGCGAAAATGGCCGAACGGCTGTCGGAGCGCATCCGGATCGGCGAGTTCACCATCGCCAGGAGCATGCAGTAGGCAGTAGGCAAGAGCACTGCTTACAAATCCACGACCACGCGGCCGCGGACCTTGCCGGCGACGATCTCCTCGGCGACCAGGGGAACGTCATCGAGCGGGATCTGGCTGGTGATCACCCCGAGCTTCTTGAGATCGAGATCGCGGGCGAGGCGCGACCAGGCACGCTCGCGACGGTCGGTGGGGCACATGACCGAGTCGATGCCGGCGAGCGTGACGGCGCGCAGGATGAAGGGGGCGACCGAGGTTGGCAGGTCCATGCCCTGGGCAAGCCCGCAGGCGGCGACGGCGCCGCGATAATTGATCTGCGACAGCACATTGGCGAGAGTGGTCGAGCCGACCGAGTCGACAGCGCCGGCAAAACGCACCTTGGCCAGCGGCTTGACGGGTCCGGCGAACTCGCTGCGATCAACGACATGGGAGGCGCCGAGCGAGCGCAGATAGGGCTCCTCGGTGAGCCGGCCGGTCGAGGCGACGACGCGATAGCCGAGACCGGAGAGCAGCACGATGGCGATCGAGCCGACGCCGCCCGCCGCACCGGTCACCAGGACATCGCCGGAGGCGGGCAGGACGCCGTGATCCTCGAGCGCCGTCACGGCGAGCATGGCGGTGTAGCCCGCCGTGCCGATCGCCATGGCGCGGCTCGAATCGAGGGTCTCCGGCATCTTGACCAACCAGTCGCCCTTGACCCGGGCGCGCTGAGCGAAGCCGCCATGATGGCTCTCGCCGACCCCCCAGCCATTGAGGATGACCCGATCGCCGGCGGTGAAGCCATCGTGGGTCGAACTTATCACCACACCGGCAAGATCGATGCCGGGGATCAGGGGAAATCGCCGGATGATCGGCGCCTTGCCGGTGATCGCGAGACCGTCCTTGTAATTGACGCTGGAGTGCTCGACGGCAATGGTGACGTCGCCCTCCATCAGTTCCGGCTCGGTCATCTCGGCAAAGCGAAATGCCTGGCCTTTTTCGCCCCTGTCGGACTTGTCCACCAGGATCGCCCGAAAACGCTCGCTCATACGTCCTCCGCATTTCGCCTGGGCAGGCATTCGAGAAAGGCAATGGCCTCGCCCCCGGCCGTGTCGGCAATGGTGCCTTCCCACATCGCGCGACGACCGCGCACCAGGGTGCCGACCGGCCAGCCCTGAACGCTCACGCCGTCATAGGGCGTCCAGCCGCAGCGCGACTCTATCCAGTCGTCGGTGATGGTGCGCCGAGCCTTGAGGTCGACCACCGTCAGATCGGCATCATAGCCTTCCGCGATCCGTCCCTTGCGGGCGATCTGAAACAGTCGGGCAGGGCCGTGGCTCGTCAGATCGACCAAGCGCTCGAGGGTCAGGCGGCCCGCCGCGACATGATCGAGCATGAGCGGCACCAGCGTCTGGACTCCGGGAGCCCCGGACGGCGAATGCGGATAGGGCTTAGCCTTCTCCTCGCGGCTGTGCGGCGCATGGTCGGAACCGAGCACATCGACCAGGCCGGAGCTGACGGCGCGCCACAAAGCTGCCTGATGCGCGGCATCGCGCACCGGCGGATTCATCTGGGCGAGGGTGCCAAGCCGCTGATAGGCCTCGGGCGCCACCAGCGTGAGATGGTGCGGCGTGACCTCGACCGACGCGATATCGCGGTTGCGGGCGAGAAGATCGAACTCCAGAGCCGAGGTGACATGCAGCACATGCACCCGCTTGCCGGCAGCGCGGGCAAGGCGCAGCAGGCGCTCCACCGACCGGCGGGCCGCCTCCTCGTCGCGCCAGTCGGGATGGCTCGACGGGTCGTCATGGACCTGCCGGCCGCGTCGCTCGGACAGGCGGAACTCATCCTCGGCATGAAAGGCGGCCCGACGGCTGATCCATCGGAGAATGTCGCCCACGCCCTCATCGTCGCGGACGAGAAGCGAGCCGGTCGAGGAGCCCATGAAGACCTTGACGCCGGCGCAGCCGGGAAGCCGCTCGAGCTCCGGCAGCTCGGGGGCGTTCTCAGGGGTGCCGCCGATGAAAAAGGCGAAGTCGCAGAACATGCGGTGATGGGCGCGGGAAAGCTTGTGGGCGAGACTGTCCGCCGTGATGGTCGGCGGGCTGGTGTTCGGCATCTCGAAGACGGCGGTGACCCCCCCGGCGACTGCGGCACGGCTGCCGGTGGCGAGGTCCTCCTTGTGCTCGAGGCCGGGCTCGCGGAAATGGACCTGGGTATCGATGACGCCAGGGATGATGTGCAACCCCCGGCACGCGACGGTCTCGCCGGCGGCACTCGGCGGAACTTCGCCGATTGCGGCAATCCGGCCATCCTTGACCGCGATGTCGCGCACCGCCGACCCGTCATGGTTGACGACGGTCGCGCCTTTCAGCAACAGATCATAGGTGGCCGGCATGCCGGATCGTCCTTGAAGTACCGGGTGGGCTTACGTAAATCTGCTGCGAGAGGCAAGTCGATCTCAACGTTTCAGACAATGATGGCGGCGTCCAAGGCTTCGGTCCTCGCCGACCGGGCAGTGCTCAAGCTCAGCGGCAGGGATCGCGCGATGTTCCTGCAGGGATTGGTCACGGCCGACATTCTCGGCCTTGCCGCAGGGGCATCGCGCTGGGCCGCGCTGCTGACGCCCCAGGGCAAGATCCTGTTCGATTTTCTGGTGGTGGAACAGGGCGATGGCACTCTCATCGACTGTGCCCGCGATCACCGCGAAGAGCTCACAAGGCGGCTCGCCTTCTACAAGCTCCGGGCCCAGGTGAGCATCGAGCCGGTCCCAGGATTGGCGGTCGCCGCAGCGCCGCCGGACACCCAAATCGCTGTCCCCTCAGCGATCATTTTCATTGATCCTCGGTTATCCGAAATGGGAAGCCGGGCATTCATTTCGAACGATCATGTTTCAGCGCTCAACGGCGATGCGTCGGACTATCGAGCGCGGCGGATCGTGCTGGGCGTCCCCGATACGGTGGAGGATATCGGATCGGGAGTGCTCTTTCCGCATGAGGCCAATCTCGATCAACTCGGCGGGGTCAGCTTCACGAAGGGCTGCTATGTCGGCCAGGAGGTCGTATCGCGCATGGAACACCGTGGGACGGCGCGCAGCCGGATACTCCCGATCGCCGCCGACCGGCCGCTGACCAAGGGCAGCGACATCACCGGGCGCGGCCGCGCGCTCGGGCAGGTCCTGTCCAGCGAGGGAAACCGGGCGCTGGCGCTGATCCGGCTCGACCGGGTTGCCGAGGCGCTTGATGCTGGCGACCCAATCAGTGCCGATGATGCGGCAATCACCGTCCTGCAGCCGGCCTGGGCGCGCTTCAAGGTCCCCGGCGCCGCCGCGGCCTGATATACATCACGAGGGAATGATGGCGCGCACAGCTCATGACCGTGAAGCCAAGGCTGTCGTCCGCTGCAGCTGGTGCGGGGTCGATCCGCTGTATTGCGCCTATCATGACGAGGAATGGGGAGTGCCGGAGCGCGATTCGCAGGCGTTGTTCGAGAAGCTGCTGCTCGACGGCTTCCAGGCGGGGCTCTCCTGGATCACCATCCTGCGCAAGCGCGATGCGTTTCGCGCCGCCTTTCGCGGCTTCGATCCGGCAAAGATCGCCCGCTTCACCGCTGCCGACCGCGAGCGGCTGATGAACGATCCCGGAATTGTGCGCAACCGCGCCAAGGTCGATGCCAGCATCAGCAATGCCATCGCCTATCTCGAGATCGAGGCGAAGCAGGGTTTTGCTCCCTATCTGTGGAGCTTCGTCGACGGCAAGCCGGTTCAGAACGCGTTTCGCAGCATGGGCGAGATCCCGGCGGAGACGCCGCTCGCCCGTACCGTCTCGAAGGATCTCAAGCAGCGCGGCTTTAAATTCGTCGGACCGACGATCGTCTATGCCTTCATGCAGGCGGTCGGCATGGTGAACGACCATGTGGTGACATGCCACCGCCATGAGGTGGTGAAGCGGCTGGCAATTCGGAGACGATGATGGCGGTGCAGCGCGGCAGCGAGGCACCGCCGCGGGCCTGGCAGCGCATGCTGTCGGGACGGCGCCTCGACCTCCTCGACCCGTCGCCGCTCGATATCGAGATCGAGGACATCGCCCATGGGCTGGCGCGGGTGGCGCGGTGGAACGGCCAAACCAGCGGCGAGCAGGCTTTCTCGGTGGCGCAGCATTGCGTCATGGTGGAGGAGATCGCCGCGATGATCGAGCCGGAGCTCGACCGGATCTGGCGATTGGCGGCGCTCCTGCATGACGCTCCGGAATATGTGATCGGCGATATGATCTCGCCCTTCAAGGCGGCCCTCGGGCTCGATTATCGCGCCTTCGAGGACCGGCTGCTCCGGGCGATCCATGTCCGCTTCGGCCTGCCGCCCGAGGTCCCCGAGCCGATCGCCCGCATCGTCAAGCGGGCCGACAAGGCGGCGGCCTTCCTCGAGGCGACGCAGCTTGCGGGCTTCGGCCATGAGGAGGCGGAGCGGTTCTTCGGCCGGCCGCCCAATCTCAAGGGCCGGAAAGCCGGTCATCTGACGGCGCTCAGGCCGATTACGGCGGAGGAGGCGAGCCGGCGCTATCTGGCGCGCTTCCGGGCGCTGGTGTAGGTGTTGCAGCCGATGATCATCGTCTGTCCGCTCAATGCCGTGCCTGGCCTGGTGGAGAGCCATAGGGTGAGCCATGTGCTGAGCCTCCTCGGCCCGGAAATGACGCCGCCGACACTGCCGCTGCCGACTCGATGCCACCTCAGGCTGACGCTTCACGATATTTCCGAGCCGCTCGAGGGCTATACCCATCCCGAGCCGTGGCACGTCGAGGAAATCCTCAATTTTGTCGCCGGCTGGGACCGTTCCGGGCCGCTGCTCATCCATTGCTATGCCGGTATCAGCCGATCGACCGCCGCCGCCTTCACCGCCATGTGTGCGCTGGCGCCACGGGCCGATGAAACGGAGCTTGCCTGGGAGCTCAGGGGCCACTCGGCGGTGGCCAGCCCCAACCGCCGGATGGTGGCGATCGCCGACGAGCTGCTCGGGCGCGACGGCCGGATGGTCGATGCGGTGACGGCAATCGGCCGCGGTGCCGACGCGTTCGAGGGGGTGGTGTTCTCCTGGCCGATCCGGACCAATGACGATCGTCACCGCTGACCCTGCAGTGGCGGCGGGGCTCCTGAAGGATGGGGCGCTGGTGGCCTTTCCAACCGAAACGGTCTACGGGCTTGGGGCGGACGCCACCAACGACGCCGCGGTTGCGCGACTGTTCGACGCGAAAGGGCGGCCAAGCTTCAACCCGCTGATCATCCATGTCGCCACTGTCGCGGCAGCGGCCGAGCATGGCGCGTTCAATGCGACGGCGCGCAAGCTCGCCGACGCCTTCTGGCCCGGGCCGCTGACGCTGGTGGTGCCACGGCGGGCGCAGTCGGCGATCGCGCCGCTCGCTACCGCCGGGCTCGACAGCGTCGGCCTGCGCCTGCCGGCGCATCCGGTGGCGCAACGGCTGCTCGCGCTGGCGGGACGACCGATCGCGGCGCCGAGCGCCAATCCCTCCGGCCGGCTCAGCCCGACGCTGCCAGAGCATGTGGTCGCGACGCTTGGCGAGCGGATCGCCGCGGTCCTTGATGGCGGGCCGACGACGATCGGCGTCGAATCGACGATCGTGTCGTGCCTTGGCGCCGAGCCGGCGCTGCTGAGGCCGGGCGGGGTGCCGCGGGAGGCCATCGAGGCGGTGCTCGATCGCTCGCTGCGAATCGTGGAGCCGGTCCCCGATCGGCCGACGAGCCCCGGCCAGCTCGCCAGCCACTATGCGCCGCGTGCCACGCTTCGGTTGAACGCGGTTGCTCCTCGGCCCGGCGAGGTGTTCGTCACTTTCGGTGCGCAGGCCGGTCACTATCGGGGCGACACGGTGGCGCTGTCGGAAAGCGGTGATCTCGTCGAGGCCGCCGCCAATCTGTTTCGCGTTCTCCATCAGCTCGACCAGCGCAATGTCGGGCGCATCGCAATCATGCCGATCCCGGAATCCGGCCTCGGGCTTGCGATCAATGATCGGCTGCGGCGCGGTGCGGCACTACCTCGCCAAGCTTCTGCTCGTTCTCGCCGGCGGCTTCGGCCAGGAGCCAGTCGCGAAAGATCTTGACGCTGGCGCGCCTCAGAGAGCGGGCGGGATAGACGACGTAATAGGCAAGGCCGGCGGGCAGGCGGATCGTGAACGGCCGGATCAAGCGCCCCGAAGCGAGGTCGTCGGCGACGAGGGCGCTGCGGCCAAGGATGACGCCCTCGCCAAGCACGGCTGCCTGTACGGCATGCTCGGAGGAGTAGAAGCGTGGGCCGCGATGCGGATCGATGTCGGTGATTCCTGCCGTGCGCAGCCAGGTTGCCCAGTCGATGTGAAAGTCGTCGTGGATCAGCGTGTAATGTTTGAGATCCTGAGGCGTGCGCAGCGGATGGGGTCCCTCGAGCAGGGCCGGACTGCAGACTGGTGACAGGTCTTCCTCCATCAAGAGCTCCGACTGGAGCCCGGGATAGCGCCCCTGGCCGTAGCGAATGGCAATGTCCATGCCGTCATTGACGAAGTCGACCAACCGTTCCGAGGTCGACAGCCGGACATCGATGTCGCCATGGATGCGGCGGAAGCGGAAGAGCCGCGGTACCAGCCATTTGGCGGCCAGCGAATCGACCGTGCTGACATTGAGCAATCCCGATGATTGGGGGCCGGTGGCGGCGACCGTGGCGGCTGCCAGATGATCGAGGACATCGCGGACCTCCCGTGCGTAGGAGGCGCCGGTCGGGGTCAGTTTCACCGATCGGGTGGTGCGCAGGAATAAGTGAATTCCGAGATCGCTTTCCAGCTGGCGGATGGCTCGGCTGACCGCCCCATGGGTGATGTGCAGCTCGTCCGCAGCCTTGGAAAAACTCAGGAGACGGGCCGCTGCCTCGAAGGCGCGAAGGGCGTTGAGAGGCGGGAGACGACGGGCCACCATGCCAGCCTCAATCTGTGAGCGATCATCACAAATATAGGGCCGATTACTCGTTTGTCGCAATGCGCATATAGCATCATCTTCGGATCAGTTGATGAAGCGGATTCGAACCAAGAAGGTGACGACAATGACCACGATGCACGAATATCTCGAAGACCGTGCCGGGGAGCTCGGCGAATTCACCTCTTTCCTGAACATCGGGGCGCTGTGGCGTCATTGGCAGGCGCACCGCTCGGTCAGGCATCTGGCGAGCCTCGATGATCATGTGCTGCGCGACATCGGGCTGACCCGCGACGACGTCGAATGGGCCGAGCGGGTGCCGCTTACCCAGAACGCGGTGCTGGCGCTCGATGACCGGGTGCGTCGGCGGCGGCACCGGTCCGGCGATGCCTGAGCACGTGCTCATGGCTCGGATCGTAGAGGGCTGAATTGCGAAAGTGATGGCCATCGAGGACGTGGCCGACCAGGATCAGCGCAGTGCGCGTGATCTTGGCGGCACGGACATTGGCGGCAATGGTCGCCAGCGTGCCGCGGATGATCTGCTCGTCCGGCCAGCTGGCGCGATAGACCACCGCGACGGGACAGGCGCCGCCATAATGCGGCGTCAGGGCGCGCTCGATGAAGCGTAGGTTTCGCACCGATAGATGGATGGCAAGGGTGGCGCGCGAGCGCCCGAGCGCGGCGAGCTCCTCACCGGGCGGCATGCTGCTCGCCTGCATGGTGGTGCGGGTCAGGATGATCGTCTGGGCGACCTCGGGGAGCGTCAACTCCAGCTTCAAGCTGGCGGCAGCGGCAGCGTAGGCAGGCACGCCCGGGCAGACGTCGTACGGTATGCCCAACCGGTCGAGGCCGCGCATCTGCTCGGCAATGGCGCCATAGAGCGACGGGTCGCCGGAATGGACGCGGGCGACATCCTGGCCCTGGGCATGGGCATCGGCCATCGCGGCAAGAATATCATCGAGGCACATGGATGCGGTGTCGATGACGCGCGCCCCTTGCGGCGCTGCGGCGACGATCTCGGGCGGCACCAGGGAGCCGGCATAGAGGCAGACGGGACAGGAACGGATCAGAGCATGCCCCCTGAGCGTGATGAGGTCGGGCGCACCCGGCCCGGCACCGATGAAATGCACGGTCATGTCCGCTCCTCCCGGCCGGCGCCATATCCGCGCGGGGTATAGGCAATGAGCCTGCCGTCGCCGCGGCGATAGATCCGGCTTTGCCGCGACCCGACGATCACGATCGTCAGCATGTCGACACCGTCGGGGTCGAACTCGGCGAGCGGTGCGATGCTGACGCGCTCGCCGCTTCGCCCGAGATTGGCAGCGGCGAGCACCGGGGTCGCGGCGGTGCGATGCTCGCGGAAGATGGCGATCGCCCGGTCCAGCTGGTCGCGGCGGCGGAGCGAGCGCGGATTGTAGAGGGCGGTCACGAAATCGCCTTTGGCGGCGGCGCGGATGCGGCTCTCGATCTCGGGCCAGGGGGTCATGAGATCGGACAGCGATATGCTGCAGAAATCATGACCGATCAGGGCGCCGGCCGAAGCCGAGGCGGCCTGGAAAGCCGAGATGCCGGGGACGATCTCGAGCTCGATGCGGCGCCAGGCGGGCTCGACGGCGATGGACGAGGCCGGGTCGAGCATCTCCGATGCGAGGCTCGCCATCCCATAAATCGCAGCATCGCCGGAGCAGAGAAGGGCGACGTCGCGGCCTTCGCTCGCGAGCCGGATGGCATGATGGACACGGTCCTCTTCGGCGCCGAGCGGATAGCGGTGCTGGGCCTGTCCGGTGGCGAGGTCGGCGGCGAGATCGAGATAGAGCCCATAGCCGATCCAGTCGGTGGCCTGGACGAGGGCTGCGACGGCGGCTGGGCTGCGCCAGCCGGGGGCACCGGGGCCGAGACCGACGACCGAAAGGCGGCCACGCGCCCGTCCCGGCAACTCGACCAATGGTGCCCTGGCCTTGGCCACCGCCAGCGTGGCGCGGGCCGAACGGGTCTTGGCGATGACGAGGCTCGCCTCCGGCCCGGCGGCGGCCAGAGCGGCGGCCTCGGCCACTCCGGCAATGCCGACCTCGCGCAGGACGATCTCGGAAGGGGTCTTCAGCCGCGCCGACTCGGCTTTCAGCGCCTCGGTCGAGAAGAAACGCACCGGCACGTCGAGGGCGCGGCCAAGCGCGGTCACGGCCGGCTCGTCGGCCTTGAGATCGAGCGAGAAGATGCCGGCCACCGCCGCCTGGCTCAGATTGCCGGCGGCAAGGGTGTCGGTGACGAGTCCGATCAGCTCCTCAGCCGAGGTGCCGCGCTCGCAGCCGACGCCGACCGCGAGGGTGCGCGGAACATAGACCAGCTCGTTGTCGCTGCCCGCCGCGATCTCCTCGGTGATGCGGATCGCGAGCGGACCGCTCGGATCGAGCGGCAAGGTTTCAAGCCAGGGAGCATGGCCGAGGAGCCGCACGGGCGCGCCGTCGAGCAAGGCGGCGGCGAAGCTCTTGTGGTGCTCGGGGTTGGCGAGCGACCAGCCGGCTGGGGGATCGTCCAGCGCGAGGCCGAAGCGGGCATCGCTGGCGGTGGTGATTGCGGCGGTACCACTCAGCAGATCGGCGATGATGCGGGCGAGCGCATTGGCGCCATGGTGACCGCCGAGCAGCGGCACGGCGGCGGAGCCGTCCTCCGCGACGGCGACAACCGGTGGATCGTCTGCCTTGTGCCCAAGATGCGGCGCCAGCTTGCGGATGACGATGCCGGCGGCGCAAACGGCAACGATCGGTCGCCGGGCGATGAAGGCGCTGACGAGAGAGGCCGCTCCCTCCATCACCTCGCCGTCGAGCCGCTCGGCGATCCTGCCGGCGAGCGGCAGGCTCGAGCGTGCCACGACGAGAATGGCAGGGCGGCTCACCATGGCTCGCTGCCCTTGTAGAGGAGAATGGTGGAGAAATAGGGCTGCCCGCCTTCGGGAATCTCGGCGAGCGGGGTGATCATTTGATCGGAATGGGTGGCGCGGGCAACGATCACGGCGCGGTCGGCGAGGCCGGCGTCGCGCAGCAGCGCGCGAATCCTGGGGAAGTGCCGGCCGACCTTGACGATCGCCACCGAGTCGCTGCCGGCGATAGCCGTTTTGAGCTTGTCGGTGTCGAGCGGCGCCGGCAACACTGTCATGATGTCGTTGCGCGAGGCCAATGGGCGTCCGGCGACCGCCGCTGCCGCCATCAGCGATGGCACGCCGGGCACCACCTCGCAACGGAAGCCGCGCTTCAACCGATCATGAAGATACATGAAGCTGCCATAGAAGAACGGGTCGCCCTCGCAGAGGAAGGCGACGTCGCGACCGGCCGACAAATGGATGGCGATCGCCTCAGCAGCGCGGTCATAGGCGCCGCGCGCCGGTTCGCGGTCGACGGCCATGGGGAGCTCGACCGGGAGCTCGACAACGCCGCTCGGCAGATGCGGCGCGGCGATGCGGCGCGCCAGGCTGTCGCCGCTGTCGGTCCTGGGATAGGCGACGACCGGGACGGTGCCGAGGATGCGGCGGGCTTTCAGCGTCAGCAGCTCCGGGTCGCCCGGGCCGACACCGACGCCATAGAAGGTCGCAGGCGCTACCATGGCTTCCGGATCCGCCATTGCAGGACCGGCATGCGCGGACGCAAGCCCCGGCGGCTGCCGAGCTGCTCGAGATAGGCGATGTCGATCCCGACAAGATCGCCGCCATGGCTCTGCTGAAGCGCGGACAGACGAGCATTGCCCTCCAGCGTGACGGTGTTGGCGACGAGCATGCCGCCGGGTTTCAGCCGCGGCCAGGCGGCGGCGAAGATCGCTTCATCGCTCACCCCGCCGCCGATGAAGACGGCGTCGGGCGATGGCTGGCCGGCGAGGCTCGCCGGCGCCGATCCGGGCACGATCGAGAGCGACGGCGTGCCCAGCGCTTCGGCATTGGCCGAGATCATCGCGACGCGCTCGGGAACCTGCTCGAAAGCGATGGCGCGGGCGTTGCGGGCGGCGCGGATCCATTCGATGGCGATCGAGCCGCAGCCGGCGCCGATGTCCCAGAGAAGCCGGTGCGGCGACGGCAGGAGCGCCGCCAGGGTCGAGGCACGCACCTCCCGCTTGGTCAGCTGGCCGTCATGCTGAAAGGCGGAATCAGGCAGACCCGGAATGCGCGGAAGGATGATGGCGTCGGGACCGGCCCGGCATTCGATGGCAAGGGTGTGGAAATCGGCGGAGGGTCGTTGAAGTTCAGCATCGGCGGCGGCGAAGCGCGTCATGCGCTCGGCCTTGCCGTTCATATGCTCGAGAACGGTGAGCCTGCTCAAGCCGAAGCCCCGGCGGAGGAGCCGGCGCGCGACCTCGGCGATGGTGGTGCGGTCGGTGGTCAGCGCGATTATGCGGTTGTCGGGCGCGATCAGCGGCTCGATGAGGCATGACGGCCGGCCGTGAAGCGAGACGGTGTCGACATGCTGCAGCGGCCATTTGAGCCGCGCGGCGGCGAGCGAGAATGCCGAGAGCTGCGGCAGGACGGTCATTTCGTCGGGGGCGAAGTGAGCAAGCAGCGCCTTGCCGATGCCGAACATCATCGGATCGCCGGTCGCCAGAATGACGGTCGGCATGCCGCGCCAGCGCGCGATCGTCTCGAACATGTCGCCAAACGGGGTCGGCCAGGTGTGGGCCTCGCCCTGGACGTTGCCGAGGATGGCGAAATGGCGCTCCGCACCGACAAGATGCACCGCCGCATCGATGGCGGCGCGGGCCTTCGCTCCAAGACCGACGCGGCCGTCCTCGCCAAGGCCGACCACCGTGATCCAGGGCGCGCTCATCGCTTGCCCGCAGGCCTGTCGGCTGCCCCGCTGGTGATGGCATTCACCGCCGCCCCCGCCATGGCCGAGCCGCCGCGGCGCCCGAGCAGGGTGATGAAGGGAACACCGCGGCTGTCGCGTACCAGCTCCTGCTTGGCTTCGGCGGCACCGACAAAGCCGACGGGAAAAGCAATGATCGCCGCCGGCCTCGGCCAGCCGCGATTGAGTCCCTCGAGCAGCGCGAAAAGCGCGGTCGGGGCGTTGCCGATGACGGCGACGGCTTGGCTCAACCGCTGCGGCCACAGGTTGACGGCGGCCGCCGAGCGGGTGGTGGCGAGGCGGCGGGCGAGTTCAGGCACCGGCTCTTCGTTCAGCATGCAGATGATTTCGTTACGGGCCGGCAAGCGGGCTGCGATGATCGCCTTCAGCGCCATCTCGCAATCGGTGAGGATGGGCGCGCCATCTTTCAGCGCGGCGAGAGCGCTTGCGGCGATGGCGGGATCGAAGCGGAGCTCCGGGACAAGATCGGTCATGCCGCTCGCATGCATCAGCCGCTCGGCGATGGCGGCGATCGCCGGCGGCAGGACAGCAAGATTTGCCTCGGTACGGATGATGGCGAAGGACTCGGCATAGATCCTCTGAGGATCGCGAAGATAGTCGAGGCCTCTGTCGCCGATCATCTCAGCGGCCTCTCAAGGTTCGCGGCCCGAGCGGATGACCGGCGTGCGGATAGGGGCTGCGGTGAGGATGGTCGTGATCGTGATGATGATGGTGGTGGTGGTTGTGATGATGATGATCGTGCGAATGCGCGTGGTGATGATGATGCGGGTGGCTTTCCTGCTCCTGGCAGGCACCGGTGCATTCGCCGTCGCACAGATGGCAGCCGCTGCCGATCCCCTCGACATGATGATGGTGGCTCATCTGCGGCGCCCCGACCTCGGCTTCGAAGCCCAGGACCTGGGCGCGATATTTGCAAAGGCCGCAATTCATCCGGTTGTCGCCTTCGAGGATCTGGGCGACCCGGTCGCGAAAGGTCTCGATGACCAGCGGATGGTCATTGAGATAGGGAGCGTTGATGAACTCGATCTCCGGATGATCCTGGGCTACCCGATCGGCATGACGGTAGATTCGGCTGACGAGCACGCCGGTGAACAGGAAATAGGGAAAGACGACGATGCGCCTGAAGCCGAGCTTGACGGTATGACGAAGCCCCGGCTCGACCAGCGGAAAGGTCACGCCGGAGTAGAAGGTCTCGCCCCAGCCGAAGCCGAAGCCCTCGACCAGCATGCGGGTGACCTTGGAGACATTGGAATTGGCGTCGGGATCCGAGGAGCCGCGACCCACCACCACAAGCATGGTATCGCTCAGCGGCACCGCTTTCGTCGAAGTCGCGAACGCCTGGCGGATGCGCGCGGCCGCCGCCTCGATCATGCGGCGCTCGACCCCGAGCTCGCGACCGTAATCGATGGCAATGCCATGCTCGGCGGCATAGCGGTTGAGCACCGAGGGGATGTCGTTCTTGGCGTGGCCGGCCGCGAACAACATGCCAGGAACGGCGAGGATGCGGGTGACGCCCTGGCGCAGCAGCGCGTCCAGGCCGGCGCGGATCACCGGCGTGGCGAACTCGAGATAGCCGTGCTCGACCGGCCACTGGGGCAAGACCGCCGCGAGCTTGCCGGCAAGATTGGCGAATTCGGCGGTGGCGAGCCGGTTGCGGCTGCCGTGACCGCACAGCATGACGCCGAGCCTGGCGGTCATGGTGGGGCTTAAGGTCGGCGCGAGCGGGCGATGGCGGAGGCGGCGAGCATCACGACGGCGAAGACGACCGCGACGAAGAGAACGACCGTCGCGAGGTGATCATGGCCCGCGACGCGCTCGAGAATGTGGCCGGGATGGGCGGCTGCGGGCGTGGCGAACAGGATGATCGAGAGTAGCGCAATCAAACGACCTGGCATGGCGAGCTCCCCTTTCGGTTTCGGCAGAGTTCGCACCAGCCGCACCGGCCCTTGCCGGCTTGGCCTTTCATCGGCAGCCCACGGAATTGGCCCCGCATTGGGTCGGCCGCACCGGGATTGCTTTCAGTTCCGATCGTGCTGGAACGCTGCAGGAGCGACGGTAGGGCTCGGCCCCGAGGCGGTCAAGGGTCGCTGGAAACGACGCTAGTTCGTTTTGCGCGTCGTACAATCCAAGGTAACGATTAGCCCAAGTCCAACAACTAAATCCATCTTGCGTCCTTTTAGGAAAATAAGCCGCATGTGGTGAGGTCAGATCTCGCATGCTCTCGCCAGGCATCCGCCTTTTCGATATAGCCTGCAAATCACTCGCACTATGGGGTCGCTCGCATCGCGCAGGGGTTGCCTTTGCCACACTCTTTGGGACCACTCGCGTGATCTCGGCTATTCGCAACTTCTTTGGCGCAGTTTCTCCTTCGACCAGCCGGGAGTTGCTACCGGAAGATCTTCGAGTTTACGCGGTAGGCGATGTTCACGGACGGGCTGACCTTCTCAAGGCGATCCTCGACCAGATCGCGGGGGACATGCAGGAGCGCCCGGTGCGCGAGGCAGTCGAGGTTTTTCTTGGTGATTATGTTGATCGTGGCCCGAACTCGCGGGACGTGATCGAGACCTTGATAAACACCCCCGCCGTTGGTGGCCTGCGCCATTGCCTGCGCGGCAATCACGAGGAGATTCTGCTCGATTTTCTTGCTGAACCAGGGGTTCTGTTGGATTGGCGACGCCTGGGTGGTTTCGAAACGCTGCTCTCCTACGGTGTTGCGCCGCGCATGGCACTTCAGCTCGATGACGCGAACCAACTTCGTGATGAGTTTATCGCGGCCTTGCCGCCGGCCCATTTACGCTTCCTGAGATCAACGCAGCTCAGTTTTTCCGCAGGGGAATACTTCTTTGTTCATGCAGGCATCCGTCCCGGGACAGCGCTGGACGCGCAAAGTCCGGAAGACCTGTTGTGGATCAGGGAGCCGTTCCTGTTCTCACAGCGCGATCATGGGAAGATCATCGTGCATGGCCATACGCCCAGCGAGGAACCGGAAGTCCTGGCCAACCGAATCAATATCGACACGGGCGCCTTTCTGACCGGACGCCTGACCTGCGTGGTGCTTGAAGGACAGGGCCTGCGCTTCCTCGATACGCGGTCGCGGGGAACTGAACGGCGGCCCTGATGGTTACAGATTCCTGGTGAAAGATCGTAGGAAATCTGGAAAAGTTTCCCTGAGACCGCCCAGAATAGCCACAAATAGAGATCAGAAATTTGCTGGCGGGAGTGAAGGTGGCCCCATGGTGGTGGTTCATGTTGCTGCCGGTGCCCTAGGAATGCTGGTCGGGCTTTTCCTGTTTTCCGGGTACGGTCTCATATGGATGCTGGTCCTGTCGGTGCTCACCGGCAATGTCGCTGTGCTCATTTCCGGA
>JBIOYR010000065.1:0-55176 GCA_044870245.1 Aestuariivirgaceae bacterium | reverse complement strand
AGCGCCTGCTGCGCCAGCGCCCGCTGCAGCGCTTCGAGCCCCGCCTCGAGCGCCTCGCTCGCCTGCCGCACGAACAGCCGGAAATCGGTCGCCACCTGGTCGTTGCGCGACCGCGCCGTATGGAGCCGCCCGGCGGCCGGCCCGATCAGCTCCTTGAGCCGGCTCTCGATATTGAGATGGATGTCCTCGAGCGACCGCTGGAACGCGAAGCTGCCGTCCTCGATCTCGCTCCTGATCTGCTCGAGGCCCTTGAGAATCGCTTCCCCGTCCTCCCTGGCGATGATCCCCTGCGCCGCCAGCATCTTGCAATGCGCCGCCGAGCCGGCGATATCCTCACGCCAAAGCCGCCGATCGAAATCGATCGAGGCATTGATCTCCTCCATGATCGCGGCCGGTCCGGAGGCAAAACGGCCGCCCCACATCCTATTGGTCATGACAGCAACTCTCGAAAATCAGGAACGGGTTACACCATGACAGGCGCCGACAGCTCTCGCATCCCATGGTGGCGCGCGGCGGCGATTCTCGTTGCCTTGGCGCTCATCGCCGCAGTCTATGCGATGTACCCGATCCTCAACCCGGCGAGCAACCCCGCGCCGCCGCCGGCCGCCACCTCCGGCGCATTGGGACCGATCACCCGCGCCATGGCCACCGGACCGCTTGCCGCCTTCGTCGTCAAGCCGCAGCGCCCGGCGGTCGCCGATCTCGCTTTTGCCGATGGCGACGGCAAGCCCCTCAAGCTGTCGGACTGGCGCGGCAAGGTGATCCTCGTCAATCTCTGGGCGACCTGGTGCGCCCCCTGCCGCAAGGAGATGCCGGCGCTGGCCGAGCTGCAATCGAAGCTCGGGGGTAAGGATTTCGAGGTCCTCGCCATCAGCATCGACCGCAAGGGCGCTGCCGCATCCTCGGCCTTTCTCGACGAGGCCAAGGCGACCGTCCTCAAGCTCTATGTCGATCCCTCCTCCAAGGCCTTGGGCGCGCTCCAGGCCATCGGCCTGCCGGCATCGGTGCTGGTCGATCGCGACGGCCGCGAGATCGGTCGCCTGCTCGGTCCGGCCGAGTGGAATGCGCCCGAAGCCGAGCAGCTGATCAGGGCCGCCATTGCCGAGGGTGGTGCAGGAAAGTCCAAAAACCAGCTCTAAACGCTGCAGTACGGTGCGTCTAACGCGTCGGAACGGGCTTCTCGCCGCGGTAATCGTAGAAGCCGCGCTGGGTTTTGCGCCCGAGCCAGCCCGCTTCCACATATTTGACGAGCAGCGGGCACGGCCGGTATTTCGAGTCCGCCAGGCCCTCATAAAGCACCTGCATCACCGCCAGACAGGTGTCGAGACCGATGAAATCAGCGAGCTCCAGCGGCCCCATCGGGTGGTGCGCCCCAAGCCGCATGGCGGTGTCGATGGCCTCGACCGACCCGACCCCCTCATAAAGCGTGTACACCGCCTCGTTGATCATCGGCAGCAGGATGCGGTTGACGATGAAGGCCGGGAAATCCTCAGCAACTGCAATGGTTTTACCCAGCGAGCTCGCGAATTCCTTGACCGCCGCGAAGGTCTGATCGTCGGTGGCGATGCCGCGAATGACCTCGACCAGCTCCATCAACGGCACCGGATTCATGAAATGAATGCCGATGAACTGCTCCGGCCGGTCGGTCGAGGCGGCGAGCCGGGTGATCGACAGCGAGGACGTGTTGGTGCCGATGATCGCGTCCTTCTTGAGGGCCGGGCACAGCGCCGCAAAGATCTTGCGCTTGACCTGCTCCTCCTCGACCGCCGTTTCGATGACGAGGTCGCTGTCGCCAAGGCTCTCCAGGCTCTCGACAGTGCGGATTCGCCGCAGGGCCTCGCTTTCCTGCTCCGGCCGGATCCGGCCGGACTTCACGCTGCGCGCCAGGTTCTTCCTGATCGTCGACAGGGCCGCTTCGATTTTTTCAGCCGATTGGTCGTAAAGGCCCACATCATACCCGGCAACCGCGCACACATGTGCGATTCCGTTGCCCATCTGGCCGGCGCCGATGACGCCAACGCTTCGAATTCTCATAGTCACGTCACCCGTTCGAAAGCACGCGAGCCTATAACGCTGAAGCCAGCGCGACAAGCGCCTTTTCGCACGTGCGGTATGGATTTCGTTGCACTGCGGGAGTGCAGCGAAGAACGCTCAGTAGCCGCGCTTGGACAGCTCGCTTTCGAGTTCCGGCACTGCCTGGAACAAATCGGCAACAAGTCCATAGTCGGCCACCTGGAAGATCGGCGCCTCCTCGTCCTTGTTGATGGCGACGATCACCTTGGAGTCCTTCATCCCGGCGAGATGCTGGATCGCCCCCGATATGCCGACCGCGATATAGAGCTCCGGTGCCACCACCTTGCCGGTCTGCCCGACCTGGTAGTCATTGGGCACGAAGCCGGCATCGACCGCCGCGCGCGACGCGCCGACCGCCGCCGACAGCTTGTCCGCCACCTTCTCCAGCAGCTTGAAATTCTCGCCATTCTGCATGCCGCGGCCGCCCGAGATCACGATCCGCGCCGACGTCAGCTCCGGCCGGTCGGAACGCGATAGATTCTCTCCCTGGTAAGCCGATAGTCCAGGATCGCTCGGAGCCGCCACCGGCTCGACCGGCGCATTGCCGCCCTGGCCGGTCGCCTGGAAGCCGGCGGTGCGCACCGTCAGCACCTTCTTCGGATCGCTCGACTGCACCGTCTGAATGGCATTGCCGGCATAGATCAGTCGCTCGAACGTGTCGGGCGACTTCACCGCGGTGATCTCGGAGATCTGCATCACGTCGAGCAGCGCCGCGATGCGCGGCGCGTAATTCTTGCCGTTGGTGGTCGCCGCCGCGACGATCGTGTCGTAGCTCGGAGCGAGCGACACGACGAGGGCCGCCAGCGGCTCGGCGAGCGGCCGCTCGAAGCACTCCGCTTCGCACAGCAGCACCTTCTTCACGCCTTCGAGCTTGGCCGCCTCGGCGCCTGCGCCTTGCGCATTCTTGCCTGCCACCAGCACATGCACGTCCGAGCCGAGCTGCAGCGCTGCGGTCAGCGCCTTGGCTGTGGCGTCCCTCAAGCCCTGATTGTCATGCTCCGCAATGAGGAGGACGGCCATCGTCAGATCACTCCTGCTTCGTTCTTCAGCTTGTCCACGAGTTCGGCGATCGTCTTCACCCGCTGGCCGGCCTGTCGGCGCGGCGGCTCGGTGGTGCTCAGCACCTTGAGCCGCGGCGTCACATCGACCCCGTAATCGGCCGCCGTCTTCTCGTCGAGCGGCTTCTTCTTCGCCTTCATGATGTTTGGCAGCGACGCATAGCGCGGCTGGTTGAGCCTGAGATCGGTGGTGATGATGAGCGGCATCCTGAGCTTCAGCGTCTGCAGTCCGCCATCGATCTCGCGGGTGACGATGGCATGCTCGCCTTCGATCTCGACCTTGGAGGCGAACGTGCCCTGCGCCCATCCGAGCAGCGACGCCAGCATCTGGCCGGTCTGATTGCAGTCGTCATCGATCGCCTGCTTGCCGAGGATGACCAGGCCCGGCTTCTCGGCCTCGACGATCCCCTTGAAGATCTTGGCCACGGCCAACGGTTCGACCTGCCCGTCGACCTTCACCAGGATGCCCCGATCGGCACCCATCGCCAGCGCCGTGCGGATGGTCTCCTGCGCCTGCTGCGGTCCGATCGACACGGCGACGATCTCGCTCGCCTTGCCAGCCTCCTTGAGCCGCACCGCCTCCTCGACGCCGATCTCGTCGAACGGGTTCATCGACATCTTCACATTGGCGAGCTCGACTCCCGAGCCGTCCGCCTTGACGCGGATTTTCACGTTGAAGTCGACGACGCGCTTGACAGCGACCAGAACCTTCATGGGCGAGATCTCTTCGGGGCCAGTGAGCGGCGCGGACCCTAGTGACGCACCCGGGCCGAGTCAACGCCTTGACCGGCATTGGGCAGGTCAGAAGCGACCTTGAGCTCGCTCTCGAGCCGCTCCCTGAGCCGACTGCGCAGCAACAGCGTGATCACGAGCCCGGTGGCGAAGCCGCCAATATGGGCCCACCACGCCACCGAGACGCTCTCATCGTCGGTCAGCGCAAAGAGGCTCACCACCTGCACCACGATCCAGGCGATCAGCACGAGTGCCGCCGGGAGCCTGAGCGGCAGCCGAAACAGCACCAGGATCCACACCCGCGCCCGCGGGAACAGCACCAGATAGGCGGCGAGCACTCCCGACACCGCTCCCGATGCCCCGATCAGCGGCATCTCCGAATTGGGGAACATCACCGCATGGATGAAGCCGGCCGCGACACCGCAAAACAGATAGAAGACGAGATAGCCGACATGGCCGTAGGCATCCTCGACATTGTCGCCGAACACCCACAGGAACAGCATGTTGGTCAAGAGATGAAACCAGTCGGCATGGACGAACATATAGGTGACGAGCGTCAGCTGCTCCGGCATGTGCACGAGATCGGTCGGGAGCGCCGCCCGGTCGTAAAGCACCGCCGGAATGATCCCGGTCACCATCTGGAACTGCTCTTCGCCTGTCCCGCCGAGGATCAGGTGACTGTAGAGCAGCACCAGCACATTGACCGCGATGAGCGCTCCGTTGACGAGCTGGAAGCGAATGATCCGCAACGGCGCGTCGTCATGGAGAGGGATGAACATCGCCGCCCCTCAGCGTTCCTCGCGCGACTGACCCGGCACCCACAGCACATCGCCTGCGCCTTGCGCATTGACGAAGCGTGAGGCGACGAACAGGAAATCCGACAGGCGGTTGGCATAGCTGAGCGCCTCGTCCGACACGTCCTCGTCCGGCATGTCCTTGAGCGCCACCATCGCCCGCTCAGCCCGCCGGCACACGGTGCGTGCGAGATGGAGGTGCGCCGCCGCCGGATGACCACCCGGCAGCACGAAGGAGCGCAGCGGCGGCAACGCGGCATTGAGCGTGTCGATCTGCCGTTCCAGCCGCTCGACCTGGACGGCGACGATGCGCAGCGCCTCCTGCCCTTCTTTGACGCCGCGCTCAGGCGTGCAGAGATCGGCACCGAGATCGAACAGGTCGTTCTGGATCAGCCCCAGCATCTGGTCGAGCGCCGCAAGCCCGGGCTCCGCCAAGTGCAATCGTACCATGCCGATGACCGCATTCGTCTCGTCGACCGTGCCATAGGCCTCGATCCGCAGCGCCGATTTCTTGACCCGCTCGCCGGTGCCGAGCGCCGTCGTGCCTTTATCCCCCGTCCTGGTGTAAATTCGGTTGAGCACCACCATCGCACATCATCTCCCGTCGGCGACATTACGCGAGGCCGGACCGCCCTTGCAAATGACCGGCCGGATCAATCGCTTCGCAGATGCCGCGCCGGCTTGACCGACAAGGCGGGCCAGGCCGTCGCCACGCCGGCGACGACCGTCAGCGCCATCGCCGCCAATGCCGTCCACAGCGCCACCGCCAGCGAAAAGTCGAAATGCATCTCGAGGACGTGGTTGACGATCGCCAACGCCGCCACCGAGCCGATCAGCACGGCGAAGCAAGCGCAGATGAGGCCAAGCAGCGCATGCTCGCCGATCAGCGCCCAGACGAGCTGCCGCCGCGTCGCGCCGAAGGTCTTGAGGATGGCGAAGTCATGCTGCCGGCCGGCGAGCGTGGCCGCCAGCGCTCCCGCCAGCACCAGCACACCGGCAAGGAGCGTCACGCCGCTCGCCAGGCGCACCGCCGCCACCAGCCGGCCGAGAACGCTTCCGACCGTTTCGAGCGCTTCCGCTATGCTGATCGCCGTCACGGCCGGATAGGCCTGCGACACCGCCTTGAGCACCGCCGGCTGGGTCTCAGGCGTCGCATGAACCGTCACGAGATGCGTATGCGGTGCCTGCTCCAGCGTGTTGGGCGAGAAGATCATCACGAAATTCATCTCGAGGCTTCGCCAGTTGACCTCGCGCAGGCTCGCGATCCTTGCCGTTACCTCCCGCCCCAGCACATTGACGCTGATCGTGTCGCCAAGCTTGAGCCCGAGGCCGTTCGCCACATCGGCGGTGAACGACACGAGCGGCACCCCGCTATAGTTCCGCGGCCACCAAGAACCGGCAACGATGTCGCTGCCCCGCGGCGGCTCCTCCGCATAGGTCAAGCCGCGATCGCCGCCGAGCGCCCACCGGGCATCGGGAGACGATCGCACCCTGTCGGCCGGAACACCGTTCACCTTGGTGATCTGGCCGCGCAGCATCGGCGCATCGCCGATGCGGTCGCTGCCCGAAGTGTCGCGCAGCAGCGCCACGAACCGGTCGCGCTCGCCGTTCGGCACATCGAGGAAATAGAACGACGGCGCGCTCGCCGGCAGGCTCGAGCGCAGCTCGCTGCTGATCGAACGGTCGACCAGCGCCAGCGTCACGAACAGCGTGAGCCCGAGACCGAGCGACAGCACCGCCGCGGGCGTGGCGCTGCCCGGCCGGTACAGCGAGCTCAGCGCATAGGCTCTCACCGCATTGGCCGGTGCGGGAGATCGCTCGGCGGCAAGCATCAGCAACCGCGCCAGCCCCGACAGCGCGGCGAAGGACAATGCCAGACCGGCGATGAACCAGACCGTGATGGTGAAGTCCGGCAGCGTCATCAGCGCAATGGCGGCCAGCGCCAGCGCTGCAATCGACTGGACCCCGATGATCCGTATGCGATGCCGTGCCCGTGGCAGTCCGGCGGGACTGCGCAGGAGCGCGATCGCCCGCACATCCATGGCGAGCGCCAACGGCCCGACCGCAAAGCCGACCGCCGCAATGATCCCATAGACGGCCGCGAGCGCGAGCGCCCCCCATTCGACGCTGGTGGCGATGGGGAGCGGCAGCGCCGCACCGAACAGGCCATGGATGACAGCCGGCGCGATGGCGCCGGGAATGAGTCCGATGACGACCGCCAGGAGCGCCACCGCCAGTACCTCGATGAAATAGACCTGGAACACGAGACCTGCCGGCGCCCCGAGGCATTTCAGCATCGCGATATTGGCCATGCGCCGGGTGAGAAAGGCCCCGACCGTATTGGCCACCCCGACCCCGCCGGTGATCAGCGCTGCAAGGCCCGCGAGCGACAGGAAGAAGCTGACCCGGTCGACGAACCGCCCGACCTGCGGCGCCGCATTGTCGCGCCCGCGTATGCGCCAGCCGGCTTGCGGAAACTGCCGCTTCGCCTCCTGCATCACCTGCTTCACATCGCCGCCGCCGGTGCTGTCGAGCTTGAGCCGGTGCCGCCAGGTGACGAGGCTCCCCGGCTGTACCAGCCCGGTCGCTGCGAGTCCCTCGCGCGAGATCATCAGACGCGGACCGAGCGCGAAGCCGTCGCCCACCCGGTCGGGCTCGCTCGCCAAGGCTGCCCGGAGCTCGAATTCCTGGCTCCCCAGCCGGATTGTATCGCCTGGGCCGATCCCGAGCTTGCCGAGCAGCGCCGGATCGGCCACCGCGCCAAAGCGCTCGCCGCGCTTTGCCACTGCTGCATGCAGATCGCCGCCGTCGGCGAGCTTGACGGTGCCGAACAGCGGATAGGCCCGGTCGACCGCCTTGACCTCGACCAGCGCCCGCTGACCCTTGGCCGAGGCCATGCCGCGCAGGGTCGCCACCGTGCTCAACTGTCCGCGCGCCGCGAGGAAAGCCTGCTCCGGTGCAGTGAGGCTGCGATGCATCACTGAGAATTCGACATCGCCGCCGAGCAGCGGCTGGCCTTGCTCGGCGAGCCCTCGCGCAATCGCCGCCGATAGCGTGCCGACCACTGCGATGGCGCTGACGCCGAGCGCCAGGCACGCCACCATCAGCCCGAGGCCCTGCAGCCCCGAGCGAAGCTCCCTGAATGCCAGGCGGGTCGCCAGACTGATCATGCGACCCGCTGTTCCGCTGCGCCGATCCGACCGTCGCGCACCTCGAGCACCCGGTCGCACCGGTTCACCAAATCATGGTCGTGGGTGACGAGGAGAAGCGTCGTGCCGCGTTCCCGCTGCAAGGCGAACAGAAGATCCATGATCTTCTGGCCGGTCTCCTGATCGAGATTGCCGGTGGGTTCGTCGGCGAGGATGACCTGTGCCCCGGCGGCAATCGCTCGCGCGATCGCCACGCGCTGTTGCTCGCCACCCGACAGCTGACCCGGGTAATGGCCGAGCCGGTGACCGAGCCCGGCCGACTCGAGCGCCTCCCGGGCGATCGTCCGTGCCCGGGCGAGCCCGCGAAACTCGAGCGGCACCGCCACATTCTCGAGCGCCGTCATTGCCGGGATCAGATGAAACGCCTGAAACACGATGCCGACATGGTCGCGCCGGAAGCGCGCCAACGCATCCTCGTCGAGCCGGGTAAGGTCCTGACCCGCCACTTCGACCACCCCGCCCGTCACTGCTTCGAGCCCGGCCACCACCATCAGGATGGTGGTCTTGCCGGACCCTGACGGCCCGACCAGCCCCACCGCCTCGCCGGCCTGCGCCACGAGATCGCAGCCCCTGAGAATCGCCACCGGGCCGGCCCGGCTCGGCAGCGTCACCCGCACGTCATTGAGGAAAACCGCTCTCTTCACGCTGCGCTACATAGGCTGGCCTGCGCGGTTATGCGAGGGGCAAAAATGGCAATAGGCAGTAGGCAATAGGCAGTCATGGACGAAACCACCTGCCTACTGCCTAATGCCGACTGCCTTCCCTTCGCCATTGACAGGTCCATGCCCCCGCTCCCGATGCTCGTCCTTGCCTTCCTCCTCGCTGCCGCCCTCCCGGCGATCGCTGCGCCGCTGCAGATCATCGCCCTTGGCGACAGCCTCACCGCCGGCTTTGGCTTGGCCCAGGGGGAAGATTTCGCCAGCCGCCTCGAAGCGGTCCTGATCCGGAACGGCATCGATGCCAAGGTCGCCAATGCCGGCGTGTCGGGCGACACCGCCTCCGCCGGCGCTGCCCGGCTCGACTGGGCGGTTCCCGACGGCACCGCGCTCGTCATCGTCGAACTCGGCGCCAATGACGCCTTGCGCGGCGTCGACCCGGCGGTGACCCGCGATGCGCTCGACCGGCTGCTCGGCCGCCTCAAGGCGCGCAACATCGGGGTGCTGCTGGTCGGCATGCGCGCGCCGCCGAACATGGGGGCGGACTATGCGCGAGCCTTTGATGCAATCTATCCCGCACTCGCCGGCCGCCACAGCGTGCCGCTTTACCCCTTCTTCCTCGACGGAGTTGCCGGCGACCCGCGGCTCAATCAGCCGGACGGTATGCATCCGACCGCGGTCGGCGTCGAGGCGATTGTTACCCGCATTCTGCCTGCCGTGATCTCGGCCCTCGGCAAATCAACACACTGACACCACATTATAAATCGTTTGT
This sequence comes from Aestuariivirgaceae bacterium, assembly GCA_044870245.1. Classification (GTDB taxonomy): domain Bacteria; phylum Pseudomonadota; class Alphaproteobacteria; order Rhizobiales; family Aestuariivirgaceae; genus DATAFF01. The sequence goes on along the minus strand of JBIOYR010000065.1, from coordinate 45,882 downwards.
TCCGGTTGCTTCGGCTCGAATTACGTGTAGCGTTGATGTTGCGAAGCCGATTCTGATTCGGCTTCACGACGATGAGGAGGACAGCATGCCGCGTCTCTTCACCGGCCTCGAGATTCCCCCCGATATTGCCTTTGAGCTTGAACTCATGCGCGGCGGCGTTTGGGGCGCCCGCTGGATCGATCGCGAATCTTTCCACATCACGCTCCGCTTCATCGGCGACATCGAGGACGGCCTTGCCCATGAGATCGCCGATGCCCTCGACACGGTGGTGGCCCGGCCGTTCCGCATCCGGCTCAAGGGCGTCGGCACGTTCGGCGGCAACAAGCCGCACGCCCTCTATCTCGGCGCTGCCGCCGAGGGTGAGGATCTGAAGCGACTCCAGGCGACCCATGAGCGGATCTGCCAGATGCTGGGCCTGCCCCCCGAACAGCGGAAATTCACCCCCCATGTGACGATCGCGCGGCTCAAGGACACCCGGCTTGACAGCCTTCACGACTATATCGCCTCCCACAACCTCTATGAGAGCCGGCCTTTCGAAGTGAGCCGGTTCGTGCTTTTCTCCTCCCGCCCGTCCCGCGGCGGCGGCCCCTATGCCATCGAGGAGGCCTATTCGCTTCGCGCCGCCGTCTAGTCCTCTAATCGTCTGAAATTTCGGCAATCCTCCCCATCGGCGCTTGCAACCCTCTTGAGCCTTCCCCATATTCGCAAACCGCAGCGCTATCGCTGTGACGAGGGAGTTTCAAATGGTCGAGACCAGATACAGGCCCGTTGCGCAAACCCAGGCCGGCGCGCGGGTTCGCGAAGTCGACGAGGGCCTGCGGTCGTATATGCTTCGCGTCTACAACTACATGGCTCTCGGCGTCGCCGTGACGGCGCTGGTGTCCATGTTCGTGGCCGCCAATCCGGCGCTCATGCAGGCGGTTGCGCTCGGCCCCATGAAATGGGTGCTGTTCTTCGGCCTGCTTGGCCTTGGTTTCTTTGCGCCGCGTTTGATCTTCTCCGGCAACACGACCATGGCGCACGCCGCCTATTGGGGTTATGCCGCTCTGTGGGGCCTCTTCATCGCGCCGATGATCGCCCTTTACCTTGGCCAGGCGCCCGACCTCATCATCAGGGCGCTGGCGATAACCGCGGTGACCTTCGGCGCCACCAGTCTCGTCGGCTACACCACCAAGCGTGATCTCTCGGCTTTCGGCACCTTCTTCCTGATCGCGTCGATTGGCTTGATCATCGCCATGTTGGTTAACGTCGTGTTCTTCCAAAGCACGATGATGAGCCTGGTGACCTCCGGAATCGTGGTGTTGCTGTTCGCCGGCGTGACCGCCTTCGAGACGCAGCAGATCAAGGAGATGTATACCGAGGGTGACGCTATCGGCATTGCCCAGGGCAAGGCGATTTTCGGCGCCTTCCTGCTCTATGGCAGCTTCATCACCCTGTTCATCAACATCCTGAACATTCTCGGCATCATGCGCAGCAACAACTAGCGCCTAACGCATGAAGCGACACCGATCAGGGCCTCTGGAGACCCCTCCAGAGGCCCTTATCACGTCAGATCGGCTGCAGTTTCGGCCCGTTTAGCAGCACTCTGAGCACCTGCCGGAGATCATGGCCGCGCTTCAGCACCAATCCGCCCTGCGCCACCACCGCATAGGCACCCTGTCGGCGCGACAGCCGGGGCGTCTTCTCGATCCGGTAGAGCGGCACCTCGCTGGTCCGCCGGAACACCGCGAACACTGCCGTCTCCCGCCCGAAATCGATCGAGTAGTCGCGCCACTCGCCCTGCGCTACCTTCCGCCCATAGAGACTGAGGATCTCGAACAATTCCTGCCGGTCGAACGCGATTCGCCGCTCGCCCGCTGCCCTGGCGTTGTCTTCCTCCCCCGCGCTGCCAGAGATCTGCGGGGGGAGCCGAACTATCCGCTCGGTGTCATCCAAAGCCTGGTTCCTCGACGGGGCGAAGGTCCGAAGACAAGGCCGGACACGCGCCTCCACTGATTTCTTAATTTCGCCCCGAAGCAGTCAAGCTCAAATCCCATTCCGAAGCGAGATTTTCCACGTTGCCTCATTGGTCCGGTTTGTCCAGGGCGGCCGCGGAAACCAAGCCCCCCAGCCCCCGTTGTCGCCCTGTGGCAGGCCGGACCAACTTGTCCCCAAGTTCGCATATCGAGAGATCAGGCGAACACCCCTTTTGCGGCCGGATCGCTCCGGCCGCTTTTTATTTTGCGTATGCGGTACCTCTTGACGTTACGACCCGTCCCGCCGATATCGGCCAACAAAGCAACGACATAACCCGAAGCTCAGAATCATTGAAGCCATGCCCGACAACGTCGCATCCGCGTCCGGTGTTGCCGAGACCCGTGCCTTTCAGGCCGAAGTCGCCCGTCTTCTCCAGCTCATGGTGCACTCGGTCTATTCCGAGCGCGAGGTGTTCCTCCGCGAGCTGATCTCCAACGCCGCCGATGCCCTGGACAAGCTGCGCTATCAGGCCATTGCCGAACCGGCGCTGCTCGAGGGCGAGGGCGCGCTGCGCATCGTCATCGCGCCCGACCGGGCCGCCAGGCGCCTGTCGGTCACCGACACCGGCATCGGCATGAGCCGCGACGAGCTGGTCGACAATCTCGGGACCATCGCCAAATCGGGCACCGAAGCCTTCATGCGCGAGGCCATGGCCGGCGACAATGCGCCGCGCCTCATCGGCCAGTTCGGCATCGGCTTCTACTCCGCCTTCATGGTGGCGTCCCGCGTCGAGGTCATTTCCCGCAAGGCCGGCTCCGACGAGACCTGGATCTGGAGCTCGGACGGCACCGGCACCTTCACCATCGAGCCGGCGCCCCCCGGCCATCAGCATCGCCGCGGCACCGAGGTCAGGCTCCATCTGCGCGACGACGCCGAAGAGTTCCTCGACCGCACCCGCCTTGCCGACATCGTCCGCCGCTACTCCGATCACATCGCCCATCCGATCATGATCGCCGACGAGAAGGCGAAGGACACCTATGCCCAGATCAATGCCGCGAGCGCCATCTGGATGCGTCCCCGATCCGAGGTGACGCCCGAGGAGCACAAGGAGTTCTTCGGCTATGTCTCGGGTCTCTACGCCGATCCGGCGCTCACGATCCATTACCGCGCCGAGGGCCGCCACGAATACACCGTGCTCCTCTATGTGCCGGCGGTGCGCCCCTTCGACCTTTACGATCCCGCCCGCAACGGCCGCCAGCGCCTCTATGTCCGCCGCGTCTTCATCACCGACGACGCCGATCTCCTGCCGCCCTGGCTGCGTTTCGTCCGCGGCGTTGTCGACTGCGAGGACCTGCCGCTCAATGTCAGCCGCGAGATGCTGCAGCACAATCCGACCGTCGCTGCCATCCGCAAGGCCCTGACCAAGCGTGTCCTCGCCGAGTTCAAGAAGACCGCGACCGCCGATGCCGCCGCCTGGAACAGGATCTGGGAGGCGTTCGGCGCCGTCATCAAGGAAGGCCTTTACGAAGACCCCGACAAGCGCGACCTGATTTATGACATCGCTCGCTTCCGCACCACCGGCGGCGACCACCGCAGCCTCGCCGACTATGTCGCTGCGATGAAGCCGGGGCAGACCGCCATCTACTACATCACCGCCGAGGATGCCCGCCGCGCCGAGAGCTCGCCGCAGCTCGAAGGCTTCCGCGCCCGCGGCGTCGAGGTGCTCGTCCTCACCGATCCGGTCGACAGCTTCTGGGTGCGCTCCGCCGCCGGCTTCGACGGCAAGCCCTTCAAGTCGATCACCCAGGGCGATGACGGTCTCGACGTGCTGCCCCTCGAAGCGACGCCCGAGACCTCGACGGGCCCGCGCGCCGAGGGCGCCGCCCTCGCCACCCTGATCGCCCTCTTCAAGCAGGCGCTCGGCGAGGAGGTCAGCGATGTCCGTGTCACCGCCCGCCTCACCGCCTCGCCGGTCTGCCTGGTCGCCCGCGACCACGGTCTCGACTTGACCCTCGAGCGCCTGCTGACCCGCCAGAACGCCGTCGGCGTCGCTGCCACCGCCCCCATACTCGAGATCAACCCCGAGCACCCGCTGATGGTGGCGCTTGCCGCCAAGGCGGCCACGGGCGGCGCTGCCGAGCGCATCACCGAGGCCGCCCGGCTCCTGCTCGACCAGGCCCGCATCCTCGAAGGCGAGACCCCGACCGACCCGGCCCGCTTCGCCAAGGCGATGGTGGGGATGATGCTGCAGGCAGCAGAGAGGCAGTAGGCATTAGGCAATAGGCCGTGACCGGTGCCCTTCGCCTACTGCCTACTGCCTACTGCCCCACTTGACCTCGACCCCCTGGCTCGCTACCCCCTCGGGCCTCGCGAAAGTCCAGGAAACCGAGACCATGCAGGAAGCCTCCCTCGACAGCTTCAAGTGCCGCCGCACGCTCGAGGCCGGTGGCAAGACCTACGCCTATTACGATCTCAAGCTCGCCGAGCAGAACGGCCTCCCCGGCATCGCTGCCCTGCCGTTCTCGCTCAAGGTGCTGCTCGAGAATCTCCTGCGCCACGAGGACGGCCGCACCGTCACCCGCGAGGACATCGAATTCATGGCCGAATGGCTGGACAATCGCGGCAAGGCCGACCGCGAGATCGCCTTCCGCCCCGCCCGCGTGCTGATGCAGGATTTCACCGGCGTGCCCGCCGTCGTTGATCTTGCCGCCATGCGCGATGCCATGAAGGCCCTGGGCGGCGACCCGCGCAGGATCAACCCGCTCGCCCCTGTCGATCTCGTCATCGACCATTCGGTGATGGTCGACTTCTTCGCCTCGAGCGCCGCCTTCCGGCAGAATGTCAGCCTCGAATATGATCGCAATGGCGAGCGCTACACCTTCCTCAAATGGGGCCAGCGCGCCTTCGATTCCTTCCGCGTCGTGCCGCCCGGCACCGGCATCTGTCATCAGGTCAATCTCGAATATCTCGCCCGCACCGTCTGGACCCGCGAGGAGGTGGCGGCCGACGGCACCAAGGTCGAGGTCGCCTTTCCCGACACGCTGGTCGGCACCGACAGCCACACCACCATGGTCAACGGTCTTGCCGTCCTTGGCTGGGGCGTCGGCGGCATCGAGGCCGAGGCCGCCATGCTCGGCCAGCCGATCTCCATGCTGATCCCCGAGGTGATCGGCTTCAAGCTGACCGGCAAGCTGAGTGAAGGCACCACCGCCACCGACCTCGTGCTCACCGTCACCCAGATGCTGCGCCGCAAGGGCGTCGTCGGCAAATTCGTCGAGTTCTATGGCGACGGCTCGTCGGCGATGTCGGTCGAGGACGTCGCGACCATCGCCAACATGGCGCCGGAATATGGCGCGACCTGCGGTTTCTTCCCGGTCTCCGAGGAGACCTTGCTCTATCTGAAGGGTACCGGTCGCCCGCCAGAGCTCGTGGCGCTGGTCGAGGCTTATGCCCGCGCCCAGGGCATGTTCCGCGACAAGGCCACGCCCGATCCGACCTTCACCGACACGCTCGAGCTCGACCTCGCCGCGGTGGAGCCCTCGATGGCCGGCCCGAAGCGGCCGCAGGATCGCGTCGGCCTCAGCCTCGCCGCCCCCGGTTTCACCAAGGTCATGGCGGACGAGTTCGGCAAGGCCGATAGCATGGCGCGGCGCTTCCCCGTCGAGAATGCCAATTTCGATCTCGGCCATGGCGATGTGGTGATCGCTGCCATCACCTCCTGCACCAACACCTCCAATCCTTCGGTGATGATGGCCGCCGGCTTGCTCGCCCGCAACGCCAACAAGCTCGGCCTCAAGGTGAAGCCCTGGGTCAAGACCTCGCTCGCCCCCGGCAGCCAGGTGGTGACCGAATATCTCAAGAGCTCCAATCTCCAGAAGGAGCTCGACAAGCTCGGCTTCGATCTCGTCGGCTATGGCTGCACCACCTGCATCGGCAATTCCGGACCCCTTCCCGAGGCGATCTCCGAGGCGATCCGCCATCATGATCTCGTCGCCGTGTCGGTGCTTTCCGGCAACCGCAATTTCGAGGGCCGGGTCAATCCCGATGTCCGCGCCAACTATCTGGCATCGCCGCCGCTCGTCGTCGCCTATGCGCTTGCCGGCTCGATGAATGTCAATCTGGCGACCGATCCGATCGGCAACGACCGCAAGGGCAAGCCGGTTTATCTGCGCGACATCTGGCCGTCCTCCACCGATGTCGCCGAATTCGTGCGCAGCAATGTCACCAGCAAGGCCTTTGAGGCCCGCTACAAGGACGTGTTCAAGGGTGATGCCGCGTGGCGCAAGATCAAGGTCACCGGCGGCCTCACCTATGAATGGGACCCGAGCTCGACCTATGTGCAGGAGCCACCCTATTTCGCCGGCATGAAGAAGAAGCCCGAGCCGGTGAGCGACATCATCGATGCCCGCGTCCTCGGGCTCTTTCTCGATTCGATCACCACCGACCACATCTCGCCGGCCGGCTCGATCAAGCCGGACAGTCCGGCCGGTCTCTATCTGCTCGAGCATGGCGTCGGCCGTGCCGACTTCAACTCCTATGGCGCGCGCCGCGGTAATCACGAGGTGATGATGCGCGGCACCTTCGCCAACATCCGCATCAAGAATCAGATGGTGCCCGGCGTCGAAGGCGGCGTCACCATTCATCAGCCCTCGGGCCGCCAGATGCCGATCTACGACGCCGCCATGGCTTACAAGGAGGACGGTGTTCCGCTGGTCGTCTTTGCCGGCCGCGAATATGGCACCGGCTCGTCGCGCGACTGGGCCGCCAAGGGCACGCGTCTGCTCGGTGTCCGGGCGGTGATCGCCCAGTCCTTCGAGCGCATCCACCGCTCCAACCTGATCGGCATGGGAGTGATCCCGCTGCAGTTCAAGGAGGGCGAAGGCTGGCAGATGCTCGGGCTGATCGGTGATGAAAAAGTGACGATCCGAGGGCTATCCACCGACTTGAAGCCGCGTCAGATGCTCGAGGCCGCGATCATGCGCAGCACCGGCACTGTCGTTCGCGTCAGCCTGCAATGTCGCATCGATACGATCGACGAGCTCGATTACTTCCGCAACGGCGGAATTCTGCATTACGTGCTGCGGAACCTCGCGCAAGCGGCATGAAGCGGGGAAAACGGCAGTAGTCGTCAGGCAGTAGGCCGTGAGCAGTGCTCTCCGCTACTGCCTACTGCCTATTCCCTACTGCCTACCGATTCACCGCAACGTGAGTGGCAGGTGATCGCGCGGCTTTGGCATAAGCAGCGCCATGAACAAGAACATTACGGCGAATCGCCGGAACCTGTTGGCATGGACGGCGAGCGCGACGCTTCTCCCCTTCACGCGACTGAGCCTTGCGGCTCCCGTTAACCCCGTGGTCGTCGAGCTCTTCACCAGCGAAGGCTGCTCTTCCTGCCCGCCTGCCGATGCGTTCCTCAACGAGCTCACCCAGCAGCCGTCGCTGATCGCCCTGTCCTTCCATGTCGATTATTGGGATTACCTCGGCTGGCGCGATACTCTGGCGCTTCCCGAATCGACCAAACGCCAGCGCGATTACGCGCTGCGCCGCAAGGATGGCCGGGTTTACACTCCTCAAATCATCGTGAACGGCCTGAAGCACGTCGTCGGTTCGCGGCAAAGCGATGTCCAAGCCATCATTGCCGAGGAGCAGAAGCGCAAGCCCGCCGATTTTGTCGGCATGACGCTCAAGGCTCAGGCCGAGGAGCTGGCGGTCGAGCTTGAGGCCGCACCGTCCGATCTTGCCGAGCGCCAGGGCACGCTCTGGGTCATGGCCGTCGCCCCCAAGCTCGTCGTCACGGTGGGACGCGGCGAGAATGCCGGCCGGACCATCACCTATCGCAATGTCGTGCGCCGTCTGATTCCTGCCGGCATGTGGCATGGCGACGCGCGCAGCCTGACACTGCCGCGCCCCGATGTGCTCCCCGATCCGAGCCTGTGCTGTGCCGCCATCCTGCAGGCCGACGATGCCGGCCCGATTCTCGGCGCTGCCTGGCTCGACGCCGCCTCTCCTTCGTAAGGCACTGCCTATTGCCTACTGCCTATTGACTACTGCCTACTCCCCACCATGGAGCTCCAAATCACCGACCTCGCCTGCATCCGCGGCGGCCGGCTGGTCTTTGCCGGCCTGTCGCTGCAGGCCGACGGCGGCAGCCTCACCTTGCTGCGCGGCGCCAATGGTGCCGGCAAGACCTCGCTGTTGCGGCTCATCGCTGGCATTGCCGAGCCCGATCAGGGGCGCATCGCGCTCCTCCCTGGCAATGCCGCGCTCACGCTGTCGCAGCGGTGCCATTTCATCGGCGATCGCGACGCGTTGAAGCCCCATCTGACCGTCACCGAGAATTTGCGTTTCTGGGGCGCGTTTCTCGACGGCGGTGATCTCGACCGCGCGCTCGACAGCTTCGGCCTCGAGGCCCTTGCCAATCTTCAGGCGGCGGTGCTGTCGACCGGCCAGCGCCGCCGGCTTGCCTTGTCGCGCCTCGCCCTCGTCGCCCGCCCGCTCTGGCTGCTCGATGAGCCGACGGTCGGCCTCGATGCCGCAGCGCGCGACCGTCTCGCCGCGTTGATGGCGGCGCATCTCGCGACCGGCGGCATCATCATCGCCGCCACCCATGTCGAGCTTGGCCTTGCCGGCATCGAGTTGCGCCTCGGCGACGCGCCATGACCGCCCTGGCAGCGGTGATAGCCCGTGACCTGAAGCTCGCGCTGCGCCAGGGCGGCGGCGCCGGCGTCGCTCTCGGCTTTTTCCTGACCGTGCTGGTGCTGATCCCGCTCGGCATCGGTCCCGATGTCGCGCTGCTCGAGCGCATCGCGCCCGGCACCCTGTGGATCGCCCTTCTCCTGTCGGTTCTGCTGTCGGCCGACCGCATCTTCGAGCCCGATCACGACGACGGCTCGCTCGAGATCATGACGCTCGGGCCTGTTCCGCTCGAGCTGATCGTGCTGGCCAAGGCGGCGGCCCACTGGCTGGCGACGGCGCTCCCCATGGCCATTGCCGCGCCCTTCCTCGGAATTCTCCTCAATCTCGGCTCCAAGCTGTTCCTGCCGCTCGGCCTTGCCATGCTGCTCGCCTCGCTCGCTTTGTCGCTGCTCGCCAGCCTGGTTGCGGCGGTCACGGTCGGGCTGAAGCGCGGCGGGCTGCTGCTGTCGATCCTGACGCTGCCGCTCTATGTGCCGGCCCTGGTTTTCGGGGTTGCCGCCTCGGCCGGCGGCGACACCCTGTCCGGCAGCCGTGCGGCCGCGCTCCTGATCCTGCTCGCGCTAGTGCTCCTGGCGCTGGTGATCGCGCCATTCGCCGGCGCTGCCGCGCTCCGGGCGCATCTGCGCTGAGTTGCACCGACCCTGTCACACCGGCTAGAGCATGCCCATGCAGCAATTCGCCAATCCCCGCCGCTTTCTCAAGCTCGTCGACACGGTCGAGCCCTGGGCCTGGGCGCTCACCGCGATCCTCCTCGCCATCGGTCTTTACCTGAGCCTCGTTGTCGCGCCTCAGGATTATCAGCAGGGCGAGACCGTCCGGATCATGTTCGTCCATGTCCCCGCTGCCTGGGTGGCGCTGCTCGCCTATCTCGACATGGCGGTCGCGAGCGCCCTCGCCATCATCTTCCGCCACCCCCTCGCCGACATCGCCGCCAAGGCGGCGGCGCCGATCGGCGCCTGCTTCACCTTCCTGGCACTCGCCACCGGCTCGCTCTGGGGCAAGCCGATGTGGGGCACCTGGTGGGTGTGGGACGCCCGCCTCACCTCGATGTTCGTGCTGTTCCTGCTCTATCTCGGCTATATCGCCATCTGGCAGGCGATCGACGATCCCGGGCGCGCCGCCCGCATCGCCGCGATCGTCGCGCTGGTCGGCTGCATCAACCTGCCGATCATCAAATTCTCCGTCGATTGGTGGAACACGCTGCATCAACCGGCCAGCGTATTCCGCATCGGCGGCCCGACTCTCCATCCGGCGATCCTGGCGCCGCTCCTGGTGATGGGGGCGGCCTATCTCGCGCTCTTCGTCACGCTGCATCTTTCCGCCATCCGGGCCGAGATCATGGCGCGCCGCCTGCGCCAGATGGAGCTCGCCCGCGCCGATGAGGTGTGACGGACGCCCCATGGATCTGACGGCCCCCCATCTCGGCTTTGTCATCGCCGCCTACGGCCTGTCGCTGCTTGTCCTGACTGGTCTCGTCCTGTGGCTCAGCCACCGCAACCGCACCCTCGCCCGCGCCCTCGAGCAACTCGAAGCTGAGGGCTCGCCGCGACGCCGCGCCGTCGCCGACGCGCCATGAGCCGGACCCTGCGCCTCCTTCCCATTGCCCTGTTCGCCGCGTTGGCGGCGCTGTTCCTGATCGGCCTCTATGGTCGTCCACCTTCGACCATCCCCTCGGTGTTGATCGGCAAGGCCGTGCCGGAATTCGCGCTGCCGCCCGTCGCCGCGCTGCAGGGCAGCGACGGCAAGCCCCTGCCCGGCCTCAGCGCCGCCGACCTCAGGGGCAAGGGGGTGACCGTGGTCAATGTCTTCGCCTCCTGGTGCGCTCCCTGCCGCGACGAGCACCCGCAGCTCATGGCGCTGTCCCGCGCCGGCGTCCGCCTCGTCGGCATCAACTACAAGGATGATCCCGAGAACGCCCGCCGGTTCCTCGGCAGCCTCGGCAACCCCTATTCCGCGGTCGGCGCCGATGTCGCCGGCCGCACCGCCGTCGACTGGGGGGTCTATGGCGTGCCCGAAAGCTTCGTCGTCGACGACAAGGGCACGATTCGCTTCAAGCAGATCGGCCCGATCAGCCCCGAGCAGCTCGCGTCCGTGCTCTTGCCTCAGATCGCAACCGCGGCGCGGGCGCCGTGATCTCCGCTACCGCCTCCGGCCGGCCGCTGGAATGGGCCGCCAAGGCCCTCAGACCCTCCAGCAGCGCCCGCCGATAGCGCATCGGCACCTCCGCCATCAGCGCCTGGTCGACCTCGCGGGCGCCCGGCTCCGCCGCCTTGAGGGCCCGTCGCCCGGCCGGCGACATCCTGAGCGCATTGGTCCGCCCGTCATCCTTGGTGCGCCGCCGCTGCAGATAGCCCTGGTCGATGAGCCGCGCCACCAGCTCGGCCAGCGTCGAGCGGTCGATGCTGGTGAGCACCGCCAGGCTCGTCTGGCTGATCCCGTCATTTTCCTCGACCGCCCGCAGGACGGTGAACTGGCGCATGGTAAGCCCGCTGCGCGCCGTCGCCTCGGCAAACACGCTCGCAGCATGCTGATTGGCCCGCTTCAGGAGCTGCATCAAAGACTCGGTTTGGCCCCCGCCATCGATATCCGTCATTGTCCCCACCCACCAGGAACGAAACACAGGTGATGACCTGTAACTGTCACCACCATTGATTGCAAGGGCCGTCGATTTTCGCGAAACACCAAACTGGGCCGGGCGGCCCTGACGCTTGCTCTCTCATAGCACGGACGGCTGTCGCAATCACTCGCCGGGGCGGTTCAACTGCCGTCCACTTTCGGTCACGACCGGTTCATCATCGGACTTTTCCGGCCGCATATGGCGCTGCATCAGCGGCGCCTGCAGGAGCGCGAAGCCGAAGGTCAGCGGCAGGATGCCGAACACCTTGAAATTGACCCATGCGTCAGTCGCGACATGCCGCCAGACGACCTCGTTGAGCGCCGCCAGAACGAGAAAGAAAAGCCCCCAGCGCAGCGACAGCTTGCGCCAGCCTTCCGCGTCGAGATCGATGGTGCCGCCAAGCGCCAGCTTGAGCAGCGGCCGGCCGAGCCACAGCCCGCCGAGAATCGTCAGCCCGAACAGCAGGTTGATGATCGTCACCTTCATCTTGATGAAGATGTCGTCGCGCAGCACCAGCGTCAGCACCCCGAACACCAGCACGAACCCGAGCGTCACGATCGGCAGGATCGCCACTTTGCGGGTCAGCCACCAATTGGCGCCGAGCGCGATCGCCGCCGCCACCATGTAGACCGTCGTGCCGGCAAAGATGCCGCCGCGCGCATTGGCCAGGAAAAACGCCACCAGCGGCCCGATCTCGATCATCATCTTGACCATCGGGCTGAGCTTGACCGTGTCGGCCTGGGCGGTCATCGCGATGCTCCCGGCAGTCCGGCGATCGCCCGCGCGAAGGCCTCGGCGTCGAACGGCTGAAGGTCGTCCACCCGCTCGCCGATGCCGATCGCATGCACCGGCAGCCGGAACCGCTCGGCGATCGCCGCCAGGATCCCGCCCTTGGCGGTGCCGTCGAGCTTGGTCATGACGAGGCCGGTCACCCCGGCCGATTTGGCGAAAACCTCGGTCTGCATCAGCGCATTCTGTCCGGTCGTCGCATCGAGCACCAGCAGCACCGCATGCGGCGCCGACGCGTCGTTCTTGCGGATCACCCTGACGATCTTTTCGAGCTCGGCCATCAGGTCGCGCTTATTTTGCAGCCGGCCCGCCGTGTCGATGAACAAAATGTCGCTGCCCTCGGCCTGCGCCGCCTTCAGCGCATCGAAGGCGAGCCCCGCCGCGTCCGAGCCGGCCGGCCGCGCAATCACCCGCGCCCCGATGCGTTCGCCCCAGATCTGCAGCTGCTCGATCGCCGCCGCCCGGAACGTATCGCCGGCGGCCAGCATCACCTTGAAGCCCTCGCCGACCGCGATCGCCCCGAGCTTGCCGATTGTGGTGGTCTTGCCCGACCCGTTCACCCCGACCACCAGGATCACATAGGGTCGCTCGCTGCCGAACTGCAGCGGCACCTCGACCGGCTTCAGCACCTTGGTGATCTCGGCCGCCAGCACCCGCCGGACCTCTTCCGGCGCGATCTCCTTCTGGAACCGCCCCTGCCCGATTGCTTCCGCGATCCGCCCCGCCAGGTCGACCCCGAGATCGGCCCGGATCAGCACCTCTTCGAGCTCGTCGAGCATCGCCCGGTCGAGCCGGCGATGGGTGAAGAGCTCGGTCAGGCTGGTGCCGAGCTGGCGCGACGATTTGGTGAGCCCGCTCGACAGCCGCTCGAACCACCCCGGTTGGGCCGAAGGTGCTGGTGGCGGGGATGGCGGCGGGGGCGCTGCCGGCTCGGCCTGGGGCGGCTGCGGCTCGAGCGCAATCGGCTCCGGCGGCGCCACCTCGGCCTGCGCCACCTCGGGCAGCGGCTCCGCTGCCGGCGCGCCGGGCTCCCCGGTCAGCCGCACGAACAGCCGGCGAAAGAAACCGCCGCCGCCGCTCCCGCCGGAGGTCATGCCTGGAGCTCGGCCCCGGCCCGGCCAGTGATCATGCTGTCGATGATCCGGCCCGGCGCCATTGCGCGATCGCCAAGCCTGACCCCCACCGCATGCTCGGTGCGCCCGAAGCCCGGGCTCTCGACCAGCACCGCGCGGCGCCGTCCGATCTCGGTCGCAAGAAATTTCTGCAAGGCCTGCTCTCCGGCCGCCCTGAGCCGTGCCGCCCGCTCCTTGATCACCGCCGCCGGCAGCTGCGGCATCCGCGCCGCCGGCGTCCCCGGCCGCGCCGAATAGGGAAAGACGTGGAGGAAGGTGAGCCCGCACGCCGCGATGAGGCTGAGGCTGCTCTCGAAATTTCTGTCGCCCTCGGTCGGGAAGCCGGCGATCAGGTCGGCGCCGAAGGCGATGTCGGGGCGGAGGCGCCGCAGCTCATCGCAGAACTGAATGGCATCGGCCCGGCGATGCCGTCGCTTCATCCGCTTGAGGATCAGGTCATCGCCTGCCTGCAGCGACAAATGGAGATGCGGCATGACCCGCGGCTCCTCGGCGATCGCCGCCATCAAGCTTCGCTCGACCTCGATCGCATCGATCGACGACAGCCTGAGCCGCTCGAGCGCCGGCACCAGCTTCAGAATCCGCCGGACAAGATCGCCGAGCCGCGGTCGTCCCGGCAGGTCGGCGCCCCAGGCGGTGATATCGACACCGGTCAGCACCACTTCCCTGGCACCGCCTTCGACCAGCCGCCGGATCTGCTCCACCACCATGCCGGCGGCGACCGACCGCGACGGCCCGCGGCCATAGGGGATGATGCAGAAGGTGCAGCGGTGATCGCAGCCATTTTGGATCTGCACGAAGGCCCGCGCCCGAACGCCAAAGCCATCGATCAGATGCAGCGCCGTGTCCTTCACCGACATGATGTCGTCGACCAGGACCTTCGTCTCGTCGAAGACCCCGAGCTTGAGCTTTCGCCAGGTCTCGGCTGCCGATTTCTCGGCATTGCCGATCACCAGATCGACCTCCTCGAGCCCGGCAAAGGCGTGCGGATCGATCTGCGCCGCACAGCCGGTGACGATGATCCGCAGATGCGGGTTGGCCCGGCGGGCCTTGCGGATCGCCTGGCGCGCCTGGCGCTCGGCCTCCGCCGTCACCGCGCAGGTGTTGAACACCAGCGTGTTGGCAAGGCCCGCGGCTTCGCCCATCGCCTTGATCGTCTCGGCCTCGTGAGCATTGAGCCGGCAGCCGAAATTCACCACCTCGAAACCGGTCATCGCTCCCGCTCGGCTGGGAGCACGCCCTGCCATTCATAGGCGACCGGCCCGCGCATCAGGATGTGATCATCTTGCAGGCGCCATTCGATGGCGAGATCGCCGCCCGGCAGCGTCACCGTGACCTGCCGTTCGGTCAGTCCCTTGCGCGCCGCCGTCACGGCCGCAGCACAGGCGGCGGTCCCGCAGGCCCGCGTCAGGCCGGCGCCGCGCTCCCATACCTTGAGCGCAATGTGATCGGGCGAGATCACCCGCACGAGCGAGATGTTGGCCCGCTCGGGGAACAGCGGATGGTGCTCGAGCATCGGTCCGACCGCCGCGAGGTCGACGCTGTCGAGATCCTTGACGAAGAACAGGCAATGCGGATTGCCGACATTGACCACCGAGGGCGAATTGAGGATCGGCCGGTCGGTCGGCCCGACCTCGAGCGCGATCGCGCTCGTGTCGTCGAACGGCTCGGAGAGCGGGATCTCGTCCCAGCGGAAGCGGGGGCGCCCCATATCGACGGTGATCGTGCCGCTGCCATCGCGGCTGCAGCGCAAGAGGCCGCCGAGGGTCTCGATCGTCATCGCCGCTTCGCGGCTTTCGCCGAGCACGAGATCGGCAACGCAGCGCGAGGCGTTGCCGCAGCTCTCCACCTCCTCGCCATCGCGGTTCCAAATCCGCATGCGGATATCGGCGGCTTCCGAAGGTGCCATCACGATCAGCTGGTCGCAGCCGATCCCCGCCTGCCGGTCGGCGATCCGCCGCACCTGGTCACGCGTCATGTCGAGCGGCGTTCCGCGGCCGTCGAGCACCACGAAGTCATTGCCGAGCCCGTTCATCTTCCAGAACGGCATGCCTGAGAGCGGTGTCATGAGCGGCATATAGGGCCAAAACCGCCGCTATTGCCAGTCCGCTCAGGTCGGAGCCGCGAAGGTTCCGGATCTGAGCCGCGCGATGCTTTCGCGCGCCTTGTCGTAATGCTCCGCTTTCATATGCCGCTGGATGAGGCTGACCGCGGTGATCAGCACCGTCATGTCGTCGGTGAAGCCGAGCCCCAGGATCAAATCGGGAACGATGTCCAGCGGGATCACGAAATAGGCGAGCGCCGCCAGCAGGATCCCCTTGACCTTGAGCGGCGTTGAGGGATCGAAGGCGCAATACCAGGCCGCCAGCAGGTTGGTGGCGAACGGCAGATAAGCGAAGGTCCGCGCCACCTTCTGCCAGAAGCTGCGCCGGACAATCCGCTCGTTGCTGGCCATGGTGCCTGGCATGACAGCCCTCTCGACGGAGAAATCGGTCATCGTTCCATCCTTTGACGCCTTTCCTGCGAGATATGGAAGATGCGCCGGCCTCTCGCAAGTATAAGGCAGTAGGCAAAATGAGGCAGTAGGCAGTAGGGAAGGCACGACCACTGCCAATGGTTTCTGAGGACCCGCGACCGTGAGCACCGATCTTCCCCATTTTCTCGTCATGGTGGCGCTCGCGGCGGTCGCCATCGTGCTGCTGCTCGGCCTGTGGAACATGATGCGCGGCGGCAGCGCGAACCGATCGCAGACACTGATGCGATGGCGGGTGATTCTGCAGTTCATCGCCATCATCCTGATCATGGGAACGCTTTGGATGATGGGACGGTAGGGAGCGAGAATGCAATCGGCATCGGGCATCGTGCAGTGATCACTGCTTGCCTACTGCCTACTGCCTGCTCCCCCTGTTCCCACTACCATCGCTGCTTGATTGCAGCGATAATGAAACTTGATGCAGCGGTCGGAACCATGGACGCTTCCGTCAAATCGATGAAATCGATGCGGCTCTATGATCGCGTCGAGCGGGTGCTGAAGGAGCTCGAGGCGGCGGGCTTTGCTCCCGATCAGCCGCTCAGCGTGCAGGATCTCAGCCCCTTCGACCACATGCATTATTGCGGCACCGCCGCCGTCGACCAGGCCATCGCCGACTGCCGCATCAAGCCCGGCCAGAAGGTCGTCGAGATCGGCTCGGGGGTCGGCGGTCCGGCACGCTGGATCGCCGCCGCGACCGGCGCCGATGTCACCGCGCTCGAGCTGCAGTCCGACCTCGATGCCTTGGCGATGGCGCTGACCGCCCGCACCGGCCTCGGCGCCAAGGTCCACCATCTCTGCGCCAACATTCTCGATGGTCCGCCGCCCGGTGCGCCATTCGACCATGCCCTGTCGTTCCTTTGCTTCCTTCACATCCCCGACCGCTTTCGCCTGTTCTCGGTCATTCGGTCGAGTCTCGCACCAGGCGGTTCGCTTTATATCGAGGATTTCGTCGGGCTGCGCCCATTGTCGTCGGCCGAAGCGGCGGCGCTCGCCACCAAGGTCATGTGCCCCTATCTGCCCGACCGCGACCGCTATGCGAGCGATCTCGCCGAGGCCGGGTTCACCATCGACGAGCAAGACGACATGACCGCCCGATGGCGCGACTTCACCGCGACCCGCCTGCAGGCCTTCCGCGCCGCCCGCCCGCAGAAGGAGGCGATGCTGGGCGTCGACCTCGCCGACGGGCTCGAGGATTTCTATGCCGTCACGGCCGGTCTCTTCGCCGCGGGCGCCATCGGCGGCCTGCGCCTGATGGGAAAGAGGCAATAGGCGTTAGGCATTAGGCCGTGACGGTGTTCTGTCCCTAGGGTCAGGACTCAATATGGAAGCACCTTTCTTCGCATGCGTGCGAAACTAAAGGGTCCGGACCCTACTACCTACTGCCTCCTTGCCTACTGACTAGATCACGATCACCTTGGTGCCGATGCGCACCCGGTCATGGAGATCGATGACCTCCTCATTGAGCATGCGGATGCAGCCCGAGGACATCGCCTGACCGATGGTCTGCGGCGCATTGGTTCCGTGAATGCGGTAGAGCGTGTCCTTGCTGCCCTGATAGAGATAGAGCGCCCGCGCTCCGAGCGGATTCTGCGGTCCGCCCGGCATCACATCGGGGAGCCGCCGGCCATATTGGCGCAGCTCCCGAATGATCATCTCCTTCGGCGGATGCCATTCCGGCCAGGTCCGCATGAAGCCGATCTGCGCGACGCCCGCCCATTCGAAGCCCTGCCGCCCGACGCCGACGCCATAGCGGATCGCCATGCCGTTCGGCAGCACGTAATAGAGCCGCCGCTCGCCGGTGTTGATGATCACCGTGCCCGGCGCTTCCTTGGTGCGGTACTTGACCGTCTCCTTGCCGCGATAACGGCTCATCTGCCGCCGCGGCGTGAAGACCGATCCGAAATTGAAGTTGTAGTCGTCGCGATCGCCGCTTCTGGCAAGGGCCGGTGCGCTGCCCGAAACGAGCGCTGCCGACACAGCGACGAAGAACTGACGCCGATTCATTTGGATTGTGCTCTCCTCGATTCCCCAGATGCGATTCAGCAATCGTTGCCGTGCTTTCGCAAGTAAAGCGAGAGTCACAACTACGTGAAATTTTCTAAGGGGTGTTTAAACAGGCAATAGGAAATAGGCAGTAGGCAATGAACAGCGCTCTTCCCTACTGCCTACTGCCTACTGCCTACTGCTCTCGGTTCTGCCGATTGCTGATCAGCTCCTCGACGACCGAAGGATCGGCAAGCGTCGAGATGTCACCGAGATTGCTGAAGTCATCCTCGGCGATCTTGCGCAGGATGCGCCGCATGATCTTCCCCGACCGCGTCTTCGGCAGGCCCGGCGCGAACTGAATGAGATCGGGCGAGGCGATCGGCCCGATCTCCTTGCGCACCCACTGCACCAGCTCCTTGCGCAGCGCCTCATTGCCCTCATTGCCGGCCATCAGCGTGACATAGCAATAGATGCCCTGACCCTTGAGGTCATGCGGATAACCGACCACCGCTGCCACCGAGACCTTGGGATGCGCCACCAGCGCCGATTCGACCTCCGCCGTGCCCATGCGGTGGCCGGCGACATTGATGACGTCATCGACGCGCCCGGTGATCCAGTAGTAGCCATCCTCGTCGCGCCGGCATCCATCGCCGGTGAAGTAGCAGTTCTTGTAAGTCGAGAAATAGGTTTCGACGAAGCGCTTGTGATCGCCATAGACCGTGCGCATCTGGCCGGGCCAGGAATCGGTGATCACCAGATTGCCCTGGCCGACACCTTCGATCTCGCGCCCCTCGCCGTCGACCACCGCCGGCTTGACGCCGAAGAACGGCAGCGTCGCCGAGCCCGGCTTGAGCGCGATCGCCCCCGGCAGCGGCGTGATCATGATGCCGCCGGTCTCGGTCTGCCACCATGTATCGACGATCGGGCAGCGGCCGTCGCCCACCACCCGGTGATACCATTCCCACGCTTCCGGGTTGATCGGCTCGCCGACGGTGCCGAGCAGCCGCAGCGACTTGCGCGATGACGCCGCGACGAATTTGTCGCCCGCGCCCATGAGCGCCCGGATCGCCGTCGGCGCCGTGTAGAAGATGTTGACCTTGTGCTTGTCCACCACCTGCCAGAATCGGCCGGCATCGGGATAGTTCGGCACCCCCTCGAACATCAGGGTGGTCGCGCCGTTGGCCAGCGGACCATAGACGATATAGCTGTGGCCGGTGACCCAGCCGACATCGGCGGTGCACCAATAGATGTCGCCATCATGATAGTCGAAGACATACTGATGCGTCATCGACGCATAGACGAGATATCCGCCGGTCGTATGAAGCACGCCCTTGGGTTTGCCGGTCGAGCCGCTGGTATAGAGGATGAACAGCGGATCCTCGGCCTTCATCTTGGCTGGCGGGCAATCGGCGAAAACCGACGCCATCTCGGCGTCGTACCAAAGATCGCGCTCGGCGTTCCACGGCACCTGCGCACCGGTCCGGCGCACCACCAGCACCTTGGCCCTTGTCTGGGTCTTGCGCAGCGCCTCGTCGGTGTTGGCCTTGAGCGGCACCCGCCGGCCGCCCCGCAGCCCTTCATCGGCCGTGATGACGAAATCCGAGGCGCAGTCCTCGATCCGGCCGGCCAGCGCCTCCGGCGAGAAACCGCCGAACACCACCGAATGAATGGCACCGATCCGCGCCGAGGCAAGCATCGCATAGGCGGCCTCGGGGATCATCGGCATGTAGATCGTGACCCGGTCGCCCTTTTTGACCCCGTGCTTCTTCAGCACATTGGCCAGCCGGCACACCTGCTCATGGAGCTCGCGATAGCTGATCTTCTTGTCGTAAGAGGGATCGTCCCCCTCCCAGATGATCGCGGTCTGGTCGCCCCGCTCCTCGAGATGACGGTCAATACAGTTGTGGGCGACATTGGTGACCCCGTCCTCGAACCATTTGATGAAGACGTCGGGTGCCGCGAACGAGGTGTTCTTCACCTTGCTGTATGGCGTGAACCAGTCGATCCGCTTGCCGTGCTTGCCCCAGAATTCTTCCGGGTTGCCCACCGACTGCTGGTAGGTCTCGCGGTAGCCTTCGGCATCGATGAAAGCGTGCTTCTTCCACGTGCCGGGAATTTTATAGAGCTTCCCCTCGGACATTTGGGATCCCTTCCAGCTGCGAAATCGAAAGGCGATCCTTTTTTATCCGAGCCGGTTCTCTTCCGGCAATGGTGTCGCCATGCCGCCGCTGAAGATTAGCGCCGCCGCCGCGCCCGCCAGCGCTCGAGCTCGCACACCGTGCGCACATAGAGGTCGGCGCCAATGATCGCACCGAGCCCACCCAGCGCCAGAGCCAAAGTCAGGTTGTCCCACATCGCAACCTCACGGTCGAATTTCGAGATGACAGAGCCGAGATGGCAAATGCGCTGCCAGGCGGACGGTTCCAGGTCTTTTACACAATTTTGAGTCGTGTCCGATTGTGACACTGCAACCACATTCTGCTGTGCGAAGCTGTGGATACGTTCTAGATTTGATTTCGCCAGCGTGAGGACCCCCTCCTGAGCTGGTCATGAGGATGCGTGGTGGAGTACACGCGTCTGCATGTCGGACTTGGTGCGGGGCGGCGGCTTGAGGCCGTTACTGCCCCGCACCTTCAAGGACCTCGACGCGGCGGCTGGGCCGGGATTGAACTTTCCTTATGGTCCTGAAGTTATTGGCCGTCGGTCGGGGAGAGACCCCGCTCCACGGCCGACCGCGGGGGCGTGGGTTTGTTGCGTAGAGCGTATCGGGGCGCGTCCCCCGCGCCTCCCTTTCACCGGTTCAGGTGTTCGATCGGAGGATACCAATGCACGGCAATCCGGCTTTCCTTGCCCTCGCTGCGGGTTTTTCGCTGTTTTTCGCGATCGGCCACGCCCATGGGGCGAGCGACGAGAAGCTCATCAAAAACGCCCTGTCGGCAGCCCCGAAGGCGGTCGCCAAGGACGCGACCGTCATTGCCATGGATGACAAGATGCAGATGCGGACCCTGCGCAAGGGAAAGAACAATTTCACCTGCATGCCGGACAATCCGAAGAGCCCTGGCAACGATCCCATGTGCCTCGATGCCGGCGGCGTCCAATGGGCCAAGGCCTGGATGAACAAGACCAACCCGCCGGCCGGTGTCGTCGGCTTCGGCTACATGCTGAGAGGCGGCTCGGACGCCAGCAACACCGATCCCCATGCCGAAGGGCCGGCTCAAGGCGGCAAATGGGTCGACACCGGGCCGCACGTCATGATCTTCAACGTCGGGGATGCTGCCAAGACCTATCCGCGGCAGGGGGAAAATCCTAACACGCGGGAGCCCTATGTGATGTGGCCCGGCACCCCCTGGGAGCATCTGATGATCCCGGTGAGGTGAGACAGTGGTCAAATAGGCAGTAGGTCGTATCCGCTGCTACTGCCTACTGACTCTTTTCCCTTAGAAACCGACCGATCGCGTCGACATGCGGCCCCATTGCGTCGATCCAGCCCATGAGATTGAGGCTGGCATGGATCATTCCGGGCCACAGCTCGTAATCCACCGCGATGCCGGCATCCCGCGCCCGGGTCGCGAGCTCCTCCGAGTCCGCGCGCAGCACATCGAACTCGGCCGCCGCGATGTGGAGTGGCGGCAAGCCCGCGAGATCGGCGAGCAGCGGCTCCGCGGCTGGATCGTTCACCCCTTTGCCCTCCGGCAGGTAATGGCGCCAGTACCACACCATGTCGGCGGTGCTCATGAGATAGGCGCCGCCCCCATAGTCGCGATGGGAGGCGCTCGCCGTGCTCGTCGTATAGCAGCCATAGATCAGCGCCGCGGCACGAACCGGGCTTCCTCCTTCATCCCTGAGCGCCAACGCCGTCGCCAGCGCCAGATTGGCCCCAGCTGAATCCCCGGCCAGCGTCAGCCGCTTTGCATCGATCCCGAACGCCGCCGCATGCGCCTCGACATGACGCACCGCCGCGATGCAATCCTTGAGCGGCATCGGGAACGGATGCTCGGGCGCAAGCCCGTAATCGACCGCAACCAGCCGCATGTTGCAGCGCTTGGCGAGCTGCCGCGCAGTCCCGTCATAGATGTCGATATCGCAGGTGACGAAGCCGCCGCCATGGAAGAACACCACCACCGGCGCCGGCGCCCGCACGCCCGGATCGTAGAGCCTGAGCCGGATCGGGCCGCTCGGCGCCGCGATCACCTCCTCCTCGATATGCGGAATGGCCGGTGCCCCGGCACTGATGAAGAAGCTGAAATCGACATCGAGCGCGCGTGCTTCGGCGGGCGACAGCTCATGCACCGGCCGCGTGCCGCGATAGCGCCGATAGATCACGGCGAGCACCGCCGCCTGTTGCGGGTCGAGCGGTCGCCAGGCCGTTTCGAATCGAGCGAGATAGTCGTCGGTCACGCGAGCACCATTCGATCAAAGGCAGCGGCGTTTACCGCGCCGCTAGCGATCAGATTGCGCGAAAGCTGCGATCCCGACAATATTCCAGTCATGGTTGGAAGGAATTGTGATGCGTGCCGTTTACCTTGTCGTCGCGTTCTCCTGCACTTTGATGCTTTGGGCCTCGGTTTCCTCGAGCGATGGGCTTTCCCCGGTCGGCATGCGTCAGCTCGAATTTCGCGATGGTGACCGGGACCTGTCGCTGATCCTCTATTATCCGGCCGGAACGGCAAGCGACGCCGACTTCTTTACCATGCCGTTCTACACCGGCGTCGCACTTCATCGCGACGCCCCGCTCCTCAGCCCGCAAGTGAAGCGCCCGCTGGTGATGTTCTCGCATGGTCGCGGCAGCAACGCTCTCACCTATGCCTGGTTCGCCGAATATCTCGCCGCGCGCGGCTTCATCGTCGCCGCCCTCGATCACTACCGGGCCAACAGCTACGACGCCACCATCGCCTACCTCGCCAACAAGCTCTGGCAGCGGCCGCGAGACGTGTCGCTCGCCATCACCTTCCTGCAGCAGCATCGAGACTTTGCCCCGACCATCGATCGCGAGCGGATCGGCGTCGCCGGCCATTCGCAAGGCGGCTTCACGGCGCTGTGGGTGGGCGGTGCCAGGGTGAACGCCGATAGATACCTCAGCTTTCAGGAGAGGTGGAAGGACAACCCGATGGTGCCGGCCCATCTGCGGCGCGATCTGCCGCTCGATCCCGGCCCCGCCAGCGATGTTCACGACCCGCGCATCAAGGCCGCTTTCGCCATGGCGCCGGGGATCATCCAGGCCTTCGGCATGGACGAGGCGGGCTTGAGCCGGATGGCGATCCCCGCCTTTCTCATTGTCGGCGCCCGCGACACGCAGGCGCCGCCGGGGCCGAACGCCGAATTTGCCGCGAAGCACATCCCCGGCGCCACGCTCGAGATCCTGCCCCGTCTCGTCGATCACGAGATCTTCGTCAATGAATGCAACGATGAAGGCCGCAATGAATTTCCCGAAGCCTGCATCGATGCCGAGGGGGTCGACCGGGCAGCGCTTCACCGCACCATTGGCGAAGCGGCCGTGCGTTTTTTCGCCACGGCCCTGAAATAGGTCCCGATCGATGTTCGAAACCTTCACCAGCGCCAATGTCGATGTCGCAGACACCACCATCTTCATCCGTCGTCGCGGGACCGGACCGCCGCTTCTGTTGCTGCACGGCTTCCCCGAAACCCATCTTATGTGGCATCGCGTCGCACCGGCGCTCGCCGAAACCTTCACCGTCATCTGCGCCGACCTTCGCGGTTATGGCGCGAGCGGCACCCCGCCATCGACGCCGGACCACGCGCCCTATGCCAAGCGAGCGATGGCCCGCGACATGGTGGCAATGATGGAGCACCAGGGTTTCCGGCGCTTCCATCTCGCCGGCCATGACCGTGGCGGCCGCGTCGCCTATCGCCTGGCGCTCGATCATGCGGACCGTGTCGACCGCCTGGCGCTGCTCGATATCATTCCGACCGTCGATGTCCTCGATGGGACCGATGCCGTATCCGCCCTGACCTTCTGGCCATGGTCGCTGCTGTCGCAGGCCGAGCCCTTGCCCGAGCGGCTGATCCTTGGCGATCCCGCTGCGGTGGTCGATGACGCGCTCTCCCAATGGGGCTCGGACGCCGCAAGCTTTCCCGCCGAGCTGCGGGCCGCCTATGTCAGGGCGCTCGGCAACCCCGTCATCGTTCATGCCATTTGCGAGGAATACCGCGCCGCCGTCACCATCGATGCCGCCATCGACCGGGCGGATCGTTCGGCCGGCCGCATGATCGCCTGCCCGACACTTGCGCTGTGGAGCGCCGGCGGCGGCCTCGATCGCTGGTATCATGCGCTCGGAGGTCCGCTCGGCATCTGGCGGAAATGGGCAAGGCAGGTGACGGGCCGGGCAATCGCCGGCGGTCATTTCTTTCCCGAGCAGAATCCCGATGCTACCATCGCGGCACTCCTTGCCTTCTTCTCGGGCGATTTCACTGCATGATGTTGGTCAGGTGCATGCGTATCAAGGCAAGCCGTTGGCTCGATGATGATGGCAAACCCCTGGTGCTGACCTGGCGTTACAATCGCGCCGAGACCATCGCCGATGGCATCATCCACGTGCTCGGCGCCACCGCCGCGCTGGCTGCCGGAGTGACCCTGATCGCGCTGGCCGCCCGCTTTGCCGCCCCGCCGACCATCATCGCGGTCGTCATCTACGTCGTCTGCCTGATCGCCGGCCTGGTGATCTCGGCCGCCTACAACATGTGGCCCATCTCGGCCACCAAATGGGTCCTTCGCCGCCTCGATCATTCCGCGATCTTCCTGCTGATCGCCGGTTCCTACACGCCCTTTCTCATCCAGCTCAAGGAGCCGCTGATCTCGATCGGCCTGCTCGCCGCCGTCTGGGCGATCGCGCTTGCCGGCGTCGTCCTGAAGCTGAGCCGCCCCGGCTATCTCGACCGCCTCTCGATCGCCCTTTACCTGGCGCTGGGCTGGAGCGGCTTGATCGCCTTCGATTCCATCATCACCGAGCTGCCCGGCGCTGCGCCGATGCTTCTCATCGTCGGCGGCGTTCTCTATTCGGTCGGGGTGATCTTCCATCTCTGGCATCGCCTGCGCTTCCAGAACGCGCTGTGGCACGGCTTCGTGCTCTTGGCCGCCGCCTGCCACTACGCCGCGGTGGTGACGCTGGTGCTTCCCGTCACACCAGCATCCTCCTGATCTGCTGCGAGGCGATGTCGGTGAGCGACACGGTGGCGATCACCACGATCAGGATCGCCGCGGTCTCGCCGTAATAGAAGCCGCGGATCGATTCATACATCACCTGGCCGATGCCGCCGCCCCCGACGATGCCGAGCACCGTCGCCGAGCGCACATTGGCCTCGAAGCGATAGAGCGCATAGGACGACCACAGCGGCAGAACCTGCGGGATGACGCCGTAAATGACCTCCTGCAGCCGCGTCGCCCCGGTCGCCCTGATGCCCTCGACCGGCCGCGGGTCGATCGCTTCGACCGCTTCCGAGAACAGCTTGGCAAGCGTGCCGGTCGTCGACACGAACAGCGCCATCACCCCGGCAAACGGTCCGAGCCCCACCGCCACTACGAAGATGATGGCGAAGATGAACTCGTTGATTGCCCGGAATGCATCCATCAGCCGCCGGACCGGCTGCACCACATAGGCCGGCGCGATGTTGTTCGACGACAGGAGACCGAACGGCACCGACAGCACGACCGCCAGGAACGTCCCCCAGACGGCGATCTGGACGGTGATCACCATCTCTGAGATGTAGAACCGCCAATCCTTGAAATTGGGCGTGAGAAATCCGCTGAGATAATCGGCGATATTGCCGGAATAGGTGAAAAGCTGCGGCAGCTTGTAGATCTCGGCCGGGCCGAAGCTCCACACCAGAGCCGCCGCAATGAGCGTGATGAAGGCCGCGCGCGCCAGCCGCTCCCGCACCGGCACCGGTGGGATGGCGACTGGCGCTTGCTCGGCGCTGGTCATCCGACCCGGCGAGCGTTCAGCTTTGCGGCAGCTCGGTCATCAGCTTCTCGTAATTGGCCTTCTGGGCCTGCAGCTCCTTGATCTTGGCTTCCTTCTCGCTTTCCGACATCGCGCTGTCGGACTTCACCTTGTTCATCGACTTGGTGATCTCGAGAACGCGGATGGGATAGAGCTGCGCATCGGAGGACGGCCGGAACGGACCCCATTTGAGACCCTTGAGCACCTCCCGCTCGGCCTTGACCTGCTCAGGCTGGCCCTGCCGACCATAGGTCATGAAGAACGTCATCAGCTTGTCCTTCGTTGCCTGGTCGAGGTCCTTGCGCCACACGATCGGATCGGAGGGAATGAGCGGCGAGCGCCAGATGATCTTGATCTTCTTGAACGCTGCCGGATTGTTCTCCTCGATGCGCGTCATGTTCTCGGTATTGTTCGTCGCGATGTCGACCTGGCCGTTGGCGACCGCCATGGCATTGGTTTCGTGATTGGCGTTGGTCACCGTCTTGTAGCAGCTCTTGGGATCGATCCCCTTGGCGCTGAAGATGAACACCGACGGCACCAGGAAACCCGAGGTCGAGTTCGGATCGCCATTGCCGAAGGTCAGGCTCTTGTCGCATTTGAGGGCATCGTCCACCGAGTTGAGCGCGTTGTTCGCCGCATTGGCGAGGAGCAGCCCGTAATAGCCCTGTGTGCCGTCCGGGTTGACCGTCTGCGCGAAGATCTCGCCATCGGCCCGGTCCACCGCTTCCATCGCCGACTTGTTGCCGTACCACGCCACCTGCACCTTGCCGAAGCGCATGCCCTCGATGATGCCGGCATAGTCGGAGGCGAAGAACGGGTTGATCTTGAGACCGGTCTTCTTCGCCATCTCGGCGAGCAGCGGATCCCATTGCGTCTTGAGGTTTTGCGTCGACTCGGTCGAGATGATGCCGAAATTGATCTCGCTCGGCTCGGCCGCGGCGGGCAGCGGCAGGGCGAGCACGCCGGCGATGGCGGCAGCGCTGAGCACGATGCGTCGGTTGATCATGAGACGTCTCCCTGTTTGCAATTTACGAAAAGGCATAGGCCGGCGTGATCGGCCTCGGCTCGCTCCTGGCCGGCGGCTCCTCATGCGGCAGGATCAGCTCGTCGCTCGCCGCGCCGTAGATCTGGCGCAGGCGCTCGTCCGACAGCGCCCGGCTCGGCCCGTCGAAGGCGATCCGGCCATTCTCGAGCGCGATGGTGCGTCGGCAGAAATAGCGCGCATATTCGACCTGATGCAGCGACACGACGACGGTGATGCCGTCCTCGTCATTGATTTGCTTCAGCGCTTCCATCACCCGCCGGGCCGAGCTTGGATCGAGCGAGGCGATGGGCTCGTCCGCCAGGACGACCGACGCCTCCTGCACCAGCGCCCGGGCGATCGCCGCCCGCTGCTGCTGGCCGCCGGAAAGCGTCGAGGCGCGACGGCGCGCCGTCTCGGCGATGCCCATGCGGGTCAGCGCGCCCATCGCCTGGTGCTGCTCCGCCGTGCTGAACCGGCCCAATGTGCCGCGCCAGCACGCCGTCCGGCCGAGCCTGCCGGCCAGCACATTGGTCAGCACCGACAAGCGTCCGACCAGATTGAACTGTTGGAACACCACACCGATCTCGCGCCGCATGGCCCGCACATCGGCCGAGAGCCGCCCGTCCTCCTGGATCAGCGCGCCTTTCACCTTGATGCGGCTGCCCGATGCCTTGTCGGCCGTGACGAGGCCTGAAAGATGCCGGATCAGCGTCGACTTGCCGGAGCCCGAGGCGCCGATCAGCGCCACCATCTCGCCCTCCGCGACGGCGAGATCGAGATTATCGAGAGCCTTCCTGCCATCGACGAATGTCTTGCTGAGACATTGGACTTCGATCGCGTTCACACATGCCTCGCCGCAAGCGCTGAAGACCGAGGGTCTTCTGCTTATGCCGCCCGCGTGACAGGTGACTGACGGAAAAGTGACATCCGGATGAGACAAGGCTAGACTCCGCTCCCTCGACCTCTCGGAGAAGGACCGCTGAGATGGCTCACGACGACCCGCACCACTTCGAGGACATTCACCACGCGCTGCAGCAACATTTGCCGTCCGAGCCCGCCTTGCGCGTCAAGGCGCTGGAAAGCCTGCTGATCGAGAAGGGCATGCTCGATCCCAAGGCGGTCGATGCCTGGATCGCCGTCTACAGCGAGGAGATCGGCCCCAAGCGTGGCGCGACCGTGGTCGCCAAGGCCTGGCTCGATCCGGATTTCAAGAAGCGGTTGCTGGCCAATGGCACCGCCGCCATTTCCGAGCTCGGCTTTGAAGGTTGGGCCGGTGCCCATTTCAAGGTCGTCGAGAACACGCCGGCGATTCACAATATGGTGGTCTGCACCCTGTGCTCCTGCTACCCCCATTCCGTTCTCGGCGTTCCGCCCAACTGGTACAAGACCGCGGCCTACCGCGCCCGCGCCGTCCGCGACCCGCGCGGCGTGCTCGCCGAGTTCGGCGAAACCATCCCCGACGACGTCGCCATCCGCGTGTGGGACTCGACCTCCGAGCTGCGCTACATGGTGCTGCCCGAACGCCCGCCCGGCACCGAGGGCTGGAGCGAGGATGAGCTCGCCGGCCTTGTCACTCGCAATGCCATGATCGGCACCGAGCGAACGCTCCGTCCGGCCGGTCGGGGGAGGCGCTGATGGACAGTGTTCATGATCTCGGCGGCCGCCAGGGTTTCGGTCCGATCGACACCAAGGAAAGCGACGAGCCGTTCCATGCCCCTTGGGAGGCGCGCCTTCTCGGCATCGTCAGGGCAATGTCGCGCCCGGCAGGCTGGACCATCGACCGCTTCCGCTTCGTGCGCGAATCCATCGCCCCGGCCGACTATTTGACGCGGCGCTATTACGACCAATGGCTTCAGACCTATGCCGCGCTGATGATCGACAGCGGCATCGCGACGGTGGCGGAGCTTGCCAGCGGCAAGGCTGCCAGCAAACCCGCAGGTCTCGCACCTCCCATGCCGGCCGACGCCGTCGCCAAGGCCAAGCGCGCCATGGTCCGTTTCGACCGGCCATCCGACGGCGCCGCCAAATTCGCCGTCGGCGACGCTGTCGTCACATTGCGCAACGGCGCCCCGGGCCATACCAGGCTGCCGCAATATGCCCGCGGTCGTACCGGTCGTATCGAGCACGACCATGGCCCTCATGTCCTCCCCGACCGCAATATCGACGGCGAGGGCTATGCCGAGCCGCTTTACACGGTGTCTTTCGCCGCGACCGAGCTGTGGCCCGACTCCAAGGGTCGCAATGATCGCGTCCATCTCGACTTGTGGGAGAGCTACCTTGCGCCAGCGTGACACCGTCATCGCGCCGCCGCGCAAGGATGACGGCCCGCTGTTCGAGCAACCGTGGCAAGCCGATGTGCTGGCCATTGCCGATGTTCTGCGCGACCGCGGCATGTTCAGCGCCGGCGAATGGGCATCGGCCCTCGGTGCCACCCTGCAGGAGGCCGCCGATCACGGTGCGCCCGACACGCCGGAGACCTATTATTGCTGCGCCCTCGCCGCCCTCGAGGCGCTCCTTTCACGTCATGCGCCGGAGATCGCGATGGCCATGCCCAATCGCGTGAACGCCTGGCGCCGCGCCTATCTCAACACGCCTCATGGCCAGCCTGTCGAGCTCGCAGCTGCCGGGCCAGAAGATCGAGGAACGGGAGCTGCCCCTTGAGCAGCTTGTCGCGCGCCTCATCCAGGCTGAACCATTCGGCGCGATCGATTTCCGGAAAGCTGCGCCGCCGCCCGCTCTTCGGTGGCCATTCAATCTCGAAGCTGTTGCTGCGGATCGCCGCGCAATCGATCTCGCCTGCCCCGGCATAGGCGATGATCCGCTTGCCGCTCGGCTGAACCTTCTCGCCGAGAAGATCGAGCGGCCCGTCGAAGGACACCCCGAGCTCCTCGGCGAATTCGCGGCGCGCCGCCTTCTCCGGATCCTCCCCCTCCATGATCTCGCCCTTGGGGATCGACCACGCGCCGCGATCCCGCTTCGCCCAGAACGGGCCGCCGGGATGCACCAGGAGGACCTTGAGCTGATCCGCGCCGCCCTTGTAGAGCAGCACGCCGGCGCTCTTCACGATGACAGCGAAACCGACGAGGGAAACCGCTCGAAGGTCGGCAGCTCATGCGCCCGCTCCATCCATCCGATGCGCTCGGCCACCTGGATGTGGGCCTGTGCCGGCACCGCATCGGGATTGTCATAGGTGCCGCTCTGGATGTCGATCAGTCGAGGCAGCGTGACGTCGTTGGTGTAGAACAGGCCGGTGCCGCAATCGGGACAGAAATGCCGCCGGCCATTCTCTGACGATTTATAGATCTTGGGCGTGCCCTGCGTCACCTTGACGGCATCGCTCGGATA
Organism: Aestuariivirgaceae bacterium; assembly: GCA_044870245.1. Classification (GTDB taxonomy): domain Bacteria; phylum Pseudomonadota; class Alphaproteobacteria; order Rhizobiales; family Aestuariivirgaceae; genus DATAFF01. The sequence continues at coordinate 15,848 of JBIOYR010000065.1, read as the reverse complement.
CATCGTCCAGCCCACCATCGGCGCGCCGGCCGAGCGCCGGCAGTCGGTGCAATGGCACAGCGCATGATTGATCGCCTTGCCATCGATCGCATAGCGAATGGCCCCACAATGACAGCCGCCGGTGATCGTCATGACGTTCCCTTTCCTTGCAAGACGCATGGTCTTAATAAAGGGTAGGAGCGCGATGCCGGTATGTCAAAACCCTGGAGCCGATCATGGATGAACGAACCCGACGCGAGTTGTTCTCGGCGATGGCCCTGCAGGGCATCTTGTCGCGCGACGGTCCGTTGCCGGCGCCCGGCGATGCCGCCGCTTCGGCCCGCGCCTTCGCCGATGCGCTGATCGCCGCGCTTGCCCGCGAGGAGGTCGCCGGAGGTCAATGACGGTCTCCCTAGAAGGGCCCGTTGAACACGAAGGCGGCGCCGAGTGCGATGAGCGCAAAACCGAGCACATGGTTGAGCGTCAAGGGTTGCCCGAGATAGGCGATGGAGAAAATCGCAAACACGCTGAGCGTGATGACCTCCTGGATCGCCTTGAGCTCGGCGCCGGAAAAGATGTAGCTGCCGTAGCGGTTGGCCGGAACCGCCAGCCAATATTCCGGCAGCGCGATCATCCAGCTCGCCAGCACCACGACCCACAACGGCTTCTCGCGATGGGCGAGATGGCCATACCAGGCGAAGGTCATGAACACGTTCGAGCCGGTCAGCATGAGGACCGGCAGCACGCGGCTCAGCATTTCGGGCACTCCCAGTCCGCCCACGATCATCTCCCTTGTGGCTCGATCCTCTTGGCTATTTGCTCAGCATCCACGCGTCCGTCAACACGGCTGATCACGTGCTCACCATTCTCGCCTTTCTCCTGACAATCCCCGCGGCCAACTGGATGGTGGGCCATGTCGGCTTTTGTGGCGGCGCCGGTCCCTGCACCATCCCGGTCGGCTTCGGCTTGGAGGCGCCTTCGGGCGTCGTCCTGATCGGCCTGGCGCTGGCGCTGCGCGACGCCGTTCACGAACGCTACAGCGCCCGCGTGGTCTTCCTGGCGATCCTCGCCGGGGCGGCGCTGTCGGTTCTCGTCGCACCCACGGCGCTCGCCATTGCCTCCGGCGCTGCCTTCCTCCTCTCCGAGACCGCCGATCTCCTCGTCTATGCGCCGCTCCGGCAGCAGAACCGACCGCTTGCCGTCATTGCCTCGGGGTTGGTCGGCTCGATCGTCGACAGCGCGGTGTTCCTGTCCCTGGCCTTCGGCTCGCTCGAATATCTGATCGGCCAGGTGCTGGGCAAAAGCTGGATGACGCTCGCCGCCGCAGTCATCGCCTCCCTGCTGGGCTGGCGGCGCACCGCCGGATGACGCGGTCGGCTATTCCGCCTCGAGCTCCGGCGGATCCTGCTTCGACCCGGTGGCGACGATATTGAGCATCGCCGGCGGCAGTGGCCGCTGCAGCTTCAGCGCCTCCTCGATCGGCGCCGTCAGCCAGGTTTCGATCTCGGCTGGCGTGGTCAGGATCACCGGCATCGCCTTGGCGTGGACCGGCGCCACGACGGCATTGGCCGCGGTGGTGAGAAAGCCGTAGAGATCGTTGGTCGTTTCCCCCTCCTTGATCTTCCTGACCGATGTCCAGCGTGTCCACAGCCCGGCGAACATCGCGAGCGGCCTGCTGTCGTCGAGCGCGAACCAGACATCGCCGCCATGCGCCCGGTTGAACTCGCTGAACGCGGTGAACGGCACCACGCAGCGATGCTCGATCCCGAGCCACCGCTTCCAATGCTGGCTGGCGACATTGCGGATATTGGTCGTTCCACCGTCCGGCTCCAGCCGCAGCAGCTCCTCGAAATTGACGGTCTTGCCCTTGGCCTCGAGCTTCTGCGCCCGCGCCTTGGCCGCATCGAGAAGCGCCTTTTGCGACGACGGCATGCCCCAGCGCATCTTCACCAGCTCGCGCACGCCATCGGCGCCGCTGCGCACCACCGGTGCGGTGAAATCCGGGAAGATGCTCGGCTGCGGCGGCAGGTTGCCGGTGGTGTCCCGCATCGCCTTCGTCAGCTCGACGATCGCCGCCTGCCCCTTGGTCACGCTGTAGAGGTTGCACATGGGCGAGACAATTGCCGACCCGCCGGCCCACCCGCAAGGCCTCGCCGATCCTTTTCCCGCCTCTCGCAACCAAACCGCTAGGGATTCCAGCCGCCGCTGCCATAGGGGCGGGTGATGATTTCGATGAGGTGGCCATCCGGGTCTTTGAAATAAACGCCGCGCCCGCCATCATGATGATTGATTTCGCCTTGGCGCGACTGAGCCGGATCGGCCCAATAGGCCAGCCCCCGCGCGCGGACCCGTCCAAAAATCGCATCGAATTCCGGCTCGCTGACGAGAAATGCATAATGCTGGGTCGCAATCTCGCCATCGACATTCATGAAGTCGATATTGGCCTCATTGTCGGTTCTGACGACCTCGAACGGCCCCCACCGGGTTGGCCCGGGCAGGTCCAATATCTCGGCGAGGAAGGTCGCCGATTTCTTGCTGTCGCGCGCCGACACGATCGTATGGTTGAAATTCACTGCCATCACGGCACCTCCAACCACGGCCAAACCGGAGCCGAGGCCAATGGTTCCCCGTCCTGGCGGATCAGGTCGCCGACAAGGCTGATCGACAAGGCCAGGACGAACACGTTGAAGATGAAGGCCAGCAGGCCATGGAGCAGCACCACCCGGCGGATGACGTGATCCTCGATCTGAACGTCCGACACCTGGAAGGTCATTCCGACGATGAAGGAGAAATAGAGAAAATCCCAATAATCGGGCTGACGATGCCCGGGAAACAACAGTCCTTCCCTCGCCCTCCTTCCCTGCGGCGAGTCGATCTCGCGGTAATAGTCATGAGCGTAATGAAGGGCGAAGACCGTGTTCAGGAAGAACCAGGAAAGCAGGATCGTCGCGATGCCGATCAAGACATGGACAGGCTCCGCGCCGCGCATTTCGAAGATGACTGCAATCAGGATGGCGGTTGCGAAGAGACCCCCGACGATCGGCCACATATAAGGCTTTTCATCCTCGATTGCGGCGTGCCGCTGCATGTCGTGCAATTCTGCCTTGGCCATCATGGTCCAGACGCGGAAGACGAAGAACGCTGCACCGGCATCGAAACCCAGGATCAGAAAGGTCGGGAACGGGACCTTGGTGATCCCGAGCCAATTCAGCAGCAAGCACAGTGCGATGACGACAAGTGCCAGAAGCGCCGCACCGGCCAGTCGGGGATGGGCCTGCATGCCGATGCGGCCGAGCGCGGCCCTGTAATGCTTTTCGAGCTTCATGGGTTTTCGCGCGGCTGCCCTGCCGGTCCTCTATGAATTGTCGGCCCTCAGAGTTTCGACCACCGCATCGCTCACGCGTCGTGTCGTCGCCCGGCCGCCGAGATCCGGCGTGTGATTGTCTTTGTCGGCGGTCACCCTTTCCACCGCCCGCATGAGGCGCCGCGCGGCCTTTGCTTCACCGAGATGCTCCAGCATCATCGCCGCGGTCCAGAAGGTGGCGATCGGATTGGCGATGCCCTTTCCCGCAATATCGAATGCCGAGCCGTGAATCGGCTCGAACATCGAGGGAAACGTCCGTTCCGGATTGAGATTGGCGGTCGGACCCATCCCGAGGCTGCCGGCGAGCGCGGCCGCGAGATCGCTGAGAATATCGGCATGGAGGTTCGTTGCGACGACGACATCGATGCTTTCCGGCCTGAGCACCATTCGTGTGGTCATTGCATCGACGAGCTCCTTGTCGACGGCAATGTCGGGAAAGTCTCGTCCCACCTCGCCCGCAATTTCGTCCCACATCACGAGGCCGAACCGCTGGGCATTCGACTTGGTGACCACGGTGATCTTCTTGCGCGGCCGCTGCCGAGCGATGCCGAACGCGAAACGCATGACCCGCTCGACGCCGCTGCGCGTGAAAATCGCCGTTTCCGTCGCGACCTCTGCGGGCAGGCCGCGATGGACGCGACCTCCGCTTCCCGAGTACTCCCCCTCGGAGTTCTCGCGCACGATCACCCAATCCAGGTTCTGTTCCGAACCATTCCGCAACGGGCTCTGAATTCCCGGCAGCAGACGAATCGGTCGCACATTGGCATATTGGTCCAAGCTCTGGCAGATCTTCAATCGCAGACCCCACAGCGTGACGTGATCGGGTATCAGCGGGTCTCCGACCGCCCCGAACAGGATCGCGTCGAATTCACGAAGCTGCGGGATGCCGTCATCCGGCATCAATTGTCCATGCTGGCGGAAGTAATCCGATCCCCACGGAAAATGATGAATGTCGAGCGCGAAGCCGCCGTCGCGACGCTGAAGTTCCATGAGAACCTCGAGGCCGGCGGCCATCACCTCCTTGCCTATGCCGTCTCCGGCAATGACGGCGACGCCGTATCGTCGCATTTGCGCCCCTCTGGAAAACGGCTGAAGGAATCAGTTTCCTCCCTCCGACAATATCGATTCAACCTCGTCTTAAAAAGACGCCGCGAGCGGTCGCACCCTGCTAACCAACATGGCATTTGCCAGGCTTTACCCGCTTTACACGGTTGAGTGAAAGTCGGACGATTGAATTTTGATCTGGGAGAAGGAAACTGGTTAGCATCTCCAGGCGATCTGGCTCGCATGTCTCGCGGCGCGGCTTCATGCGAACCGGGTTCGGTGCGGGAACGTCCCTGCTACTCCCCAGGCTTGCTGCGGCGGGCGGCGAGGCGACCACAAGGCACGATCACCAGAAAGCCGGCGATACCGGTCTGACCGACTTCAAGCCTGGTGCGCCCTTCGTCGAGCCTGCGGTCCGTCGCTCGGCGAATGGCGAGCTCGTCACCACGCTGCGCATTCAATATGCCTACAAGTCGATTGGCGGCCACCGGCTCTATGTCAGGACCTATGAAGGGACAGTTCCGGGGCCGACCCTGCGCGTCAAGCCGGGTGACGTGTTGCGCATCAAGCTCATCAATGACATGCCTCCCAACCGCGATGCCGCGCCGATCGACCGTTCATTGCCGCATCTCTTCAACAACACCAATCTCCATACGCACGGGCTGCATGTCAGTCCTGCCGGCATCTCGGACAACGTCTTGCGCATCATGGAGCCGGGCGAGAGCTACGACGTCGAGATCGCCATTCCGTCCGATCATGTTCCCGGCACCAATTGGTATCACCCGCACGCTCATGGAGCGGCCGACATTCAGATCGCCAGCGGTGCGGTGGGTGCGCTGATCATCGAAGGGGATTTCAGCGATGTCCCCGAGATTGCCGCCGCGCAGGAGCGCCTGCTGGTGCTGACCGAGGCGGTGTTCGACTCCTTCGGCACGGTGGAAGACTTCTCGACGCTCTTTCCCGAGACGGCAGCCCGCTTCATCGCCGTCAATGGCGTGCGGGAGCCGACCATCACCATGCGCCCCGGCGAGGTGCAGCGCTGGCGGCTCCTGCATGCCGGCTGGCAGGACGATCTCTTCATGGAGCTGGAAGGGCATGCGCTGAATGCGATCGCCCGCGACGGCATCCCGTTGTCGCGCATGGGCCTGAGCATTCCGCCCAAGCCTGATCAGCCGACCGACCATCCGAACGCCATGCTGATCGCGCCCGGCCAGCGGATCGACGTTCTGGTGCAGGCAGGCAAACCGGGAAACTACCTGTTTCGCGCCGTTCCCTACGATCAGGGTTATGCCGCGCCGACGGGTCCGATCGCCCGACTCGTGGTGGAAGGCGAACCGATGAGGATGAACCTACCCGCCAGCCTTTCGCCTCCGCGCGAGAAGGTCATCCGCGATGAGGAGATCACCGGGACCCGCGTGCTCAAGGTCTCGACGACGAGCCCCGGTACCGAGGAGTGGCGCAAGTACCGGTTCCTCATCGACGGCAAGAGCTTCGACCCGGACCGGGTGGATCAGCGCATTCGCCTGGGCGCCGTTGAAGAATGGACGGTCATCAACGAGGATACGGACAACGATCACGTCTTTCACATTCACGTCAACGATATGTTGCTGACCAAGATCAATGGCGACCCGCTGGGCGACCCGATCTGGTTGGACACTGCGGTCGTTCCGCGGAGCGGCAGCATCACCTTCCGATCGCGCTTCCTCGACTTCACCGGCAAGTTCGCGCTCCACTGCCATATGATGAACCATGAGGACCTCGGCATGATGCAGGTGGTCGAGGTCTATGCCGACGAGTAATTGACCGTGGGAAGTTACGGAATTGACTTGGCCTCATCGCATCTTTGCGAACCAGTTCACGGACTTCGAGCTCAAGCTGCTCCGGGTGTTCCGCACGGTGGTCGACTGCGGTGGGTTTTCAGCAGCCGAGGTCGAGCTCGGAATTACCAAGTCGGCCATCAGCAAGCATGTCAGCGATCTGGAGATTCGCCTCGGCGTCCGCCTTTGCGAGCGCGGACGCAGCGGCTTCGGCCTCACTGCGGAAGGAAAGGTGGTCTACGATTCGACCACGCAGCTCCTGGTCGCTCTCGAAGAGTTCCGGTCGCGGATAAACTCCTTCCATTCCGAGCTCGTCGGCGAATTCTACATTGGTCTCATCGACAATCTTGTGACCAATGAAGATGCGCTTCTGCAGCAAATTCTCTCCGATTATGTCCGCGCCAATCCCGGCCTGACATTGAAGATGGTCACGGGCTCGGCAAGCGAAATCGATCGAGCAGTAGAGGAACGACGCCTGCACATCGGCGTGTCCGTGGCTTCGCCGGGTCCCTCGAAGACATTCGCCATACCGTTGTTGACCGAGATTGGTTATCTCTATTGCGGGCGAGAGCATGAGCTGTTCGATCTCGATGACCGCGCGATCAGCGACGATGTGCTGTCGCGTTGCGCCCTGGTCCAGCATGGATATTCTGCCGAGGAGAGCCGGCTGATCGCCGAGCTGCGGTTGAACCCGCAAGCGACTTCCCATCAGACGGAGGGCATTCTGTTTCTGGTGCTGGCCGGACGGCATTTGGGTTTCCTGCCGTCCCACTTTGCAAAGGCCTGGGAGGTCGCAGGCGCGATCCGAGCCATCAGGCGGGCAAGCATCAAGAAGACAACCCATATCGTAATCAAGGCGCAGCGCGCCTCGCTTGGCAATCCGATGGTCCAAAGTTTCCTGGCAATTGCTCGCCGACGCAACAAGGAGCGCCGTGCCCGGCTGTCGGATGCCCGACCTCACAGGCCGGCATAGTCGCAGACGATTCCCATCGATGCCGCCAGCGCCGCCACGGCAAGCTCTGCACGCTCCGTGACAAGGGCACCTTGGGAATCGAGCATCCCGACGCCAGGAGTCAGCATCATCATGCCCGCATAGATTGGCGGCGGCTGGATTCCCATTGCTGTCACGGCGCGGCTGATCGGGTTCGTTTGCGCATAAAGGTCTTCGAGCGTGAAGATCGGGACACCGCGTCTGTTCGCCTTCCAGCTTCGCGCATAGTTCACTTCGATTCCACCGAGTTGATAGGATTTGGTGATCACCAGCTCATTGCCATAGCGCGGGTCGCGGCTCAGAGCTTCTGTCGCGATCCGATGCAGCGCGTCGATCGGTTTGCGAATCTTCTCGGGCTCGTCGCGCAACATGCGAAGTGCCGCCAGGACCCCGGCCAGAACGTCGCGGCCGGGATCGAATGCCGAGTTCGATGCCTTCCCATGCGAGGAGACATTGCCGAACCGGTCGCCGGCCACACCCAGGCACTTCCTGATCGGCAGCATCATGTCGCTGCGTCCGACAATGAGGCCTGCAGTCGGCCCGCGCGCCACCTTGTCCATGCTCCAGAGCTGGACATCGCCGTTGATTTCCTGGAGACCGCTGCCAAGTAGCGGGATGGCGCTCGCCGAGTCGACAATGAAGGGAACATCATGGTCGCCCGCCAGGGCGCGAATTCGGCGCATCAGGGCCGGGCCGCCAGCCTGATCGCGCTGGCCGTAGCCGTAGCTCGGCGTGTCATAGCCGATCGCATGGATTCCCGCGAGGCTTTCGGCGTGGCGTTCGGCCATCCTTTCCAGGCGCTGGGCAGTCTGGTCGACATCGACATCGAGCAGGATCGCTACGACATTCTGGCGGATGCCATGCACCTCGTAGCGCCCGCCGCTGAATGGTGCGAACACGGTATCGACATTGGCGAGGCTCTTGCCCTCGATGCCGAGTTCCCCGGCACTGATGCTGCGGTCGATAGCCAGGTTCTTGTATTTCGGCGGAAAGGGCCGGCCATAGGCGGCTCCCCAATCTGAATCCTCGCCATAGGGAAACAGCATGCGGGCGCGATAGCCATCGCCCCGCCGCATGATGGGCGGCGCCACCAGTGTCTCGATGGCGACGCGCAACCCGGCTTCGCAGGTGTTGACAACCGCGCAATCGAAGTCGTCGCCGAAGGCATCCTTGATCAAGTTGCGGATCGAATCGGCGACCGACTGGACGCTGCTGAACTCCTCACGGTTGGCACGCACCATCGCGTTCAGGACATCGCCGGTCAAAGGCGATGGGCATGATGACATTCCCGAGTAGAGAGCGAGCGGGCCGCGATCGTTCTGAAGACCGAGCCGCGCCGCGGCAGCTCGGGCTTCCCGCTCGATCTCGGGCGTCCTTTCATGGAGGTGCTGATACCATTCATGGCGATGCATGGGACCACCCGGCTCTAATGCTGAAGCGCCGCCTGAATGACAGCGAGGCCACGCTCGATATCCGCCGAATTATTGTAGAGATGAGGCGAGAAGCGGATGAAGTCACGCCGGAGCGACGCTATGACCTTGCTGGCCTTGAGTTCTCGCGCAAGCCTTGCGCTGTCCTTTCCCGGGAAGCGGGCGGCGATGGTCGCAGAGCATTCGGCCGGATTTTTCGGTGACAGGACCTCGGCGCCCATGCGCTCCAGGCCCTTCCGGAGCTGGCCCCCAATCGCGGCATTGTGCCCATGGATCTTGTCGATCCTGCGATCGAGCAGGTAGTTCATGGACTGGGTTGCGCCGAGCACGTTTCCATAGGCCATGGTTCCAAACTCGTATCGCTTGGCGCTCTCCGGCATCTCGAGCCGCATCGCTTGGAAATCCCATATGTCCTTGTGGCTGCGCCAGCCGACGATACCGGGATCGAGCCTCTGCAATGAGTCGGACACGAACATGAAGCCGGCGCCAAATGGCCCGCAAAGCCACTTGTAGGTTGACGCAGCCGCCGCATCGATGCCCGACGCTGCGACATCGATTGGAACCTGCCCCGCCGACTGCGTTACGTCGACAACGCAGATGGCGCCGTGACGGTGTGCTGCCCTCGCGAATCGCGCAAGGTTATAGGTTTGGCCGGTACCGTACTCGACATGGGACAGGCACACCACCGAAGTGTCGTCGTCGATCAGCGACTCGAGATCGTCCGGATCGATGTAGTCGTTCTCGCTCCGTGCCCAGCGCATCTTGGCGCCAGTGAAGGACGCAACCCGCATCCACGGATAGACGGTGCTGGGATGGGTCAGGTCCGTCGCCACGATGTTGGAGCCTCCCGGTGGCATGACCGCCCATGCGAGTGAAGTCATGAGAACGGTCTCGCTGGATGCGGTGGCGATGTTCTCAGGCGAGGTGTTGAGCAGCGACGCCGCCGCTCTGTTGAGATTGTCGAGGCATTCGACCTCGGCTTGCTCGTCGAACGCTATCGTCCCCTCGTCTGCAAGTGCCTGCTGCCACTGATTGATGGCAAGTGCGGCGCCGCGGTGCATCAGCCCGACGGAGGCCGCATCCAGATAGACGAATCTCTCTGCCGGCGGAAACACTTCAATCGTTCCCAGACGATCCATGGTTGGTTTGGGCCTCTCTCGTCAGTTGCATCTGTTGCAAGCGCAAAGGTCGTGCCGCCGTGTCATCTGAGATGCCGATGCCACTGCCTCTCCCAGAACCGGAAACCCTGTGAGATGAGATAGACGAGGCCCATATAGAGAGCGCCCGCGACCACGAATCCGTCCATTCCGAGATAGTATTTGTTGTTGAACTGTCGCGCGGCGCCCAGGATGTCGATGATTGTCACGGTGCTGGCGATTGCCGTGCCGTGAAGGGTGAAGATCACCTCGTTGGAATAGGCCGGCAAGGCGCGGCGCAGCGCGTCCGGCAGAATGATGCGGCGCAAGGCCGTCATGGTGCTCATCCCGAACGCCCTCGCCGCGTCGACCTCACCCTTCGGTACCGCCTCGATGGAGCCGCGCAGAATCTCGGTCAGGTAGGCTGCGGAGCAGACCGCGAAGGAAATGAAGGCGCACCACCACGCCTCCCTCAGAACCGACCAGAGGAAGGAAGACCGGATCAGCTGGAACTGCGCCGCTCCATAGTAGAGCAAATAGAGCTGCACCAGCATCGGCGTGCCGCGGAACAGGTAGACATAGCCGGAGACCACCTGGTTGAGGACCGGCACCCTCCAGGCCCGCACCAGCGACAGCGGCAGCGCGATCAATCCGGCGACCACCAGCGATCCGGCCAGCAGGAGGACGGTGTTGACAAGACCGTGGACGAAGAGGGGTGCGTTCTGCAGGATCAACATCAGGTCGATCGGGGAATACTCGTTCACCGTCGCCATCCAGCGCGCCAGCCAGGACAAATCCATCATCGTCCTCACGCCGCCTGCCCTCCGCCACCATGGCGTCGCTCGAGCCAACGCAGCCCGAGATCGGACACCGCGGTGAGAACGAGATAGATCACCAGGACGATGAACAGGAAGGTGAACGGCATGCGCGTCGCCTTGCCGGCGGCATAGCCATTGTAGACGAGATCCTCCAGCCCGATCACCGACACGAGTGCAGTCGCCTTCATCAGGGTCAGCCAGTTGTTGGTGAACCCCGGCAGGGCGAAGCGAACGAGCTGCGGCCATATGATCCGGCGAAACAGCACCGATGGCCGCATCCCGAATGCCAGGCCGGCATCGATCTGCCCACGCGGGATCGCCAGCACGGCTCCGCGGAATGTTTCCGTCATATAGGCCCCGAAGATGAATCCGATCGACAGCACACCGGCTGAGAACGTGTTGAGCTCGACGAATCTCCAGAGCCCGGTTTCCTCGCCAAGCACGTTGAGCAGGCGCTGGCCGCCATAATAGATCACCAGCATGAGCACGAGATCGGGCACGCCGCGGACGAGGACCGTGTACGCATTGGCGAGTCGCCCGGCACTGCTGGATCGCGACAATTTTGCCCAGGCGCCCAGAAGACCGAGAACGACGGCGGCCGCGACGGAGAGGATGCTGAGGCTCACCGTGACCTCGAGCCCCTGCAGGACAAAAGGGAGGAATTGGCCGACCGCCGTCATTCTGCCTCCGCCGCCGTCGACTGGATCGGGCGAGCCCTGGACTCGCTAGGCTGCTCTCTCAGTTGCCATAGATCCCATAGGAGAAGTACTTCTTCTCGATTGCCTCGTAGGTGCCGTCGGCGCGCACCGCCGCGATTGCCTCGTTGAGCGATTGACGAAGTTCCTTGTCTTCCTTTCGCACGCCGATGCCGACGCCTTCGCCGAAGCATTCCGGATCGTGAATGACGCTCGATGCGAAAGCCATGCCCTTGCCCGCATCGGTCTTGAGGAATCCAAAGTCGACGGCGATGGCATCGGAGAAGATCGCATCAAGCCTCCCCGATGCGAGATCGAGATAGAGGGCATCCGCCTTGGGGTAGATCTTCACATCGGCCCCGGGAAAGGCCTTCTCCAGGTAGCACTGGGTAGTGCCGGGGATGGTCCCGATGGTTTTGCCGCCCAGCTTTTTGTCAGCGAGATCGATGACCGTTCCTTTCGGCGCCACGAAGGTGCCGCCCGTCTGGTAGTACTTGTCGGTGAAATCGATCTGCTTCTTGCGCTCTTCGGTGATCGCCATGGACGCGAAGATGCCATCGCACTTCTTGACGAGAAGCCCCGGGATCATGCCGTCCCAATCCTGCGCAACGAACGCGCATTTGCGCTTGATCTTCGCGCACATGGCCATGCCGAGATCGATTTCGAAACCGACCAGCGAGCCGTCGGCGGCCCGCTCGTTGAACGGCGGATAGGCACCCTCCGTTGCGAAGCGGATCGTCTCCTGAGCGGTCGCGCCAATATTGGCGAAGCACACCGCGGCCGTCGCAAGGATCGCCCTTTTGACACTGAGTTTCATTGCCGGTCCTCCGCATGACGAGAACGCTCGGGTGGTGTTCGATCTTTCCGTCGACCTGCTCGCGACGGCGATCGCTGCGAGCGATCAGCACTACACCAGGACCGCACCGCTGATCGTTCGACAAATCGCCAACTGAAGTTTCCGGAACACGAACTGTGCTCCATCCGAACTCCTGCAAGACTGAATGGCCGGTCGGTCGCATTCGGAGGTTCAGATGGCAAAGCATGTGGTTCCTGGCAGTGGCATGGAAGGCCTGCCCATCTCCGATGCGGTGCGTGCCGGCGACTTCGTATTCCTCTCCGGCTTGGTGGGGTTCGGGCCCGACGGGACAATCGTCGAGGGCGGTATTGTCTCGGAGACCGATCGCATCATGGCGGATGCGGCGGACATCCTGAAACGCGCCAAGGCCACATTGGACGATATCGTGAAAGTGACCGTGTATCTGGCGGATGCAGCAGATTTCGCCGGGTTCAACGAGGCCTATGCCAGGTACTTCGAACACGCACCGCCGGCTCGGATCACGGTCGTCGCGAGTCTCACCATCGCCGCACGGATCGAGATGGATTTCATCGCCTATACCGGCGGATAGTGCCAGGCCCTACGACACTGGATGGCTGAATGTGGCGGCAAGAACAGACTGGCTGCCATCGGAGACCATGGTCTGGCCGTCGGTTAGCCGAAGGATCTAGACCTTGACGTGCGTGGGCGTCTTCGAACCCCGTTTCGATCTGCGGCGGGGTGTGTGGGCGGCAATCATCGCCTTGCCCATATGGCGGAGCCGCGCTGCCAGACCATCGGTGCCGATGCTTTGCGCCGTGACGCGTGCACCTTCGAGAAGAAGATGGAGTTCGTCGGCAAGCATCTCGGAATCGCTCAAGCCTGCCTGCTCGCTCAGCTGCACCAATCGCGACCTCTGCGCCTTCTTGTATTCTTCGATCACGCGACGGGCCGGGTGATCCTTCTCGGGCAGTTCGATCGCCGCATTGGCGAGTGCGCAGCCGCGCTCGTTCGGTTGTGCAAGGTGGCCGGCCATCTCCTCGATCCACGCCCAGAGCTGGGCGAGGGGATCGCCGGGATGCGCCTCTGCGAACCGTCCCCAACACGCGTCGGCCGCATGCGCTGATTGACGCAGATACTCTGCGACCAGCGCATCCTTTGAGGAGAAGTGGCGATAAAGCGTCATCTTGTTGGTGCCGGCAGCTTCGGCGATCGCCTCCACCCCGACCGCCCTTATGCCGTGCTGGTAAAAGAGCTCGGCGGCGGCCGCAAGGATGCGCGTGCGGGCCGGAATCCGGGCGTCCTTCTCACGAGTTGCGGCGCTTGATGAGGCCATTCCAGGTTACCTCTTGACATGCGGGTTACCGGTCAGTACCTAACGGGTGTTACCGGTCAGTACCTAACTAGCGGGTTTGACCGCTTGATTCAAGTGCACGAGAGCAGGAGCGCCCGTCATGCAACTGAATAGCAGTGCCGCGAGCCGTCATCAGCAGGCTGAGCAGGTTGAGCCGTTGTTGTCGCCCTATCGTCTCGGCGATCTCGAGCTCGCCAATCGATTGGTGATGGCGCCGATGACGCGCAGCCGCGCCCTCACGCACAATGTGCCAAATCCGCTTGCCGAGACCTATTACACCGAGCGCGCCGCCGCCGGGCTGATCATCACCGAAGCAACCCAGGTCAGCCCGCAGGGTGTCGGCTATGTTCGCACGCCGGGCATTCACTCCGACGCACAGATTGCCGGCTGGCGGCGGATCACCGAAGCCGTGCATCGCGCCGGCGGCAGGATCTTTCTGCAGCTCTGGCATGTTGGGCGCATTTCCCATCCGGACTTCCACGGCGGTGAGCTGCCGGTCGCGCCCTCGGCCATCGCCGCCGCGGGCCAAGTCTTCACCGCCAAGGGTCCGCAGGAGATGGTGACGCCGCGCCCGCTGGCGCTCGGCGAGCTTCCGGGCATCGTTGAACAGTTCCGCAGCGGTGCCAGAAATGCCAAGGCTGCCGGCTTCGACGGCGTCGAGCTGCATGGCGCAAATGGCTATCTGCTCGATCAGTTTCTGCGTGACGGCACCAACGCACGGACCGACGCTTATGGCGGCCCGATCGAAAATCGCGCGCGGCTGCCCCTGGAGGTGACAAGGGCCGTCATTGATGTCTGGGGGGCCGATCGCGTCGGCTATCGCATCTCACCGAACGGTGTGTTCAACTCGATGTCCGATTCCGATCCGATTGCGACCTTTTCCTATTTCACCGAGCAGCTCGACAAGCTCGGCATCGTTTATCTTCATGTCGTCGATCCGGTCGCTGACGGGTCGAGGCGCATCTCCCCCGTCCTGCGCCGGAAATTCGATCGCACCTATATCGTGAATGGCGGCTTCGACTTCGCCAGCGCCGATGCGGTGATCCGGAATGGCGAAGCCGATCTCGTCGCCTTCGGCGCGACATTTCTTGCCAATCCGGACCTGCCGCGGCGCTACCGGCTCAAGGCGTCCCTCAACCTGCCCGATCAGGCAACATTCTATTCCGGCGAGGAGAAGGGGTTTACCGATTATCCAACCTTGCGCGATGACTTCTAGGAAAATGTTCTAGAGGGGCCTCTGAGCCTCCAAGGCAGCCTTGAACTCCGTTAGAATGGTGGGCGGTGTCGGCCCGATCCGGATTTGTGGGCAACAGGGGCCTAGGGTCCGGACCCTTTAGTTTCGCACGCATGCGCGTCGCCCCCTTCTCCCTTCTCCCACGCTGGCGCGGGGAGAGGGGAGTCATAGAGGCGGTGCCTGGAAGTCAGGCGCTTCAATATTGAGTCCTGACCTAGCCTGAAGGATCAATTTGATGTCTCAAGCAGATGCGCTGTTCGCAGGCGAGATGCCGGAATTATATGATGCCTATCTTGTCCCATTGATTTTCCAATCCTATGCAGAGGAGATTGCGCGGCGTGCAGTCGACGGCAATGCCGAGAGCGTGCTGGAGACGGCCGCCGGGACAGGCGTTGTGACACGTGCTCTCGCGCCGCTCCTCGGCTCGGATGCGAGGTATGTGGTTAGCGACTTGAACGCGCCAATGCTTCGCAGAGCGTCCGCAAGGCAACCTTCGGACAAGCGGATCTCGTGGCAACAGGCAGACGCTCTCGACTTGCCATTCGATGACGGGACCTTCGATCTTGTTTGCTGCCAATTCGGGGTGATGTTTTTCCCGGACCGGATTGCCGGATATCGAGAAGCGCGTCGGGTCCTGAAACCAGGCGGTCGTTTCCTGTTCAATGTCTGGGACCGTATCGAAGAGAACGAATTCGCTCGGGTGGTCACTGACACATTAGCTTTGCTGTATCCTGAGGATCCGCCTTCGTTTCTCGCGCGGACCCCTCATGGATATCACGACGTCACGCGGATTCGCGCCGACCTGCGCTCCGCTGGATTTCCAAACGTTGAAATCCAGACGATTGCCCACGCCAGCACCGCCCCGAAGCCCCGCCATCCAGCCATTGCGTACTGCCAGGGAACGCCTCTTCGCAATGAGATCGAAGCCAGGCCCGCTTGGTCATTGGAAACAGCGACTGCCCGGGCATCGGACGCAATCAGCGAGGCGTATGGAAACGGATCAGTGTCAGCAAAAATTCAGGCGCATATGGTGATCGCTCGGATCTAGCCATTGCCAAAGCTTGGGCGGCTCATCCGAGAATTATGACGGCAGCGAAATATTCGATTCTCGAGAACAATCTGGAGCGGGCGATGGGATTCGAACCCACGACCCCAACCTTGGCAAGGTTGTG
>JBIOYR010000064.1:0-7378 GCA_044870245.1 Aestuariivirgaceae bacterium | reverse complement strand
GGTGCTCGAGCATCTCGGGATCGATGCCAGGCTCGACCTGCCCAATGCCAAGGGGGAATATCGCCGGGTCGGCGATTATCGCGATCAGTATGACGATGCGACGCGAGAGTGGGTGGCGCGCACCTATGCGACCGAGATCGGGCTGTGCGGCTATCGCTTCGATGATCCGGAGCCCGCCAAGCTCGACGGCAAGATCCGCGCGCCGTCGATTGCCGCTTGAGACACGGCAGTAGGCGATCGGCAGTAGAGAAGAGCTCCGTGGCACTGCCTAATGCATAACGCCGAGCGCCTCATTCAGTCGAAGCTGTATTCGAACAGCTCGATCTCGCGGCGATGACGGTTGGCGATGATGTTGCGCAGCTCGTCGTCGTAGTATGTCCGATAGTCGACCTTATCGACCCGGCGCTGCTTGGCATGCGGCAGGGTGATGGTCGACAGGTCGCAGCCGATGATACGACCAAGCGCGGCCAGCTCGTCGCCGAGGTTCTCGTAGCGCATCACATGATCCGCGGCGAGCTTGCCGTCGATCGTGTAGATATCGAAATTGTCGACCCAGTACTTTCGCCGATTGGTGCGCACGAAATCGTTGAAGCTGGTATCGGGACGCTTCCGGGTTCGCCAGAAATAGAGCGATACCTCGCGATCCCACGGATTTCTCTCAATGGTGAATTTGAAGTAGCTGTTGAAGACCTTGCGACCGACCAGAGTCTTGATCAGCTCGGCGCGTTCATGAGGGTAGTAGGTGGCAAAGGGCGAGCGATGGATGCGGCGATAGCGCCACCACCAGGCGAAGGCGCCAAGGGGAACCGGCAGGCGATCATTGCGTCCAGAGATACCGTCATGAGTGGCGGCAATGATGTCCTTCGGACCGCATAGCGGGACAAGCGCCCGCTCGATGCTGGTTCCGGCCGTCTTCCGAGTCTTGAAAAAAATGAAGCGATGCTGATGCGATATGATCAATCGATGAGCCCCGCCGCTCGTGGTTCCGGTTGGAGAACTGCCTTTTCCCAAGCAAAATTGGCATCTTGCGACGTAACATTGTACATCCTCAAAGTTGAACGGCTCATCAATTCTCCTGATTCCATTTGCCCTGTCGCAATTGGGACACAGCCGGGTCTCTAAATTGCGCCGGAATTCTCGGCCAGGAGGGGCGGATGGACGGTTCGACGGCACGGGACGGGAATGCCAAGCCCCAGGAGCAGGGAGTGCCGCTGACGCACAGTCCGGTGCTCGTTCACGTCGGACTGGCGCGGACCGGAACGACCTGGCTGCAGAAGCATATCTTCGCCAATTCGCCGCATCTGTTCACACCGGCCGACCTGTCGCTGCCGCCGATGGAGCGGGCAAAGCAATTGGGACGGCGGCTTTGCAAGGATGGCGGTGAAAGGCTGGTCAACGAGCTCGATTTCGACATTGCTGCGTTTCGCCGGGAATGCGAGGCGATCCTGGTGCCCGCAGGCCAGCGCGCAGTGATCAGCAGCGAACGACTGAGCGGCAGTGTGCTGTCGGGCGGCTTCGACCGCGCCATACTCGCCCGGCGCATCAAGGCGGTCTTTCCCGAAGCGCGCATTCTGCTGGTGATCAGGGAGCAGCGCGCGCTCCTGATGTCGATGTACATCCAGTATCTCAAATATGGCGGGTGGCACACGATCAGGGATTTCGTCGATCCGCCGAGCGACGGGCGGCTGCCCTGCTTCGCGCCGAGCTATCTGATGTATGACCGGCTGATCGGCCTCTATCAGGAGACTTTCGGCAAGGACAATGTGCTGGTGCTGCCCTATGAGCTGTTCGCAACCGCGATCGAGGATTATGTGGGTGCAATTTGTGCCTTTGTCGGTGTCGCGGAGCTTCCCGCGTTTCCCCTCGACAAAGTTGAAAACGCTCGCCGGCGCAACGTCAGCTCCTACGCGCTGAAGGGGATCGCCTATCGTTTTCGTTCGAGTTCGGCGAACGGCTTTGCCCCGAGCGTGCTCCCCAAACGGGTGAGAGCAGGGACGCTCCAGAGCATGCGGGCGATGATCGATCTCGTGGTGCCACAGACGCTCGAGAAGCGGTTCAGCGAACGCCTGAGGTCAGAGCTCGACCGCGCCTTGCCACCAGGATTTTATGCCGAAAGCAATCGCCGCGCCACAGGGCTGACGGCACTGCCACTTGCGCGATACGGCTACGAGTAGTCAGCAGCAGGCGGTCAAGGCGAAGCTGCGCAGCGAATCGTTGGCGTATTTCTCGGCCGCCAACTGCTTGCGGATCGGGTCGAGAACCTCGCAGCCGTCGCTGGGATTGACATTGTTGGTTCTGACGTAGCTCGCGAGCAGCACCAGCCGGTCGACGCTGTTGCCGCGGCTGCCATAATGGAGGCATCGGGCCGTATCGATCAGGAACCCGGTGCCGGCGCTGCCGACGGTGTTGATCACCTGCGACTGCGGCACCGCCGAATAGATCTGCTCGTCGGTGTAGCGGTCCTGCTTGTAGCCCACCTTGGCATCGATCCGCTTCGAGTCGGCGGCGGACAGGAAATGGGTAGGCCCGGCCTCGTCGGTGACATCGCAGAGATTGAGGAACAGCTTGGCCTGACGGCTGTCGCGGTGATCGTAATGATAGAGCTGGCTGCCGTCGGTGCTGGAGTTCGGGGGACTGCGCATGATGGCGAGCTTCTGCAGGCAGGGCGCCTGCCCGAAATAGCGTGCCACGGCGGCGAGGATGGTGCCGTTGAGGGCGATCGACAGGAAGGCCGGATGGTCCAGCACCTCCTGCGGACGAAGCATATTGAAGAGATAGCTCTTGCGGATCGGGCTGCGCGCGCTATCGCTGACCCATTCGCGGGCAAAGGCTGCGGTCTGACGCACCGCACTGTCGAGACCGTCCAGCCGGTCGACCGCGAGGCGCATCCAGCCGGTGTCCTCGGGAATGGCGACCGCCGGATCCTCCTCGGTCAGCGCCTGGTTCAGGAGAAACTTGGCGCGGCGCTCCATTTTGGGATTGAGGGCGACACGCGCCATGCGCACGCCATTGCGCTTCAGCTTTTCCGCATAACCGACGACGACCGCGAACATCCCGAACCCCACGCTCGTTAAGCGGCGCGTAGACTAAACCCCAGGCCGAAAAGTTCAATACTCCTTGTGATGTAGCGAATGCCTTCGCACACTGAATGGTGGTGACGCAAAGGCTTCAGGCATGTCAACTTGTACGCAATATCCATTCCTGCCCGATTGAACTGTCGAAGAACGGGTCAGAAAATCGATAGATGGCGTTATTTGGGCAGAGCGTGATTTCCCCCAGATATATTTCGCCGCTTTTCGTGCGATAAAGGCCGATACGGGCAAAGTTCAAGCCAGAGCCGATGGATTCGGCCGCCGCAAGCATGCGCTCGTGCTCCTCGGGAGGCTCGACCACCTGGCCGATCTCGATATCGGCGATCTGGACCGGCAGGTAGTTGAAGGAACGGTCGTAAAGGGTCAGCATGCGGGCGCCTGACGGTTTTTCGTGCTGATGATAGAGAAAGCGACAGGTGCCGTTAGCCACGAAGAACTTCCATTCGTCCGGGCGCTCCGAACCACCGACCGCCTCCTCGACGAAAATCGCCGGCTTGATCGCGCCGTACCACCACTCGCCATTGACCGGAACCTGCGGGGCGCCGAAGGCGGTGCGCAGCCAATGCTGCAAGGTGTCCTTCTCCTGTGCGGACAGCGGAAATTGAAGGCGGCGGCTGATGCCGCTGCGGTGGCTGAACTTGACATAATGCTGACCGGGAGGGACGGCTCCGTCAGGCGGGCAGATCGGCTCGCTCGATTGCCAGAGGATCCTGGCAGTCTTGATCTCACTGCGAAGATCCCGAGGTATGAAGCTTCGCATCGCCAGCCGGTCGGCCGGGGCCGGCACCGGAATGAACTGGAAGAACTTGGTCCAGACCAGCTTTTCGGTGAACAGCACCGGCTGGAGCAGGTCGGGCCAGGTCCCCACGCCTGAGGCATAGTCGGCAATCGATCCGGCGAGAACATGGAAGAACTGCAGGCCGCGATAGAACTCGATGCCGCGCCCGAAACCGGAGCGGGGCCGCTCGAAGAACGGCGAGCCCTGGTCGGTCATCATGGAATGAAGGATCGATGCCGTATAGGGATAGGCTTCGGGCAGCAGATCGTTGACATCACGTTGAAGGAGGTTACTCACCTCAGAAACCCTCGGCAGGAGAAAGCGAAGTCACTTCACATCATGCTCTAGCACTGCCGAACATCAAGGAGATTGGCATGCAGCTCGATGGATCCTGTCACTGTGGCGCAGTCCGCTTCTCGGTCATGGCCTATGCACCCGTTCCCTATATGCGTTGCTATTGCTCAATTTGCCGCAAGACGGCCGGGGGCGGCGGCTACGCCATCAATCTCGGCGCCAGGGCGGACACGCTGCGGGTCGAGGGAGCAGAGAACATCACGGTCTTCCACGCGGTCATCGATGGCGAGGAGAGCGAAGGCGAGCGGCGGTTCTGCTCGAAATGCGGCTCGGCATTGTGGGTGTATGATCCGCGCTGGCCCGATTTGGTGCATCCCTTCGCCAGCGCTATCGACACGCCCCTTCCGCCCACTCCGGAAAGCGAGCACATCATGCTCGGGTCAAAGGCGAACTGGGTCAAGGTCGAGCTGGCGCCCGGCGACAAGCGTTTCGAGGTGTTTCCCGATCAATCGCTCGAGGAATGGCACCGGGCGCATGGCATGCTCGACAAGAAATGAGGCGATGTCTCAGAAGCGCTGGGCGTAGAACAGGAGCAGCAGGCCGACGATGGCAGTGGCGGCGCCATAATAGGCCCATTCGATCTGGTTGATCATGAAGCTCGAGCGCGGATAGGGGAAATAGCCGGTTCCCTGGCCGATCCAGACCAGGCCGACCAGAAGGGAGATCAATCCGATGATGAAGATGACTGTTCGCATGATTGGGTGGTCTCGCTTGAACGTCAAGGATGAGGCAATGGGCAGTGGCAAAGCGGCACTGATAACGACTTGGCTGTCTATTGCCACTCAGAAACTGCGTGAGGGCTCGCAGCTTGCCGCGACATAGACGCCTCTGGGATCGACAAGGTCGTTAAGGTCGCGATTTGGATTGCTGGCTCGGATCTTGTGAGCGGCGGCCTCGCAGAGCTCGGCAGTGGCGAATTGGCGATCGCATTGCTCGATCGCCAGCCGAATGGCAGGCGGGATAACCCAGACATCCTCGCCGAAGCGCATGAAGCAGATCAGCGCAAAGGCGGTCAGCTCGACCATTGCCGTCATCCCTCCAAGCTCGGAAGGCGCAAACAAGATGGTGATGTGGGCAAGTATTGCAAAAGGAGTCAAGGAGGGTCACTCCACCATCGGAGCTGCCGGCTCTGGTCGCCCGCGCAGCTCCTTGTGCGGCATCAGCCCATAAATCCCCGTTGCCACAAGCATGATCGCCGCCATGGTGTAGAAGAGCGCGGCAAAGGGCTCGGAATCGCTGACGTGGAACAGCTGCCCCCCCGCCTCGGCGCCAAGCGGAATGCCGTGGCCGAGCGCGATCGCTCCCAGCACGGCGACGCCGAGCGCGCCGCCAAGCGAGCGCAGGAAGATCAGCATGCCCGTCGCAACGCCAAGATGCATCTGATGCACCGCGTTCTGCACCGACACGGTGGTCACCGGAAATGTCATGCCCATGCCGCCGCCAATCAGGAGCAGCATCAATTCGAGCGCGAGGAGCGACTTCTGTGCCACCATCGCCCCGGCCGCGACGAGGGCGAGCCCGCTGATCGCGGCGCCGACGATCGTGATGCGCTTGGCGTGGATCACACGCAGAGTCAGCCGTCCACCGAGAGTCGCCCCTGCAACGGCGCCCAGCAGAAAGCCCAGGAGCGCATAGCCCGACTCCGCCGGCGACAGGCCGAGATAGGCCTGGGCGTAGACTGGCAGGTACACCGTCAGGCCGACATTCACCGCCGACACCATGAACATCGCAAAGCAGCCGGCGAGCGCGATCCGGTTGGACAGAACCTCGAACGACACCAGCGGCTCAGCTGCCAATGACAGCCTGATGCCGAAGGCAATCCATAACAGCACCGACAGGGCAAGCAGCCCCAGCACCTGCGGCGAGGTCCAGGAATAGGTGGTGCCGCCCCAGTTGAGGACGAGCAGGAACGCCGATGTCGCGATCACCAGCAACACGGCACCCCAGACGTCGAGCTGATGCTTCCGGCCGGCTATTGCGAGCTTCTTGAGCGGCCGGTTGATCACCAGCATGGCGATCACCCCGAGCGGCAGGTTCAGCCAGAAGATCAGCGACCAGTTCACTTCGGCGAGAGTGCCGCCGAGCAGCGGTCCGGCAATGCCGGCGACCGCCCACATGCCGGAGATCCACGCGGCGTATCGCCCGCGTTCGCGTGGCGGCAAGAGATCGCCGATCAGGATCTGCGACAGCGCAAAGAGCCCGCCGCCACCAAGACCCTGCACCGCCCGGGCACCGATCAGAACGAAGATATTGGGCGCCAGCGCCGCAATCAGGGAGCCCAGAAGGAACAGCCCGAGTGCTGCGTAGAGCGTGCCGCGCCGGCCGTGAATATCGGAAATCTTGCCATAGAGCGGCGCGACGGCAGTGGCGGTCAGGAGATAGGACGTCACGATCCAAGGAAGATATTCGGCGTTGCCGAGCCCACCGCCGATCGTCGGCATGGCCGGCGTGACGATCGACTGGTCGAGCGCCGCGAGAAGCATGGCGGTGAGAATGCCGAACATGGTGATCGACCGGTCGCGGTCGGTCAGTTCGGCGTTCGCCATGGCCTTAGTGCCAATTCGTTCCACGTCAGGTCATTGGCGTCGGATGGTGGTGGACGCAGTCTGAAGCGAACCAGTCTCTGATGGCGGTTCCCTGCTAACAGGGAGAAATACAGGGAGGATTGCCATGCGACGGACCTTGTTCAGATTGAGATTCCTATGGATTACTGCGTGATTCCGCTAAGTTAGGGACATTCGGAACATCTTTCCCCTTTGCCAAAACAGGGAGATTAACAGGGCAGAGCAGGGACCGCTGACGATTCTACAGGGAGCGACGCTGACGCGAACAGGCTCCTCCATCTAAGGAGCTCTTCCGCGGAGCGCGACTATGCAGTGCCTTGTTGTCCAGCCCTTGCGCTCGGTAATGAACAGCACGCCAGCCCGACCATTCGGAACGAACGTCCAGTCCCAGTCGTGCAGGTCAGAGTTACGACCTGACCGATAAGGGGCAGGCCGGCCAGCGCCGCACTCGTTGTCACTTGCATGCCAAGTGCAAACATGGCATATAGTGTTTCGAGAGCGCGGCACTAACTACATCTAGCATTAGCCGCGGTCGCTTGGCCCGAAGAAACTTCTGGACAGCCTTCCCCTCTTGGGGGGTTAGCGACCGC